>NZ_JBXAFT010000002.1:0-504951 GCF_058793415.1 Rhodoferax sp. MLSD5-FHT05B10 | reverse complement strand
GCCCTGCTCGCCGCCGCGGGCCTGCTGGCCTGGGTGCCACCGCTGTGGGGCATGCCGCTGGCGGCGTATGCCAGCGTGGCGCTGCTGCTGGTGGGCGGCATTGTCGGCCTGCCCTGGCTAGTCGGCAGCGTGCTGGACCGCGTGGCGCCACACGTGGCCCGCCGGGCCCTGCCCCTGCTGGCGGTGGAGCGTGCGCGGCGGGTGCGCGAAAGCGCCGCGGTGGCGGTCAGCGGCGTGGTGGCCGCGCTCAGCCTGGCCGTGGCCCTGACGGTGATGGTGGCGAGTTTTCGCCACTCGGTCGCGCAGTGGCTGGACGCCGTGTTGCCCGCCGCCCTGTATGTGCGCACGGCCAGCAGCGGCAGCACCTTTGACACCGCCTACTTTGAACCAGCCTATGTGGCCGCCGCCGCCCGGCTGCCCGGCGTGCAGCGCCTGCGCACGCAGCGCACCCTGCAATGGCTGCCCGACCCGGCCCAGCCCCCGGTCACCCTGGTGGCCAAGCCGCTGGACCACGGTGCGAACCTGCCCCTGGTGGGCCCCGCGCTGCCCGTTCCCGCGGGCCAGACGGGCATTTACGTGAGCGAGGCCATGGTGGACCTGCACGGCGCCCGGCCGGGCACCGTGTACACCCCGTTATCGGAGTATTTCAAGCCTGCAGACCGCACAAAACCTGCGCAGACAGCTCCGTTTTTTGTAGCAGGCGTGTGGCGCGACTACGCCCGCCAGTTTGGCAGCATCGCCCTGGAGCAGGCCGACTTTGAACGGCTCAGCGGCGACACACGCGTCAACGACCTCGCGTTCTGGGTGGAACCCGGCACCGACCTGGCAGCGCTGCAGCAGGCGCTGCGCGACCTGGCCGACCAGCAGGCCGGCACGCCGGGCGGCGGCGCGGCGAGTCTGCTGGAGTTTGGCTCGGCGAGCGAGATTCGCACCCACTCGCTGGGCATTTTCGACCGCAGCTTTGCCGTGACCTACTGGCTGCAGGCCGTGGCCATTGGCATCGGCCTGTTTGGCGTGGCGGCCTCGTTCAGCGCCCAGGTGCTGGCGCGGCGCAAGGAGTTTGGCCTGCTGGTGCACCTGGGCCTGACACGCCGCCAGGTGATGCGCGTGGTGGCGCTGGAAGGGGCGGCGTGGACCACGCTGGGTGCCCTGGCCGGCGTGGGCCTGGGGCTGGCCGTGGCCGTGGTGCTGGTGCACGTGGTCAACCCGCAGAGCTTTCACTGGAGCATGGAGCTGACGGTGCCCGCCCTGCGCCTGCTGGCGCTGGCGGCGGCCGTGGTGCTGGCCGGCACGCTGACGGCCTGGCTGGCCGGACGCGCCGCTGCCGGGCACGATGCGGTACTGGCGGTCAAGGAAGACTGGTAAGGACTGCGACGGGGCGGCGTCACTCGTGGCGCAAAGCGTCGATCGGGTCCATGCGCGCCGCACGGCGGGCCGGGAAGTAGCCAAACAGCACGCCAATGGCTGCCGAGAACACGAAGGACAGCACGTTGACCCCCAGGTTGAAGGTGTAAGGCACGTCCATCAGCCGGGCCAGCCCCAGCGAGGCCCCGGTCGCCAGCACGATGCCGATCAACCCGCCCATGGCCGCCAGCACCACGGCCTCGATCAGGAATTGCAGCAGCACCTCGCGCTCCAGCGCGCCGATGGCCAGACGCAGGCCGATCTCGCGCGTGCGCTCGGTCACGCTCACCAGCATGATGTTCATGATGCCGATGCCGCCCACCAGCAGGCTCACCGCGGCCACCGCCCCCAGCAGCATGGTCAGCACCTTGGTGGTGCCCGAGAGGGTGTCGGCCAGCTGCTTGGTGTCGAGCACGTTGAAGTTGTCCTCGTCGGTGCTGGCCAGCTTGCGCCGCTCGCGCAGCAGCTGCGTGATGCCGGCCGTGACGCGAGTGGCATCACTGCCGTCCTTCATGGACACCAGCAGCGTGTTGACCCGCGTGTTGCCGGTGATGCGCCGCTGCAGCGTCTTCAGGGGCACCAGCACCAGGTCGTCCTGATCGTTGCCGAAAGCGCCCTGCCCCTTGGAGGCCAGCACGCCGACGACCTCGCACGAGATCTGCTTCACGCGCAGCTGCGCCCCCTCGGCACCGCTACCGCCAAACAACTCGCGCTGCACCGTCTGGCCGATCAGACACACGGCGGAGCCGGCGCGCAGCTCGTCGTCGGAAAACGCCCGTCCGTTGGCGATGGCCCAGTTGCCGGTCACCAGCCAGTCGTTGGTGCTGCCGATGGCGCTGCTGGTCCAGTTGCGGCCGTTGGCCACCAGCGTGGCGCTGGTGCGCGCCTCGGGGGCCACGGCGGCAATGCCGCCAATCTGGGTGGCGATGGCTTCGGCGTCGGCTTCCTTGAAGGCCGGCCCGCCGCCGCCGCCCGGCCCCATGCGCTGGCCGGGGCGCACCTGCAGCAGGTTGGTGCCCAGGCCGGAGATCTGGTTCTGCACCGCCAGGGTGGCGCCGTTGCCCAGCGTCACCATGGTGATGACGGCGCTGACGCCGATCACGATGCCCAGGATGGTCAGGAACGAGCGCATCAGGTTGCGCCGGATGGAGCGCAGGGCCAGCAGCAGGGTGTTGAGCAGCATCAGGGAGCCTGTGTCGAGGTGGCAAGGGCTGGCAGGTCCGCATCGGCTTGCTGCAGGCCGACCGGGTGCGGGTTGCGTTCGTCGCTGTGCACCACGCCGTCCACAAAGTGCACGATGCGCCGCGCGTAGGCCGCCATGTCGGGTTCGTGCGTGACCATCAGCACGGTGATGCCGTGGTCCACATTGAGGCGCCACAGCAGGTCCATGATCTCGCGGCTGCGCTGGGTGTCCAGGTTGCCGGTAGGCTCGTCGGCCAACAGCACGGCCGGCTCGGTGACGATGGCGCGCGCAATGGCCACCCGCTGCTGCTGCCCGCCCGACAGCTCGGCCGGCGTGTGGTGCTCCCAGCCCGTGAGGCCCACGGAGGCCAGCGCCTTGGCCGCCGCGGCGTGGCGCGCGGCCGCGGCCTCACCGCGGTACAGCAGGGGCAGCTCCACGTTCTCCTGGGCCGAGGTGCGGGCCAGAAGGTTGAAGCCCTGGAAGACGAAGCCGAAGAAACGCCGCCGCAGGCGCGCGCGCTGGTCACGCGTGAGCGTCTCCACGTGGGTCCCCTGAAACAGGTATTCGCCGCTGGTGGGTGTGTCCAGCCCGCCCAGGGTGTTCATGGCGGTGGACTTGCCCGATCCGCTGGGCCCCATGATGGCCACGAAGTCGCCGGCCTCGATGTCCAGGTTCACCCCCTTGAGCGCCTGCAGTGCCGTGGCTCCTTCGCCATAGACCTTGGTGATGCCGCGCAGGCGGATCAGCGGTTCACTCATTGCGCGGCCCCCGCGGCGCGCTGGTCGGTGATGACGGCCATGCCTTCCTGCAGGCCCTCGCCACTCACCTCGGTCATGCGGCCGTCCGAAATGCCGGGCATCACAGTCACCGCCATGGCCTGACCATCCTTGAGCACCCAGACCTGCTTGGCACTGGCCGTGGCGCCCTTGGCGTCCCCGGCCTTGCGCGATGCAGTGCGGGGCATGCGCGGCAGGAGCTTGGACATGACGCCACCGCCACCCGCATCGGCCGCCACGCCTTTGCCGCTGGCGTTTGACGGCACAAACCGCAGCGCCGTGTTGGGAACCAGCAGCACGCCGGTGCGCTCGGTCGACACAATGGTGGCTGCCGCCGTCATGCCGGGGCGCAGGCTCAGGTCGGTGTTGTCCACATCCAGGTAGGTGGTGTAGGTGACCACGTTGTCGGTCTTGGTGGAGCCGTAAGCCACGCGGGTGATCTTGGCCGGATAGCGGCGTGACGGATAGGCGCTGACGGTGAAGCTGGCTTTCTGTCCCACCTCAACCGAGCCCACGTCGGCTTCGTCCACACTCACCTCCAGCCGCAGGCGGGCAATGTCTTCGGCGATGGAAAACAGCGTCACCGCCTGCAGCGATGCCGCCACGGCGTTGCCGGGGTCCACCGAACGGGACAGCACCACGCCGTCGATGGGGGAACGGATGGACGCCTTGGACAGGTTGGTCTCATCAGTAGACAAAGTGGCGCGGGCCTGGGCGACGCTGGCGCGGGCGCTGTCATCGGCCGCCACGGCGCGGTCCACGGTGGCGCGGGCGGTGTCCAGCTCGGTGGCCGACGGCACCTTGCCGCCGGAGAGGCGCGCCACTTCTTCAAACCGGGCCAGGCTGGCCTGGGTTTCCTTGACCGTGGCCGTGCTCTGCGCCTGCTGCGCCAGCGCAGCGGCCAGCGCGGCGCGCGAGCGCAGCACCTGGTCCGACAGCTTGGAGGTGTCGAGTTCCACCAGGATCTGCCCTTTCTTGACCCGGTCATTCACGTCGACGAATACCCGGGTGACCGTACCCGATAGCTCGCTGCCGATGTTCACGGCACGCGTGGGCTGCAGGGTGCCGTTGGCTGAGACCGTCAGCGTCAGGTTGCCCTTGTGCACGGCCTCGGTCACATAGCTGGGCTGGGTGCTGGTATTGCGTCTGGCCTGCCAGTACGCCAACCCGCCCCCCACGACCAGCACGGCGGCGGCAGCGGCCCAGAGCGCGCGGCGTTGCCACCAGTGGCGTGGCGGTTCGTCGCCCAGCAGGGTCTGCAGGTCGGAGGCTTCGGGGGCAGCGGGCTCGGCCGCGGGGTTAGGAGTGTTCATGGTGTCGGTCAACAGGAAAAGGGTTGCTGCGGGGTCAGACGGCTCCTCAGGGGCCTGCCATCTCCTGTGCGGGCGTCCAGCCGCCGCCCAGCGCCTTGTACAGGCGCACGTGGTCGGAACTCAGGCTGGCGCGCGTAGTGGCCACGCTGTCCTGGGTGGACAGCAGGGTGCGCTGGGTGTCGAGCACGGTACGGAAATCGATCAGTCCGCTGGCGTAGCGCTGGCGCGCCAGCAGGTCGGCGTTGGCCGCCGCCTCGGTGGCGGCCTGCAGGCGCGCCAGGCGCTCGCGGTCGCCCTGCAGGGCCACCAGTGCGTCCTCCACGTCCTTCAGGGCCGTGAGCACGGCAGCCTGGTACGCCACGCGGGCCTGCTCCAGCGCCGCCTCCTGCGCACGCACCTGGGCACGGGCGGCCCCGCCGTCAAACAGCGGCACCGACACACTAGCCAGAAGGGAATTGAGCACGGTAGCGCCGTTGGTCAGGGTGCTCAGCGTCAGCGCGCTCAAGCCCACCGAGCCGCTGATCTGGAACCCGGGGTAGCGTGCGGCGTCGGCCTGCGCCACGCGGTCCAGCGCGGCGCTGATGCGGTGCTCGGCCGCGCGCACGTCGGGGCGCTGGCGCAGGGTTTGCGCGGGAATGCTCAGTGCCAGGTCGGGTGGCGGCTGGGGCACGGCTGCCGGGGGCGTCAACACGGCGCCAACCGTGTCCCGCAGAGCGCCGGGCGCCTGCCCCGTCAGCACGGCCAGGCTGCTCAGGTCTTGCGCCACGCTGGTCTGCAGGGCGGGAATCTGGGCGCCGGTCTGTTCGCTGGCCGCAACGGCCTGCTCCACGTCCAGCGACGAGGCCAGACCGGCCTGGGCACGCCAGCGCGTGATCTGCAAGGTTTCGGTCTGTGCCGCCAGGTTGCTGCGGGCAATGGCCAGGCGTTCCTGCAATCCGCGCAGATCGATGTAGGTCACCGCCACCTCGGCCGCCATGGAGACCTGCACGTTGGCCAAGTTGGCCTGCGCCGCCTGCGCGTCGGCTTCGGCAGCGCTCAGGGTGCTGCGCAGGCCGCCGAAGACATCGGGCTCCCAGCTCGCATCAAACCCGGCCTGGAAGGTATTGGCCGGGGTGTTGCTGTTGGTCTGGTTGCTCTGCGCCGACGCGGACGCCTTGACCGTTGGCCCCAGGCCCGCCGCCCGGACATCGCGCAAGGCGCGGGACTGCTGCAAGGCGGCCTGCGCCGTGCGCACATCGGTATTGGCCTGCAAGGTCTGTGTGACCAGGGCGCTGAGCTGGGGGTCGTTGAAACGCTGCCACCACTGTCCCAGCGATACCGCCGCCGGCGCGGGCGCACCGGACGTGGCGGACCAGGCGGCCGGAACGGGCGTTGGCGGCAGTGCCGGGCGCTGGGATGACAGCGTGCTGCAGCCGGCAAGGGCCACCACCAACACCCAGGCAGCCCGCGCCGGGAGCCGGCCGACGGAGTGCACAGGGGAACGATCCGGTTTGTAAGCAGTCATCAAGTCACATTGCGCGGTAGTTTCACGGTGCCATTGTGAACGGGCTACGTGTCGCAGGGCAAGGAGGCAGGTTAAGTCTTGTAAAGTTGGGCGGGCTGGCACCTGCCACCCACCACTGGACCTCTGATTTTGAAACCGCTGTCCTTTCCATTGAGTCGACGCTGCCTGTTGGGTGCGGGTCTGGTGCTGGGTGCGCCCGCCATGGCCCGGCCGCGCGCGCAGCTGCAGTTTCCAAAAGACGCCGGTGCGCACCCCGACTACGCCACCGAGTGGTGGTACGTCACCGGCTACGCCGTTGCCGAAGACACCCCGGCAACCTTTGGCTTTCAGGTCACGTTCTTTCGCAAGCGGGTGGCGCGGACCCAGGCCCTGCAGTCACGCTTTGCAGCCAGGCAGCTGATTTTTGCGCATGCGGCACTGACCGATGTGCAGGGCCGCACACACTGGCACGACCAGCGCGTGGCCCGCTGGTCCGGCGCCGAGGGCGGCCAGAACCCGGCCGACAGCGCGTGGGCCAGCACCCGCAACACCGCCGTGCAGTTGCGCGACTGGTCCCTGCAACGCGAGGGCGACCACTTCATGACCCTGGTGCACGGCACCGATTTTTCGCTGGAGCTCATCCTGACTCCCAGCCAGCCGGTGCTGCTGCAGGGGGACCAGGGTCTCTCGCGCAAGGGGCCGGATACCGCCCAGACGAGCTACTACTACAGCGTGCCCCAGCTGCAGGTCGCCGGCACGCTGGCCTTGCAGGGCCGGCGCCACCGCGTGGCCGCGGGCAGCATGGCCTGGCTGGACCATGAGTGGAGTCAGGAAATGCTGCACCCGCAGGCGGTGGGCTGGGACTGGATCGGCATCAATTTGCTCGATGGCAGCGCGCTGACCGCCTTTCGCCTGCGCGACCCCAGCGGCCAGGCCCTGTGGGACGGCGGCTCGTTTCGCTCGGGAGGCACGCTGTTCACCTTCCGGCGCGGCGAGGTGCTGTTTCGGCCCCTGCGCACCTGGCAAAGCCCCTTGAGCCGTGCCCGCTATCCGGTGGAGTGGATCGTGCGCACGCCGGCCGACCACTACACGGTGCGTGCCGTGGTGGACAATCAGGAACTCGACAGCCGCAACTCCACCGGTGCCATCTACTGGGAAGGCCTGTGCGAGGTGATGGACAGCAACAACCGGCTGGTGGGACGCGGCTACCTGGAAATGACCGGCTACGCCACCCCGCTGCGCCTGTAGCCCGCAGAGGGGGGTATGCCCTCAGAAATCGACCACCAGCGAGAGGTTCACGTGACGTCCCGGCTGGGAATAGGCGTCGATCAGGGTGGCGGCGCTGGCCGTCGTCAGCCCCTGCACGTCGGACCACAACCAGTATTTGCGGTCGGTGAGGTTGATGATGGCCGCAGTCAGGCGCACGTCCTTGCGGATGCGCCATTGGCCGGACACATCCAGCGTGGTTGCCTCCGGCATGTCAGCGTACTGGGTACCGCTGCTCAGCCCGGCCGTCGGGTCCACGTCCGACGCATTCTTGGCTGCGTGGTAGCGCCAGTCCACGCGCACGGACCAGGTGCCGTTGGCATAGCCCAAGCCCAGGGCCAGCAAGGCCGGGTCAATGGAATTCAGGGGCCGTCCGGTGCCGTTGTCGCGGCCGCGTGTCTGGCCATACGCGAACGGGGTGGACCAGCGACCGCCGGCCCAATAGCCCCAGTCCATGTTGCCACTCAGCTCAAGCCCCCAGATCGTCGCGTTATCCACGTTGACCGACTGGTAGACACAGCCCGGCGCCAGCGCGCCACAGGCGGCAGGGTTTCCCGACAGCAGCTTCTTGTCCACGATCAGCTGGTTGTAGTCGCCGGTGAAGGCCGCCACGTCCACCGTGAGCCGGTCCATGCGACCGCGCACGCCGAACTCGATGTTCTTGCTGGTTTCCGGCTTCAGATCGGGATTGGACAGATAGGTCGCATAGCCGCTGGAGGTGGACTCGGAAAAACCGTTGAGCTGTGTGGCATTGGGGGCGCGAAAGCCGGTGGCGTAATTGGCAAACACGCTCCATTCGGGAGCGGCCCGAAAGACCGTTCCAATTTTCGGTGTCCACTGCGTCCCCGACAGGGACGTCGCGGGCTGCCCGTAACCGTCCAGGCTGGTCACGTCGAGCACAAAGCGCTCCAGCCGGACGCCCGGTGTCACGCTCCAGCGCTCGCTTCCCAGCTCGGACTGGGCATACAGCGCGGCCGTGCTGTCACGGGAATCCGGAAAGTATTTCTTGGGCACATAGGCTGGCAGAGGGGCCGCATCGGCGCCCCCGAACCAGCTGGTGATGTCGGTGCTGGCAAGGTCCAGCCCGTAGGTGTTGCGGGCGGTCCAGTCGGCCGAGATGGGCAGCGTCTTGCTGGCCTGCACGCTGGCCTGGCGGGCGTGCTCGCTGTACAGGGTGTTGCGGGTGCGCAGGGCATTGGGGGCCGTGTTGACTAGCGTCTGGCCGTTGTCCTGGGCATCCGAATTCTGCAGGCTGACCACGGTCTGCAACTGGTCCGCCCAGGCCGTGCGTGGCTGGTAACGGGCGTCCCAGGTCAGCCGGTCACGCCGCTGGTCCTGGTTGGCGTTTTCGGACAGCACGGTCGATGAGGACACCGTCAGCGGGGGCTTGGCCCGGCTGGACAGCAGCTCCGTGTCGGACTTCTTGTCCACATGCTCCAGCGTCAGCACATGCTTTTGGCTGGCATCCGGCTGGATCACCAGCTTGGCCAGCAGGGAATCATTGCGGTTGGTCTGCGGGTTGGCCGTGGTCCGGGTCACGTTGGCCGCGTCATTGGAGCCCAGCGTGTGCAGACCGTTGGCTGTCTGCGTCGTGCCGGTGAGCATCCATTGCACGGTTTCGCTGGCACGCCCGGCCACGGTAGTCGCCACCCGCAAGCCGTCGTCGTCACCACTCCAGCCGGCCGCCACCCGCCCACCCAGGTTTTTCGGCTCCGCGCCGGTCCCCGTCAGGAAGTCGGACGGCTCGTAGGTGATGAAATTCACCAGGCCGGCGATGCCGTCGGATCCATAGAGCACCGAACTGGGACCGCGCACCAGTTCGATGCGCTTGAGCAGGTCCAGCGAGATGGTGTCCCGGCCAAAGGCGCTGTTGCCATTCACATAACTGCGTGGCAGACGGATGCCGTCCACCAGCATGAGCACCCGGTTGCCGCCCAGGCCACGGATATTGAAGCCGGCGTTGCCGTCGCGCCCGGTGGTGTTGGGGCGACCGGCGACGCCAAACCGCGCGGGCGCGTGCTTAACGGAGACGTTGGGCAGGTCGGCGACCAGGTCCTTGATGTCGACTATCTGCTTCTGCTCCAGATCCGTGGGGGTCACAACGTCCATGGACAGTGGCAGGTCGTCGCGCACCGCTTCATTGCGGGAGCCGCTGACAACCACGTCCTTCAGCGTCCCGGAAGGAGCCTGGGCCCATGCCGGGCCACAGGTCATGCAGGCCAGCGCCACGCCCGCGGCGCAGACAGGCAGCGCGCGAAACCTGGAACGGAGGAGGACTGCCATATGTATCTTGATCATGCTTCGAGTCAATTATTAAGTAGTAAACCTAGGCACAAAGATACTTACGCAATGCATCAATGATCTAAATCAATATTGAAAGGCGGGTTATGCCAGAATATAACGAGGCCCGCTGACATTGAATTGCCGCGACCCACAGCGCGCACGCCCTGCCCGGCAGAGCGTTAAAACCGGGGTTTCGGCTACATAGGAGTCCTTACATGAGAACCCGAAAGCTGTCGCGCGTAGCGGCCTTGGCGCTGACCACACTGGCCCTCACTGCATTTGCGCAGGACAAGAAGAGCGTATCGGAGCCCGAAAAGAATTACCAGGCTGGCACCTCGCCACTGGTGGCCGAGCCTATGCTCCAGAGCACCAACCCCAAGGCTCCGCCCATGACGCAGGCCGAATTCGATGCGGCACGCAAGATCTATTTTGAACGTTGCGCGGGTTGCCACGGCGTGTTGCGCAAAGGCGCGACCGGCAAGCCCCTCACACCCGATATCACCATCGGCAAGGGCACGGACTACCTGAAAGTGTTCATCGCGTACGGCTCTCCCGCTGGCATGCCCAACTGGCAAACCTCCGGTGAATTGAGCGAGACCCAAGTGGACCTGATGGCGCGCTACGTTCAGCAAGACCCTCCCCAGCCGCCCGAGTGGAGCATGGCCGACATGAAGTCGACCTGGAAGGTTACGGTTGCCCCCAAGGACCGTCCTACCAAGAAGATGAACAACTACAACATCTCCAACATCTTCTCCACCACGCTGCGTGACACCGGCGAAGTGGCGCTGATCGACGGCGATACCAAGCAGATCATCAACATTGTCAAGACCGGCTACGCCGTGCACATTTCCCGCACGTCGGCATCGGGACGCTACCTGTTCGTGATCGGTCGTGACGGCCGCGTCAACATGATCGACCTGTGGATGCCCAAGCCCGACAACGTCGCTGAAATCCGCATTGGCCTGGAAGCCCGCTCGGTCGACACGTCCAAGTACAAAGGCAAGGACGGCGACTTCACCGACAAGCTGGTCATCGCTGGTGCCTACTGGCCGCCCCAGTTCGTGATCATGAAGGGTGACACCCTGGAGCCGCTCAAGATCGTGGGAACCCGCGGCATGACGGTTGACACCCAGGAATACCACCCCGAACCCCGTGTGGCTTCCATCGTGGCTTCGCACTTCAAGCCCGAGTTCATCGTCAACGTGAAGGAAACCGGCAAGACCCTGATGGTCAATTACGCCGACGTGAACGCGCTGAAGATCACCGAGCTGGGTTCGGCCCGCTTCCTGCATGACGGCGGCTGGGACTCCACCAAGCGCTACTTCATGGTGGCGGCCAACAACAGCAACAAGGTTGGCGTGATTGATGCCAAGGAAGACAAACTGGCAGCGATCGTCGACGTGGGCAAGATCCCCCACCCCGGCCGTGGCGCCAACTTTGTGCATCCGAAGTTCGGTCCTGTGTGGTCCACCGGCCACCTGGGTGACGATACCCTTTCGCTCATCGGTACCGACCCGGTCAAGCACAAGCAATTCGCCTTCAAGGAAGTTGCCAAGCTGAAGGGCCCAGGCGGCGGTGCGTTGTTCATCAAGAGCCACCCCAAGTCCAACCACCTATACTCGGACGCTCCTCTGAACCCCGATCCCAAGGTGTCCCAGTCGGTCGTCGTTTATGACATCAAGAACCTCGACAAGGGTTACACCGTGCTGCCAATCGCAGAATGGGCCGGACTCCCTGACGACGGTGGTGCCAAGCGCGTCGTGCAGCCTGAGTACAACAAGGCGGGCGATGAGGTGTGGTTTGCGGTCTGGTCTGCCAAGAACAAGCAGTCGGCTCTGGTTGTCGTAGACGACAAGACCCTCAAGCTCAAGACCGTGATCAAGGATCCGCGGATCATCACCCCCACGGGTCACTTCAACATCAACAACACGCAGCACGACATTTATTGATCCGTGTCAGCGTGACGAACAAAGGGGCCCCTCGGGGCCCCTTTTCTCTTGGTCTGCAATTTTCTGCAGCAGCGCGACAAGGTCATCGGTACACAAGGCCCATCCGGGCAACAAAAAACCCGCCAAAGGCGGGTTTTTTGTTGCAGCCCCAAAGGGCCTGTCAGGCACGCCGGTTTACTTCAGCGACAGCACCCAAGCAGCCAGCTTCTTGGCTTCGGCTTCATTCACCTGGGCATTGGCGGGCATGGGAACAGGACCCCACACACCAGCACCGCCCTTGATGATCTTTGCAGCCAGCATGTCAGCCGCCTTGGCGTCGCCAGCATATTTCTTGGCAACATCCTTGTAAGCAGGGCCGACCACTTTTTTATCAACTGCGTGGCAAGCCATGCAGTTTTTGGAGGTAGCCAACGCCTGATCAGCAAATGCGGGCGCGGCCAGCGTAACACCGGCGAGAACTGCCAAGGAAGCCAAATGGATACGTTTCATATTTTTCCTCGTGGGTTGAGTGTTTAGGGCCATCGCGGATAACCCGCAACCCCTTAACGGATTGTAGCGACTGTGGTTGACCCACACCGCTTTCCAAGAATAGCAGACCCGACCCGCTTAATCATTGATCTATGTTATATGTTTGCCTTGATGCGCTGACGCAACACCATGGAAACGCAGGGCCACAGCGGAGCCCCGCACGGCCAGGCAAGGGCTCGCAGCGACACATCTGCTATCAATTTGGAAGCTGTTTGCGCAATAACCACAAGGTCTAACGGCCTGTATCATGCCCATTTTCCGGTGCCGCTTGTTGTGCCGCCCTACCGCCCCCACCTGCATAGCCATGACCTCTGAACGCGCCAAAGCCCAAAACCCCAAATCCCTCTCCGGCTTGCTGCCATTTTTGCGCCCCTACCGCGGGCGCATCGGGCTGGCACTGGTGTTTCTGGTGCTGGCGGCCATGGCCACTTTGGCCTTTCCGCTGGCCCTGCGCAGCCTGATCGACGGCGGACTGGTCCACACCGACAAGGGCGAGCAGGTCATGGCCCTGCGCGAGCACTTTGCAGCCCTGTTTGCCGTGGCCGTGGCGCTGGGGTTGTTTTCTGCCGCACGCTTTTACATGGTGAGCTGGCTGGGCGAGCGTGTCACCGCCGACCTGCGCAACGCGGTGTATAGCCATGTGCTGGAGCAGAGCCCCGAATTTTTCGAAACCACCCAGACGGGCGAAGTGCTGTCGCGCCTGTCGGCCGATACCACGCTGGTGCAGACCGTGGTGGGCTCGTCCCTGAGCATGGGCCTGCGCAACCTGGTGATGGGAATCGGTGCACTGGGTATCCTGGTGTGGACCAACCCGTACGTGATGTTCCAGGTGCTGGGGGTGCTGGTGCTGGTGGTACTACCCAGCCTGTGGTTCGGCCGGCGGGTGCGCAAGCTATCCCGCGCCAGCCAGGACCGCATTGCCGACTCCAGTTCGATCGCGGCCGAAGTCCTCAACGCCATCCCAGTCGTGCAGAGCTATACCGCCGAGGCGCGGGAAGCCCAGCGCTTCACCGCCTCGACCAACAACGCCTTTGACACCGCCATCCGACGCTCCCGGGCGCGTTCGGTGCTGGTGGCGTTCATCATCATCGCCACCTCGGCTGCCTTGCTGTGGGGTCTGTACCAGGGAACACAGGCCGTCATGGCCGGGCGCATCTCGGCCGGGCATCTGGGGCAGACCGTGGTGTACGTCATCATTCTGGCCAGCGCCTTTGCCATTCTGGGCGAGGTCTACGGTGACTTGCTGCGCGCCGCCGGCGCCACCGAGCGATTGATGGAGTTGCTCAATACCCAATCGCCCATTGCCTCGCCTCCCAACCCGGTTGCAGCACCCATGCCGGCAGCCGGAAGCGCCGTCACGTTCGAAGCCATCCAGTTCCACTACCCCTCGCGCCCGCTGCAACCCGCCTTGTCGGATTTCTCGCTGGACATCCAGCCGGGCCAGACCGTGGCCATTGTGGGGCCCAGCGGTGCCGGCAAGAGCACCGTGTTCCAGCTCTTGCTGCGCTTCTACGATCCCACCAGCGGCCGCATGGTTCTGGACGGCGTGAGCACGCGCGAGATGTCGCTGGGTGCCCTGCGCCAGCGTATCGGCATCGTGCCGCAGGACGCCGTCATTTTTTCCAGCAGCGCCCTGGACAATATCCGTTACGGCAAGCCCGACGCCAGCGATGCCGAGGTGCTGGTGGCGGCCAAGGCAGCGTTTGCACACGAATTCATCACTGCCCTGCCCGAGGGCTACAACACCTTTCTGGGCGAGCGCGGGCTGCGCCTATCGGGCGGACAGCGCCAGCGCATTGCCATCGCCCGCGCCATGCTGAAAAACCCACCGCTACTGCTGCTGGACGAAGCCACCAGCGCGCTGGATGCCGAAAGCGAACGCATGGTGCAAGCGGCCCTGGAGTCGGCCATGCGGGACCGCACCACCCTGGTCATTGCCCACCGGCTGGCCACCGTGCAAAAGGCCGACCGCATTGTGGTGCTGGACCATGGCCGCTTGGTGGAACAAGGCACCCACGCCGAGCTGGTGGCACGCGGCGGGGTTTATGCCGGACTGGCAGCCCTGCAGTTCAATGCCTGAGCACGCCGTGGACGGCAAGATGCGAAAAATCGGGTCAACGCACGATTATTAATTTTTTGCATAGTTTGCAAAAAACTTGGCCTTAGACAGGGACCGTGGGCACACCTACAGTGCGGGACATCACTTCTCCCACAAGGAAACCCATGTCAGCCAACGCCACACCCTCCAGCGCCTCGTCCCTGATCACGTCCCCATCGGGGCACGCCCTTCCCTCTTACCTGCAAGCCGACAACTTGGGGCCCTGGGGCATTTATCTGCAGCAAGTCGATCGGGTGATCCCGTATCTGGGGCATCTCGCCCGCTGGGCGGAAACCCTCAAGCGCCCCAAACGCGCCCTGGTGGTGGACGTGCCCATCCAACTGGACAACGGCACCGTCGCCCACTTCGAGGGTTACCGGGTGCAACACAACACCTCGCGCGGCCCCGGCAAGGGCGGCGTGCGCTTCCACCAGGATGTGACCCTGTCGGAAGTGATGGCGCTGTCGGCCTGGATGTCCATCAAGAACGCCGCCGTCAACGTGCCCTACGGTGGCGCCAAAGGCGGCATCCGGGTGGACCCCAAGACCCTGTCACGTGGCGAGTTGGAGCGCATGACCCGCCGCTACACCAGCGAAATCGGCATCATCATCGGCCCCACCAAAGACATTCCTGCGCCGGATGTCAACACCAACGAACAGGTCATGGCCTGGATGATGGATACCTACTCCATGAACCAGGGCGCCACGGCCACCGGCGTTGTCACCGGCAAGCCGGTGGACCTGGGTGGGTCCCTGGGGCGCCGTGACGCCACCGGACGTGGCGTGTTTACGGTGGGCATGGAAGCAGCGCAGCACATAGGGCTGGACGTTGTATCGGCTCGGGTCGCAGTGCAGGGGTTTGGCAACGTAGGCGGCGTGGCGGCGCGCCTGTTTGCGCAAACGGGCGCCCGCGTGGTGGCGGTGCAAGACCATGGCGGAACCATCTACCAGGCATCGGGGCTGGATGTTCCTGCCCTGCAGGCCCACGTGGCGGCGACCGGCTCGGTGGCCGGTTTCCCACAGGCCGAAGTGATCGCCAACGACACGTTCTGGGAGGTGGATTGCGACATCCTGATTCCCGCCGCGCTGGAGCAGCAGATCACGGCCGCCAATGCCGGACGGATCAAGGCCCGGATGATCATTGAAGGCGCCAATGGGCCGACCACGCCGGCGGCCGACGACATCCTGCAGGAGCGCGGCATCCTGGTACTGCCCGACGTGATTGCCAACGCCGGCGGCGTGACCGTGAGCTACTTTGAATGGGTGCAGGATTTCTCCAGCTACTTCTGGAGCGAAGACGAGATCAACGCCCGGCTGGTGCGCATCATGAAAGAGGCCTTTGCCGGTGTGTGGCAGGTCGCGCAAGACCACAAGGTGAGCCTGCGCACAGCGACCTTCATTGTGGCCTGCAAGCGCATACTGCACGCCCGCGAGCTGCGCGGCCTCTACCCCTGACCCGTATGGCCGGAGCCCCTATTGCAGGGGCTCCTTCAGAGCGGCCGGCAGCACCAACGGCAGGACTTCAATGCCCTCGTCCAGCAGTGCACTGGCCTCTTCGGCTGTGGCCGTGCCACGTATGCTGCGCTCCTCGGTCTCGCGGTAGTGCATCTTGCGGGCCTCTTCGGCGAACCGGTCACCCACATCGGTCGTGCGGGCCACAATCTGCCGCGCCACGGCAAGCCACATTGCGGTCAGTGCCTGGTCCGTGCTGGCAGGCGTGGTGGTGGCCTGCTGCACCGCCCCGCCGTCACGGCCACCTGCCAGGTTCAACCGGGGTGCGCTCAGTTTCTTGGCCACCGATGGGTCACCGCACACGGGGCACTGCACCAGGGACCGCCCGCACTGGGCCACAAAATCATCTTCCGAGGCAAACCAGCCCTCGAAGACGTGCCCGTGCGTGCATTGCAGGTCCAGTACTTTCATGGCGCCATTGTCAGCGATCCGGCTCAACCGTGGCGGCGTGCCAGTCCAATGTCCAAGTACCATTGAGCACGTTCTGCAACCAGAGGGCACCGGTAAGGGTCTTGGCGTCAGTGACCTTGCCGTGTTGGCACCATTGCAGCAGCTCGGCGGGCGTCGCCGTGAAGACATCCAGGAATTCCCCGCTATCCAGATGGCGCTCGCCCAAGGTGAGCCCCCGGGCGAACCAGATGTCGATGAACTCGGTGGAATACGCAATCACCGGGTGCAGGACGCCGGCACGCGCCCATTCGCGGGCACGGTAGCCGGTCTCTTCCTGGAGCTCTCGCTGGGCACAGGCCAACACGGTCTCGCCGGCATCGAGCTTGCCCGCAGGAAACTCGATCATCACCTGGTCAACGGGATAGCGGAATTGCCGCTCGAGCACGACACGCCAGTGCCCTGCCTCGTCCTGCAGGAGCGGGATCACCATCACCGCCCCCGGATGCACCACGTACTCCCGGACGGCAGTCTTGCCATCTGGCAAGGCTACCGAGTCGGCAAACGCGTGCAGGAACCGGCCTTTGAAGAGTTCCTCGCTGGAGAGCCTGCGCTCGACGAGATGCCGATCATCCATGCTGCCCCGCCAGGGTCAGGATTTGCGCATGACCAGATACCGGTAGACGAAACCCGGAAACGCAAAGGTCAGAAACAGAAACACCGTGATGGCGTAAAACTCCCAAGTCTGTGGAGCGATCTCTCCGGCTCGCTTCTCCAGCAGCAGCGCCACGCCACCCACCAGCAGGTAACAGGCGACCAACTCCAGCAACCGCGCACCAAGCGTCTTGGGTTTCTGCAACGCCACCAGCCCCAGCACCCGCTGTGTGACAAAGGGGTAGTTGGCGGCCGCCAGGGCCAGGATCACGACACACCAGACAGCAAAAGACGTGGACATGTTGAGGCGCTAAATAGGGGGGCGCAAAAAACCTGCGTGCGGGTGTGCGCTCAGGTACCCAGCATCTGCCGGATGGCGTTTCCGCACAGTGCCAGCAAGCCGCTGGGGAACAGGCCCAGGCCGAGTACCAGTGCGGCATTGATGCACAGCACCACGCGCACGTCCAGGGGCGCCACCACACTGCTGGCCGTTATGGGGGCATCAAAGTACATCACCTTGATGACCCGCAGGTAGTAGAACGCACCGATCAGCGACATCATGACGGCAAACACCGCAATGGCCAGCCCGAACGCCTGTCCGGAAGCCACCAGAGCCTGCAAGACGGCCAGCTTTGCGTAGAACCCCACCAGCGGAGGAATACCGGCCAAGGAAAGCAGGCATACGGCCATCACACCAGCATACAGGGGACTGCGCTGATTCAGGCCGGCCAGATCGGCGATTTCTTCGCTCTCAAAACCTTCCTGCGACAGGAGCAGCAACACACCAAAGCTTGCCAGTGTGGTCAACACATAGGTGATGACGTAGAACATGGCCGAGCTGTAGGCGTTCGCCGCGAAGGACAAGGCATCACCATTGACCACACCGGACACCAGACCCAGCAGCACGAAGCCCATCTGGGAAATGGTGGAGAAGGCCAGCATGCGCTTGACATTGGTCTGCGCAATGGCGGCCAGGTTACCAATCAGCAGCGATCCAACCGCCAGCACCAGCAGCATTTGCTGCCAGTCAAGGGCCAGCGGCAACATCCCTTCCACCAGCAGCCGGATGACAATCGCGAAGGCTGCCAACTTGGGCGCACCGCCAATCATCAGGGTAATCGCCGTCGGGGCGCCTTGGTAGACGTCCGGGATCCACATATGGAACGGCACGACACCCAGCTTGAACGCCAGACCAGCCACCACAAAGACGAGGCCGAACACCAGCACCTGGTGCCGGATCTGGCCGGAAGCAATGGCCTTGAACACCGCGTTGACGTCCAGGGTTCCGGTGGCACCATACATCATGGACATGCCGTACAACAGGAAACCCGAAGCCATGGCACCCAGCACAAAATACTTCATGGCTGCCTCGGTTGCAGTCGCATTGTCGCGGCGCAGCGCCACCAGAGCGTAGCTGGACAGTGTCAGCAATTCCAGACCGAGGTAAATCACCAGGAAGTTGTTCCCGGAGATCATGACGGACATGCCCAACAGGGCGAACATGCTCAGCGTGAACAACTCACCGCCGCGCAGCATGCTCCGGTGTCCCGCGTAGGTCCGGCCATACACCAGCGTAACCATCACCGCCAGGGTGGCAAAGCACTTGAGCCAGCTACCCATGGTGTCGCTGACCACCATATTGCCAAAGCCGTACAGGGTGGAGCCCGTGAGGGCCAGATCCGCCTGCATGTAGGCCACGACGGCCAGCGTCAGCAACGTGATCAGGTAGGTTGTCCCGCGCATGGGGCTCTTGACGCCGAGATCCAGCAGCGCAATGACGCAGGTCATCACCAGCAATACGAACTCGGGGTAAGCCGTGATCCAACTGATTTTGTCAATCATCTTTCGTCTCTCAGTTCAGTTTGATCAGTACAACTTGGAAACCGCAACGTGCTTGAGCAGCTGCGCGACCGAAACATCCATGACATCCGTGAAGGGCTTCGGATAAATACCCATCCACAGAACGGCCACCGCCAGCAGGGCCAGCATCAGGAACTCGCGACCATTGATGTCGATGAGCGATTTCACGTGGTCGTTGGTCACCGGTCCCAGGTAGACGCGCTTGAACATCCACAGCGTGTAGGCAGCGCCAAAGATCAGCGCACTGGCGGCACCAAAACCAATCCAGAAGTTGAACTTGACCGCACCCAGGATGACCATCCATTCGCCCACGAAGCCGGCCGTTCCTGGCAAGCCGCAATTGGCCATGGAGAAGAACAGGGCAAACGCCGCGAATTTGGGCATGGTGTTGACCACGCCACCGTAGCTGGCAATCTCGCGGGAGTGCACGCGGTCGTACAGCACCCCGATGGACAGGAACATGGCAGCCGACACAAAACCGTGGGCAATCATCTGCACCACACCACCAGCCACGCCGACATCATTGAAAATAAAGAAGCCCAGAGTCACGAAACCCATGTGGGCCACGGACGAATACGCCACCAGCTTCTTCATGTCCTGCTGGACCATGGCGACCAGGCCCACATAGACCACGGCAATCAGCGACAGCGCAATCATCAGCCAGGCCCACTCGTGCGCGGCATCGGGGGCGATAGGCAGGGAGAATCGCAGGAAGCCATAGGCACCCAGCTTGAGCATGATGGCCGCCAGCACGGCCGATCCACCGGTGGGCGCCTCCACGTGCACGTCGGGCAGCCAAGTGTGCACCGGCCACATGGGCACCTTGACTGCGAAGGCGGCGAAGAAGGCAAAGAACAGCATGGTCTGCGCCGTGCGATCCAGCGGCAATGCGTGCCAGACGGACAGGTCGAAGCTGCCGCCGGACTTGGTGTACAGGTAGATCAGGGCAACCAGCATCAGCAAGGAGCCCAGCAAGGTGTACAGGAAAAACTTGAACGCTGCGTAAATCTTGTTGGGACCGCCCCAGATGCCGATGATCAGGTACATCGGAATCAGCGTGGCTTCGAAGAACACGTAGAACAGCAACCCGTCCTGCGCGCAAAACACGCCGATCATCAGCCCGCTGAGAATGAGAAAGGCACCCATGTACTGGTTGACGCGCCGGGTAATGACCTCCCAGCCAGCGATAACCACCACCACATTGATGAAGGCCGTCAACAGCACGAACCAGAAGGAAATGCCATCAATACCCAGGTGGTAGTTCACATTGAAGCGCTCAATCCAGGACGTCTTTTCAACATACTGCAGGGCGGCTGTCGTGGTATCGAACTGGCCGTACAGCGGCAAGGTCACCAGAAAGCTGACCAGCGCGCCAATCAGCGCCACCCGACGCACCGCCGGGGCCTGGTCATCACGACCCAGTGCCAACAACACCACACCGAACGCGATAGGCGTCCAGATCGCAAGGCTCAACAATCCCATGTTCTTTTTCTCCTACTTGAGCCAGACAAAATACGTCATGAGCACAAAGATGCCCAAGATCATGGCCAGTGCGTAGTGGTACAGGTATCCGGTCTGTACCTTGCGCACGGCGCCCGAAACCAGTCCAACCAGTTTCCACGAGCCGTTCACCAGCGCACCGTCGATGACAGTCTGGTCGCCCACCTTCCACAGGCCGGTGCCGACCAGGCGTGCACCCCGGGCCAGGATGTTTTCATTGATCCAGTCCAGGTAATACTTGTTTTCAAGCAGGTTGAAAATCGGTATGGCCTTGCGCTTGATCGCCGCCGGCAGGGCCGGGTTGACCATGTACATGTAGTACGCCAGTGCTACTCCGCCCAGAGCAAGCCACAGGGGCAAGGTGGACACGGCATGCAGCGCCATCTGCACCGGGCCGTGGAATGCATGGGCCATCTCCTCCATCGCGGGATGTTTCTCCAGGTTGATGAAGATGGCGTCCTTGAAAAAGTCGCCGTACAGCATGGGGGTGATGGTCAGGAAGCCGATCACCACCGACGGAATGGCCAGGAGGATCAGGGGAACCGTCACCACCCAAGGGGACTCATGCGGGCCGTGGTGTGCGCCATGGTCGTCGTGGTGGTCATCGTGGCCATGGTGGGCGTCCGGGTTCTGGTCAAAGCGCTCTTTGCCGTGGAACACCAGGAAGTACATCCGGAAAGAATAGAAAGCGGTCACGAAAACGCCAGCCAGCACGGCAAACGATGCGAAACCCGCCGCAGGCAAGTGGCTCTCCAGGACGGCTTCGATGATGCTGTCCTTGGAGTAAAAACCGGCGAAAAACGGCGTTCCGATCAGGGCCAGCGAACCCAGCAGCGAAGTGATCCAGGTGATGGGCATGTACTTGCGCAGGCCCCCCATCCAGCGGATGTCCTGATTGTGGTGCACGCCCATGATCACCGAACCGGCAGCAAGGAACAACAGGGCCTTGAAGAAAGCGTGGGTCATCAGGTGGAATACCGCCACCGAATAGGCCGAGGCGCCAAGGGCAACGGTCATGTACCCCAGCTGCGACAGGGTGGAGTACGCAACCACCCGTTTGATGTCGTTCTGGATGATGCCCAGGAACCCCATGAACAGTGCGGTGATGGCGCCAATGACCATGATGAAGTTCAAGGCAGTTTCACTGAGCTCGAACAACGGCGACATCCGCGCCACCATGAAAATGCCTGCTGTCACCATCGTCGCAGCGTGGATCAGCGCGGAAATGGGTGTGGGACCTTCCATGGAATCCGGCAGCCAGACGTGCAGGGGGAACTGCGCCGACTTGCCCATGGCACCGATGAACAGGCAGATGCAGATCACCGTAATCAGCATCCAGCTGGTTCCCGGGAAGCTCAATGCCGCCAGTTCCGCCGACTTAGCAAAAGTCTCGGTGTAATTCAGTGTCCCGGCGAATGCCGCGATCAGACCAATGCCCAGGATGAAACCGAAATCGCCGACCCGGTTAACCAGGAACGCCTTCATGTTCGCAAAAATGGCCGTGGGTTTGTTGAACCAGAAACCGATCAGCAAATAAGACACCAGGCCCACCGCTTCCCAGCCGAAGAACAGCTGGAGCATGTTGTTGCTCATCACCAGCATCAACATGGAGAAGGTAAACAACGAGATGTAGGAGAAGAAACGGTTGTACCCCTTGTCCTCATGCATGTAGCCGATGGTGTACAGGTGCACCATCAGGGACACGAAGGTCACCACGCACATCATCATGGCGGTCAGGCCGTCCACCAGGAAACCGATCTCCATTTTGAGCCCCCCTACCACCATCCAGGTGTAGAGGGTTTCGTTAAAGCGCGCGCCATCCAGCACGACGGACTTCAAGGTCAAAGCTGAAATGACGAACGCCACCAGCACACCCAGAATAGTCAGGGAATGGCTGGTACCGCGACCGATCCGGTTGCCGCCAAAGCGGGTACCGAAGACGCCGGCCAGCACCGAGCCCAGCAGCGGCGCGAGAGGCACCGCCAGCAACGTAGAAGCAGACAGGGTTTGACTCATCTTGATTAACCCTTGAGCGTATTGAGTTCATCCACACTGATGCCGGACTTGTTCCGGAACAACAGCACCAGTATCGCGAGCCCGATGGCGGACTCGGCGGCGGCAACCGTCAGTATGAAAAACACGAAGATCTGACCGTGCATGTCATGCAGGTAGTAGGAAAATGCGACGAAATTGGTGTTGACTGCCAGCAACATGAGCTCAATGGCCATCAACAGCACGATCAGGTTGCGACGATTCAAAAAGATACCAACCACTGACAGCGCAAACAGCATGGCGCCCAGCGAGAGGAAATGTCCAAGTGTCAGCGTCATGCTTTTGTCTCCGCTTGGGTGGGAGCTGCAACCGGCTCGGCAACGGCCGGCTGGGTTGCAGCCATTTTCACGACGGTCATGCGATCCCGCGCCTTGACCCGCACCTGATCGCCGGGGCTCACGTACTTGCTGTCCTTGCGTGCACGCAGGGTCAGGGCAATTGCGGCGAACATGGCCACCAACAAGATGGCAGCAGCCACTTCAAGTGGATAGAGGTACTGGGTGTACAGCAACTTGCCCAGCAGCTTGGTATTGGAAAGCTGGGCCGCTCCAGGCACCGCAGCGGCCGCAACGGAGGGCTCGTCGACCACGCGGAAGCCTCCCATCAGCACCGCCGCCATCTCCAGCGCAATCACCACGCCGACAAGAGCCGCCAGCGGAAAATGTTTCCAGAAACCAACGCGCATGTCTTCCACGTCGATATCCAGCATCATCACCACAAACAGGAACAGCACCATCACCGCCCCCACGTACACCAGCACCAGCGTGATGGACAGGAACTCCGCCTTCAGCAGCATCCAGATCATGGCCGCCTGGAAAAAGGTCAACACCAGAAACAGGGCTGCGTGAACCGGATTGCGCGCCGTGATGACGCGGAAGGCCGCGAACAGCAGCACCGCCGAAAACAGATAAAACAAACCTGCCGTAATACTCATGATTCAAACTCTTTCTTGCGACGGATCAGCGGTATTTGGCGTCTGCCTGCTTGTTGGCAGCGATTTCACTTTCGTAGCGATCGCCCACGGCCAGCAGCATGTCCTTGGTGAAATACAGATCTCCGCGCTTCTCTCCGTGGTATTCCAGAATGTGCGTCTCCACGATGGAATCCACCGGGCAGCTCTCTTCACAGAAACCGCAGAAAATGCACTTGGTCAAATCGATGTCGTAGCGCGTGGTGCGGCGGGAACCGTCTGCGCGCTTGTCCGACTCGATGGTGATCGCCATGGCCGGGCACACGGCCTCGCACAGCTTGCAGGCAATGCAACGTTCTTCACCGTTTTCATAGCGGCGCAAGGCGTGCAGCCCACGGAAACGGGGCGACAGAGGCGTCTTTTCCTCGGGGAACTGGACGGTTACCTTGCGACGAAACGTATACCGGCCGGTCAGCGCAAGACCCTTGAACAATTCCACCAGCAGAAAGCTGTAGAGGAAATCCTTGAGCGAGAAAGCAGAGGGCATACGGACTGCGTTGTTTGAAGACATGGTTGGGACCTCTTACTTCCAGATATTGAAGGAGGTTTGCATCCAAGTGCCCACGACCACCAGCCACACCAGTGTGACGGGGATGAACACCTTCCAACCCAGACGCATGATCTGGTCGTAACGGAAACGGGGGAACGTTGCCCGAACCCAGATGAACAGGCTCACAATGGCGAACGTCTTGATACCGAGCCAGATCCAGCCTGGAATCCAGTCCAGCGCAGCAACGGGAGACAGCCAGCCGCCCAGGAACATGGTGCTGGCCAGAATGGACACCAGCCACATGTTGGCGTACTCGGCCAGGTAGAACATGGCATAGGACATGCCAGAGTACTCCACCATGTGGCCCGCAACGATTTCGGCTTCGCCTTCGACCACGTCAAAGGGGTGGCGGTTGGTTTCAGCCAGACCGGAAATCACGTACACCACAAAGATCGGCAGCAGGGAGAGCCAGTTCCACGACAGGAAACCCAGGCCCATCTGTGCGAATTGCCCCTTGCCCTGGCTGGTGACGATGTCCGTCATGTTCATGCTGGCCGACACCATCAGGACCACCACCAGGCAAAAACCCATGGCGATTTCATAACTGACCATCTGGGCCGACGCACGCATGGCACCCAAGAAGGAGTACTTGGAATTGGCTGCCCAGCCGGAAATCACCACACCATACACTTCCATCGACGTGATGGCCATCACCAGCAGCAGACCGGCGTTCACGTTGGCCAGCGCGACTTCGGGGCCGAACGGAATGACGGCCCAGGCGGCCATTGCCGGCATGATGGTCAAGATGGGGCCAATGAAGAACAGCCCCTTGCTGGCGGCCGTCGGAACCAGAATCTCCTTGACCAGCAGCTTCAGCGCGTCCGCAATGGGCTGCAGCAAGCCCCAGGGACCGACCCGGTTGGGGCCGATGCGAACCTGCATCCAGCCCAGCAGTTTGCGCTCCCACAGTGTTGTGTAAGCAACTGCACCCATCAGCGGCAGCACCACGGCCACGATCTTGATGAGCGTCCAGATGATGGGCCAGGCAATGCCCGTCCACCATGCCGCGGGAACCAGTCCCATGCCGGCGTTGTACCACGTGTCAATCATGCCAGCGTCTCCTGAGCAATCTGCGTTTGCGCAGCGGCACGCCCATCAGCCGTCAGCTGCAGCGATGTCGCGCGTCGCACGATGCCGTCAAGTTGATAAATGCCAGCCACAGCAGGCTCCACGGCGGACACCGACAGGTCGGCAGCCACCTGGCAGGCATTGCTCAGGCGTTCGGCCGGAACCTGGGCGGGCACGCCCCCGTTATCGGCATGCATGTGGACCAGCACATCCTGCGACGATTCGAATGCAAACCCGGGCAAGTCCAGGAGGTTGGCCAGCACACGCAGCACCTTCCAGGCCGGACGGGTCTCGCCCAGCGGCTTGACAACGGCATGGAAGCCCTGCAAGCGCCCTTCGGCGTTCACAAAAGTACCTGATGTCTCGGTAAATGGCGCGATCGGCAACAGGACGTCGCTGAACGCCATGTTGGCCTTGAACGGACTCAGGGTCACGACCATCTCGCACTGCCCCAAAGTCTTGGCCGCAGCAGCCCCTGCTGCCGAGTCGAGCTCGGGTTCGTTGTTCAACAAGAACGCAGCCTTCAGGCCGCCCGCCAGCATCTGCCCGGCGTGGAGACCACCTTGACCCGGTGTTGCACCAACCAGCTGGGCGCCCACGGTATTGGCAGCTTCGGTCAGGAAGCCCACCGTCGCGCCCGTCTGTTCGCCAATCCAGTTGGCCAGCGACAGCAGACTGGAAGCCTGTGCATGGTGCGCGGCCGCATTGCCCAGCAGAACCGCCTTGCGCTCACCGCCCAGCAGTGACTTGGCAATGGCCTGCGCCACCGGGGTTGCAGTTCCGGCAGCAGGAGCGGCAACGCCCTTTTCGGCCGCCACCGCCGCAGCGATATCGGCCAGCGCCTGCACCCAGCGAGCGGCAGGAGCCACCGATGTATGCGCGACCGGCATGGCCCAGTCCACCTGGGCAGCACCCACGACGCTGACGGCGCAACCCACCCGGGCAGCCTGGCGAATACGCTGGGCAAACAGGGGGTGATCCTTGCGCAAATTCGAACCCACCACCAACACGCGCTGCAGCTGCGACAGGGCCGCAATGGACGTGCCGAGGTACCGCGCGCCGGAAGCGACGTCAAACTCCGCATTGCGCAGACGGTAATCGATATTCTCGCTGCCCAGGCCGCGCACCAGCGCGCCCGTCAGGTACAGCTCCTCCAGCGTACTGTGGGGGCTCACCAGCGCACCGATGGCGCCGGCGCCGTGGTCGGCCTTGATGTGCTGCAGTCCGTTGGCCACATATTCCAGTGCGGTCTGCCAGTCCACCGTAGTCCATTTCCCATCCTGCTTGAGCATCGGCTGGGTAAGACGTTCGTCGCTGTTGAGCGCCTCGTAGGAGAACCGGTCACGGTCTGCAATCCAGCACTCGTTGACGGCCTCATTCTCCAGTGGCACCACGCGCATGACCTTGTTGTTCTTGACTTGAACAATCAAATTGGCGCCAGCGGAATCGTGGGGGCTGACCGACTTGCGGCGCGACAACTCCCAGGTCCGGGCGCTGTAGCGGAACGGCTTGCTGGTCAACGCGCCGACGGGGCAGATATCGATCATGTTGCCCGACAACTCCGAGTCCACCGAATTGCCGACAAAGGTCTCGATCTCGGCATGCTCACCGCGGTTGGACATGCCCAGCTCCATCACGCCAGCCACTTCCTGCCCGAAACGCACGCACCGTGTGCAGTGGATGCAGCGGCTCATTTCCTCCATGGAAATCAGGGGCCCAACGTCCTTGTGGGTCACGACGCGCTTTTCTTCCTCGTAACGGGAGGCCGAAGCGCCGTAGCCCACGGCCAGGTCCTGCAGCTGGCATTCGCCGCCCTGGTCGCAAATGGGGCAGTCCAGCGGATGGTTGATCAGCAGAAACTCCATGACCGACTTCTGGGCCTTGATGGCTTTGTCGCTCTTGGTACGCACCACCATGCCCTGGGTGACCGGCGTCGCGCAGGCGGGCATGGGCTTGGGCATTTTTTCCACGTCGACCAGGCACATGCGGCAACTCGCCGCGATGCTGAGTTTCTTGTGGTAGCAAAAATGGGGAATGTAGGTGCCCGCCTTTTCAGCCGCATGCATGACCATGCTGCCTTCGGTGATTTCAACCTTTTTGCCGTCGAGTTCGATTTCAATCATCTTGGGACTCGCTCAAACGTAAGCCGGGACCATGCAGGTCTTGTGCTCAACGTGGTACTCAAATTCGTGCCGGAAATGCTTGATCATGGCGCGCACGGGCATGGCGGCCGCATCGCCCAGCGCACAGATCGTGCGCCCCTGGATGTTTTCCGCCACGTTGTCCAGCAGGTCCATGTCGCTGGCGCGGCCCTGGCCGTTTTCAACCCGGTCCACCATGCGCGACAGCCAGCCCGTGCCTTCGCGGCAAGGCGTGCACTGCCCGCAGGACTCGTGCATGTAGAAGTAGCTCAGCCGCTGCAGGGCCTTGACCATGCAACGCGTATCGTCCATGACGATCACGGCACCCGAACCCAGCATGGACCCCGCCTTGGCGATGGAGTCGTAATCCATGGTGCATTCCATGATGATGGAAGCCGGCAGTACAGGAGAAGAAGACCCGCCCGGGATCACAGCCTTGAGCTGCCGGCCCCCGCGCACACCACCCGCGAGCTCCAGCAGCTTGGCAAAGGGCGTACCCATGGGAATCTCGTAATTACCCGGACGCTCCACATCCCCGCTGATGGAATAGATCTTGGTGCCGCCATTGTTGGGCTTGCCACATTCCAGGTACGCCTGGCCGCCATTCCGGATGATCCACGGCACCGCAGCAAACGTCTCGGTGTTGTTGATCGTGGTGGGCTTGCCATACAGGCCGAAGCTGGCCGGAAATGGTGGCTTGAAACGGGGCTGCCCCTTCTTGCCTTCCAGCGACTCCAGCAGTGCCGTTTCTTCGCCACAGATGTAGGCGCCGAAACCGTGGGCTGCATGCAGCTGAAAGCTGAAATTGCTGCCAAGGATGTTATTGCCGAGCAGGCCAGCAGCACGGGCTTCTTCCAGGGCCTCTTCAAAACGCTCGTAAGCGGAGAAGATTTCGCCGTGGATGTAGTTGTACCCCACCGTGATGCCCATCGCATACGCCGCAATGGCCATGCCTTCGATCACGATATGCGGGTTGAACTGCAGGATGTCCCGGTCCTTGCAGGTGCCGGGCTCGCCCTCGTCCGAGTTGCAGACCAGGTATTTCTGGCCAGGAAACTGACGCGGCATGAAGCTCCACTTCAGACCGGTCGGGAAACCCGCGCCACCGCGCCCGCGCAACGAAGATTCCTTCACCGTGGCAATGACCTGGTCCTGGGTCAAACCCTCGCCACCGTCCTTGCCCAGAATCTTGCGCAGGGCCTGGTAGCCTCCGCGTGCTTCGTAATCCTTGAGCCGCCAATTGGAGCCGTCCAGCCCCGCATAGATTTGCGGGTTGATGTGCCGGTCGTGGAAGCAGGTCTGGACACCGGTAGCCCGGAATTGCGACAGGATGTTTTGTGCGCTCATGGCTTGTCTCCCGCCGCACGCAGACCGTCCACCAGCTGGTCGATCTTCTCGGATGTCATGAAGCTGCACATGGAACGGTCATTCACCAGCAGCACTGGCGAGTCGGCACAGGCGCCCAGGCACTCGCTCTGCTGCAAGGTGAACAGGCCATCGGCCGTGGTTTCACCCATGGAAATGCCCAGCTTCTGCTCCAGGTACTGGAGCGTCTTGACGCCATCGCGCAGCTGGCACGGCAGATTGGTGCACACGTTGAGCTTGTACTTGCCAACCGGCTTCTGGTTGTACATGTTGTAGAAGGTGGTGACTTCGTGGACCGCCATGGGTGGCATGCCCAGGTATTCCGCAACCGCCTTCTCACTGTCTGCACTGACATAGCCCAGCTCTTGCTGGACGATGGACAGGCAGGCCATCACCGCAGACTGTTTCTGGTCTGCGGGGTACTTGGCGACTTCTTTGGCGAAGCGCGCTTGGGTGGCTTCAGAGATCATCGATCAATCTCTCCAAAAACAATATCCATGGTGCCGATAATCGACACCGCATCGGCAATCATGTGACCACTGGCCATCTCATTGAGGCCGGCCAGATGGGCAAATCCTGGTGGACGGATCTTCATGCGGTACGGCTTGTTGGCGCCGTCGCTGACGAGGTAAATGCCGAACTCGCCCTTGGGGTGCTCGACCGCCGCGTAAGCCTCGCCTTCGGGTACATGGAAGCCTTCGGAGAACAGCTTGAAGTGGTGGATCAGCTCTTCCATGTTGGTCTTCATGGCTTCCCGCGAGGGCGCCGCCACCTTGTGGTTGTCGGTGATGACCGGGCCGGGGTTGGCACGCAACCAGTCCACGCACTGCTTGATGATGCGGTTGGACTGCTTCATCTCTTCCATGCGGACCAAGTAGCGGTCGTACACGTCGCCCGTCTTGCCGACCGGAATGTCGAAATCCAGTTGGTCGTAGACGTCGTAGGGCTGCTTCTTGCGCAGATCCCAGGCAATGCCGGAGCCGCGCAGCATGGGACCGGAGAAACCCATGTTCAGGGCGCGCTCGGGTGCGACCACGCCGATATTGACCGTACGCTGCTTCCAGATGCGGTTCTCCGTGAGCAGCGTGTGGTACTCCTCCATGCACTTCGGGAAGCGCTGGGTGAAGTCGTCGATGAAGTCCAGCAGCGAACCCTGGCGGTTGCGGTTGAACTCCGCCACACCCTTGGCGCTGCGCACCTTGCTGGCCTTGAGCTGCGGCATGGTGTCGGGCAAATCGCGATAGACGCCGCCCGGACGGAAATAAGCCGCATGCATGCGCGCACCACTGGCCGCTTCGTACATGTCGAACAGGTCTTCGCGCTCGCGGAAGGTGTAGATCAGGATGGTGGAACTGCCGCAGTCGTTGCCGTGCGAGCCCAGCCACATCAGGTGGTTGAGCAGGCGGGTGATTTCGGCAAACATGACACGGATGTACTGCGCCCGCACCGGCACATCGATACCGAGCAGTTTTTCGACGGCCAGACAGTAGGCGTGCTCGTTGCACATCATGGAGACGTAGTCGAGCCGGTCCATGTACGGCAAGGCCTGTATGTAGGTCTTGCTCTCGGCCAGCTTTTCAGTAGCCCGGTGCAGCAGTCCGATGTGCGGATCTGCGCGCTGGATGACTTCGCCGTCGAGCTCCAGCACCAAACGCAGAACGCCGTGCGCCGCAGGGTGCTGCGGCCCGAAGTTGAGGGTGTAGTTCTTTATTTCAGCCATGGATCGAACCGCTTACTGCAAGCCCCCGTAGTTATCTTCACGGATGATGCGCGGCGTGATTTCGCGCGTTTCAATCGTGACGGGCTGGTAAATGACGCGCGCCTGCTCGGCGTCGTACCGCATTTCCACATGCCCGGTGGTCGGAAAATCCTTGCGGAAGGGATGGCCGATGAAACCATAGTCCGTCAGAATGCGGCGCAAATCCGCATGACCCTCGAACACGATGCCAAACAGGTCGAAGGCCTCGCGTTCGAACCAGTCGGCGGAGTTCCAGATGTCGGTCACCGAGGGCAGCACCGGCATGTCGTCGTCAGGCGCAAACACCTTCAGGCGCACGCGCTGGTTCAAGCTGATCGACAGCAGATGGCTGACGGCACAAAAGCGCGGACCTTCGTACGCGCCTGCCTTGTAATCGGAATAGTCCACGCCGCACAGGTCCATCAGCTGCTCAAAGCGGCAGGATGGCGCATCGCGCAGCACCAGGGCAGCCGCACGGTAATCGGCCGCCGCGACCACCACGGTGAGCTCCCCCCGGTCGATGGCAATGTGTTTGATCTTGTCGCCCAGCGCAGCGGTCACCGCGTCGCGCAGTGCTTCGGGGGAGATGGAAAAAGCAGTCATATCTCTCCTTCAGGCCCGGGCAATGGTTTCGGTACGGCGAATCTTTTGCTGCAATTGCAAAATGCCGTAGACCAGCGCCTCTGCGGTCGGCGGGCAACCCGGCACATACACGTCCACCGGCACGATGCGGTCGCAGCCACGGACCACGGAATAGCTGTAGTGGTAGTAGCCACCGCCATTGGCACACGACCCCATGCTGATAACCCAGCGCGGCTCCGACATCTGGTCGTACACCTTGCGCAGGGCAGGCGCCATCTTGTTGCACAACGTGCCGGCAACAATCATCAAGTCGGACTGGCGGGGGCTGGCACGAAATACTTCGGAGCCAAAACGACTCAGGTCGTAGCGGGCCGCCGCGGCATGCATCATCTCCACCGCACAGCAGGCCAGACCGAAGGTCATGGGCCACACGGAACCGGTCTTGGCCCAATTCACCACCGAGTCGTAACTGGTGGTGATAAAGCCCTCTTTCAGAACACCTTCAATCATCACTCACTCCCAGTCCAGGGCGCCTTTTTGCCACATGTACACAAAGCCAATGGTCAAAACAGTCACAAACTCAATACCCACCAAAAACCCGAATGTCCCGATCTCCTTGAGCGTCACCGCCCAGGGAAACAAAAAGGCCGTTTCCAGATCGAACAAGATGAACAGGATGGCGACGAGGTAGTAGCGGACGTCGAACTTCATCCGGGCATCTTCAAACGCCTCGAAGCCACACTCGTAGGGGGAATTTTTTGCCGGGTCCGGCCGATTGGGACCCAGGATGTAACCAAGAACCTGCGGGACCACGCCGATGGCGAGGCCGACCAAGATGAACAGGAGGACGGGAAGATATTGATCGAGGTTCATCTTGAAATTCTGATCACCGTTAATACATGCCCAGGTATTGACCTGGGCAAACAGAATTGTTGGTGCCGTCGGCGAGACTCGAACTCGCACAGCTTTCGCCACTACCCCCTCAAGATAGCGTGTCTACCAATTTCACCACGACGGCGGCTCTCAAATGCCTGGATTGCGTGAGGGACCTTGCGGTTTATTTGCGCCCTCCAGAACCATAGGAGTTTACCCTGATTTTCCCTCCTTTCAGGAGGGAACCCGCAATAAAAGGGGCAATTATTTTGCAGGAATCTGGGCGGCACCCGATGCAGCCACGGTCGGTGCCGGCGCTGCGTCAGCCGCTGCAGGAGCCACCACGGCAGCACCTTCCAGGACGCTGCCGGAACTTGCCGGACGCAGGTTGCCGAAATACGCCAGCGCCAGGGTGCAGACAAAAAACACGGAGGCCAGCACCGCAGTGGTGCGCGACAGGAAGTTCGCGCTGCCGCTGGCACCAAACAGGCTGCCGGAGCTGCCGCTGCCAAATGCCGCGCCCATGTCCGCGCCCTTGCCATGCTGCACCAGAATCAGGCCGATCATGGCCAGGGCGGACAGCATTTGCACCGTCAGAATAACCGTCAACACAATGTTCATACTCAACTCCTAAATAGATAACTAGCCGCAATCCGCTCAGTGGGCGGCTGCGATGATGGATAAAAAGTCGGCCGCCTTGAGGGACGCTCCGCCCACCAGCCCGCCGTCGATGTCGGCCTGCGCCAGCAACTGGGCGGCATTGGCGGCATTCATGCTGCCGCCGTACAGAATGTGAACGCGATCGGCATGCTCGGTTGCTGCCCGCAATTGAGCGCGCAAAACGGCATGCACCTGCTGCGCCTCCTCGGGACTGGCGGTCTTGCCTGTGCCGATGGCCCACACCGGCTCATACGCCACAACAATCTCGCTGATGCAGTGGCCAATGGTATGGATGGCGGCTGCCAGCTGGCGCTTGACCACTTCCTCCGTCCGCCCCTCTTCCCGCTCCGCCAGTGTCTCGCCCACACACACCACCGGCGTGATGCCGGCCGCCAGCGCGCGCTGCGCCTTGGCCACCACCACGGCATCGGTTTCGCCATGGTACTGGCGGCGCTCAGAGTGGCCGACCAGGCAATACCGCGTGCCAAAGTCCTTGAGCATGTCCGCCGAGACCTCGCCGGTGAACGCTCCGGCCCCGTGCTGGGACACATCCTGCGCACCCAGTTCAATGCCGCTTCCGGCAACCAGGCGCTGCACCTGGGCCAGGTACGGTGCCGGTACGCAGACCGCCACCTGGCACTGCCAGTTGGCCGAACCCGCCAGCAAGGCCTGCAACAGCGCTTCGTTGGAAGCACTGGAGCCATTCATCTTCCAGTTACCTGCAATGAGTTTCTTCTTCATGCTGTACCCCAAGTCAAAACAATCTTTCCCACATGCTGGTTGGACTCCATCAGCGCATGCGCGCGCGAGGCCTGTTCCGCGGGAAACACACTGTGCACCACCGGCTTGATGCGCCCGGCTGCCAGCAGCGGCCAGACCTGCTGCAGGCAGGCCTGCGCAATGGCTTGCTTGAAAGCCACCGGCTGCGGCCGCAAAGTCGAGCCCGTGATGGTCAGCCGCTTGCGCAGCACCAGACCGGCGTTGATCTCGCTGCGCACGCCGCCCTGTACCGCGATGATGACCAGACGCGCATCCGCCGCCATGCAGGCCAGCTCCTTGGCGATGTAATCACCCGCCACCATGTCGAGCACCACGTCCACACCCCGCCCGTCGGTCAGGCGCAGCACCTCGGCCTGGAAATCGTGGGTCTTGTAGTTGACGGCGTGGTCTGCCCCCAAGGCCAGGCACGCTGCACACTTGGCGTCGCTGCCCGCAGTGACAATCACCCTGGCGCCAAACGCCTTGGCCAGCTGGATGGCCGTCACGCCAATGCCGCTGGAGCCACCCTGCACCAGCAGGGTTTCCCCCGCCTGCAGCCGCCCGCGGTCAAACACATTGCTCCAGACCGTGAAAACCGTTTCCGGCAGGCTGGCAGCCTCAACGTCGCTCCACCCTGCGGGTATCGGCAGGCATTGGGCTGCCGGTGCCACGCAATACTCGGCATAGCCACCGCCGGCAACCAGGGCGCAGACCCGGTCACCAATCTTCAGGCCAGCGCTCTGCAGCGCCTGGGCGTCGCCCTCCACCACCGTACCGGCCACTTCCAGTCCGGGTATGTCAGACGCGCCGGGCGGCGCCGGATAGTGCCCCGCCCGCTGCAGCACATCAGGGCGGTTGATGCCGCTGGCACTGACGCGGATGCACACCTCCCCCACGCCCGCCACGGGCACAGGACGCTGCCCCGGACGCAGAACGTCCGGGCCGCCGAAGGATGCAATTTCGATTACTTTCATGGCCAAATGAACCGATAGCCGGCTTCGCTACTGCGCAGACAGCTATCGATTTGCTAGCAAGCGCCAATCAACCCTGTTCGGAAGACTGGGCCGGACGGTCCAGCAAGGCCTTCATGGACAGCTTGATGCGGCCCTTTTCGTCGGTTTCCAGAACCTTGACCTTGACGATCTGGCCTTCGGACAGGTAGTCCGTCACTTTCTCGACGCGCTCGTGGGCGATCTGGCTGATGTGCAGCAGGCCGTCCTTGCCGGGCAGCAGGTTCACCAGGGCGCCGAAGTCCAGGATCTTGGTGATCGGGCCTTCGTAGACCTTGCCGATTTCGACTTCAGCCGTGATCTCGGTTATGCGACGCTTGGCTTCATCCGCCTTGGCACCGTCGGTGGCGGCAATGGTGATGGTGCCGTCTTCCTCGATGTTGATCTGGCAACCGGTCTCTTCGGTCAGCGCACGGATCACGGCGCCGCCCTTGCCGATCACGTCGCGGATCTTCTCGGGGTTGATCTTCATGGTGTAGAGCTTGGGTGCGAAGCTGGAGATCTCGGTCTTGGCCTCGCCCATGGCTTCCTGCATCTTGCCCAGGATGTGCATGCGGGCTTCCTTGGCTTGGGCCAATGCGACCTGCATGATTTCCTTGGTGATGCCCTGGATCTTGATGTCCATCTGCAGCGCAGTAATACCGTTGGTGGTACCGGCCACCTTGAAGTCCATGTCACCCAGGTGGTCTTCGTCACCCAGGATGTCGGTCAGCACGGCGAAGCGGTTGTCTTCCTTGATCAGGCCCATGGCGATACCGGCCACGTGCGCCTTCATGGGCACACCAGCATCCATTAGGGACAGGCAGCCGCCGCAGACCGACGCCATGGAGGACGAACCGTTGGACTCGGTGATTTCCGACACCACACGCATGGTGTAGGGGAAGTCTTCCTTGCTCGGCAGCACGGCAACCAGAGCACGCTTGGCCAAACGGCCGTGGCCGATTTCGCGGCGCTTGGGCGTGCCCACGCGGCCGGTTTCGCCGGTGGCGAAGGGAGGCATGTTGTAGTGCAACATGAAGCGGTCTTCGTACTCGCCGCTCAGGGCGTCAATGCGCTGGGCATCGCGCTCGGTGCCCAGCGTGGTCACGACCAGCGCCTGGGTTTCGCCACGGGTGAACAGGGCCGAGCCGTGGGTACGGGGCAGCACGCTGTTGCGGATTTCGATGGCGCGCACGGTGCGGGTGTCGCGGCCGTCGATACGGGGCTCGCCAGCCAGAATCTGGCCGCGCACGATCTTGGCTTCGATGTCGAACAGCAGGCCGTCAACCGCCACGCTGTCAAACTCCACGCCCTCGGCCTTCAGACCGGCTTTGGTCCAGGTTGTTACTTCACGCGTCGCCTTGGTGCGCGCCTGCTTGTTGCGGATCTGGTAGGCCGCAACCAGCTTGTCCTTGGCCAATGCATCAACCTTGGCGATCAGCACTTCATCCTTGGCGGGAGCCTTCCAGTCCCACACCGGCTTGCCGGCTTCGCGCACCAGTTCGTGGATGGCGTTGATGGCAATGTTGCCCTGCTCGTGGCCGTAGACCACGGCGCCGAGCATGATTTCTTCGGACAGTTGCTGGGCTTCGGACTCGACCATCAGCACGGCGGCTTCGGTACCGGCAACGACCAGGTCCATGACCGAGTCCTTGCGCTGGGTCTGGCCGGGGTTCAACACGTATTCACCGTTGATGTAACCCACGCGGGCGGCACCGATGGGGCCATTGAACGGAATGCCGGAGACGGACAGTGCCGCGCTGACCGCGATCATGGCCGCGATGTCGGCGTCCACTTCGGGGTTCAGGGACACGGTGTGGATGACCACGTGCACTTCGTTGAAGAAGCCTTCGGGGAACAGCGGACGGATCGGGCGGTCGATCAGGCGGCTGGTCAGCGTCTCGAACTCGCTGGGGCGGCCTTCACGCTTGAAGAAGCTGCCAGGGATCTTGCCGGCGGCGTAGGTCTTTTCCAGGTAATCCACCGTCAGGGGGAAGAAGTCCTGGCCGGGCTTGCCTTCGGTCTTGGCAACCACGGTGGCCAGCACCACGGTGCCGTCCATGTCCAGCAGCACGGCGCCGGTGGATTGGCGGGCAATTTCGCCGGTTTCCATGGTGACCGTGTGTTGGCCCCACTGGAACGTCTTGGTAACTTTGTTGAACATGCTCATGTTTCTCTCCTGGTTTTTTTGCGGAAACCCGCTGGCAGGTAAAGGCCACCTGCCGAAGCCCGGAGTCAACATCCCAGAACACGATGCCATTCCAGAGAAACTTGCGCAATTGCCCTGTTTAAGAGGGCAAATTTCTCTGGAATGACACAGCTTCGCTCTGTTTTTGTCGTCTCCGAAGTAAAAAACGCCTGAGCTAGTAACCTAACTCAGGCGTCTGTCATTCACTGCAATGCTTACTTGCGCAGACCCAGCTTGGCGATCAGCGCGGTGTAACGGTCGTGGTCCTTCTTGTTCAGATAGGCCAACAGGCTCTTGCGGGTGTTGACCATGCGCACCAGACCGCGGCGACCGTGGTGGTCCTTGGCGTGGGTCTTGAAGTGGGGCATCAGTTCGTTGATGCGGGCGGTCAACAGTGCAACTTGCACTTCGGGGCTACCGGTGTCACCGGGCTTGCGGGCGTTGTCTTTGACAACAGCGGCTTTGATGCTGGATGCGATCATTTCAATTTCCTGTATCTGGGGACTGGCGCACCACGTGCGGGTCCCGGTTTCTGAACTTGCGCCTAACGCTGGAACTGCAATAGGCGTGCGCCTTGCCGGATGCAAAGCCGCTCGATTATAGCCTGATTGGGCGTCCCTGCCAAACCGGGGACCCCGCCGTGCTCAGGGGCGCTGCATCCGGCAGCTCGTGGGCTGCTCGGCTGCGGCAGGTGCAATGGTTTTCACCACGCGAAAACCGTAACCCGATCCCTCCACGTCAAACTTGACGCCCGGCGTGCCCAGACGGTCCATCACCCCCACCACCAGCGGTTGCTGGAACTGGTGGTCGGCCGCCCGCATGGTGCCGGATTGTCCGCCCAGGGCCACCTTGGCATGCTCCAGCTGCGTCCCCACGGCCACCACGTCCAGCGCCGCCCCCGCCTTGGCACCGCCCTTGCGGTCCGCCGCCTCGATCGCCTGGGCCAGCGACTCGACCATCAGCTGCATGCGCATGTGCACGTAATCGTCGGCCGGCAAGGGATAGCGCGCCTTGAAAGCGCGGTAGAACGCCGCGCTGCCGCCGGTCTGCACGTTGGGCAGCCAGTCGGCCACGGCCACCACCTTGCCTATGCCGGCCTCACCAATGGCCGCCGGCGCGCCCAGCGCGTTGCCGTAGAAGGTGTAGAACTTGCCCTCAAAGCCGGCGTCCTTCGCCGCCTTCACCAGCAGCGTCAGGTCATTGCCCCAGTTGCCGGTGATGACAGCCTGCGCCCCGCTGGCCTTGATCTTGGCGGCATAGGGCAGGAAGTCCTTCACGCGCGCCATGGGGTGCAATTCCTCGCCCACGATTTCCACGTCCGGGCGCTGCACGGCCAGCTGGCGCCGGGCCTCGCGCAGCACCGCCTGGCCAAAGCTGTAATCCTGCCCGATCAGGTACACGCTCCGGAGCGCCTTGTCGTCCTGGATGGCGCTCATGAGTGCGGCCATGCGCATGTCGGCATGGGCATCGAAGCGGAAATGCCAGAAGCTGCATTTCTCGTTGGTCAGCGCGGGATCGACCGCGGAATAGTTGAGAAAGAGCACGCGGCGCGCCGGGTCGCGCTCGTTGTGCTTGTTGATGGCGTCGATCAGCGCCGCGGCATTGGCCGACGAGTTGCCCTGCAGGATGATGCGGGCGCCACCGTCGATGGCCGAGCGCAACACCGACAAAGCCTCCTCGTTCTGGCCCTTGCTGTCAAACCGTTCCAGCGCCAGCAACTGGTGGCCGCCCGCCACCACGGGGCGCTTCACGCCGCCGCGCGCGTTCACGCGCTCCACCGCCCAGACCAGGTTGCGGTACACCGCCTCACCGGCGTTGGCGGTAGGCCCGCTCAGACCTTCGATCATGGCCAGCTTGATGGGCGTCACGGGAGCCGGCGCCGCCACACTGACCGACAGCGCAGGCGCGGCAAATAATGCCGCAGCACATGTTTTCAAGGCCCAACGCGAAAGAATAAACATGGGAAATTTCTCTTGAAATGAGAGGGATGGAGCGCAGCTTAGGTTCATGCGGCGCTCATGGTGAGTGCCGCGCAGTGTACTAGGAGTTTCACCATGTTTTTTGCCACCACCGCCCAGCCCCAGGTCCGCCGTCAGGCCTATGCCAATGCCGGTCGCACGCTGGAGCGTTTCATGGACGATGCGCTGCGCGCGAGCACCCGCCAGACCTGTGCCTACACGCAGGATGAAACCGCCTTCAACCTGACACTGGACGTACCCGGCATCGCCAAGGACCAGCTGGCCATTGCCATCGAGGGCACCGTCGTGCGCATCAGCAGCAAGGAAGGCGCAGCCCGCCGCTACAACGTCGCCTACGAACTGCCGCAGGACATTGACACGGCGCAAAGCACCGCCAAGCTGGAAAACGGCGTGCTCACCCTCAAGCTGGCCAAGAAAGTACCGGTCAGCACCGCCACCGAACTGGTGGTGCACTGAGCTCCCTATAGCTGTGGCAGGCTGTCCAGCGGCCAGCGCGGTTTGACGTCGAAGGCGTAGGCCGTGCTGGGTTGCTGCAGGCCACCCTGCAGCCGCATGGCCGCAGCCATGGCGATCATGGCGCCGTTGTCGGTGCACAGGTGCAGCTCGGGGTAATGCACCCGCACGCCGCGCTTGGCGCACTCGGCGTTGAGTTGTTCGCGCAGGTTGCGGTTGGCCCCGACGCCGCCGGCCACCACCAGGCGGCGCAGGCCCGTCTGCTGGAGTGCCGCAACCGACTTCTTCAGCAGCACCTCCACAATGGCCGCCTGCGCGGAGGCCGCCAGATCGCGGCGCGCCTGCTCGGGCAGCGCCTCAAAATGCGCCACGCCGGCCGCAGCCACCATGCGCTGCGCCTGCACCAGCACCGCCGTCTTCAGCCCCGCAAACGAAAAATCCAGGTTTCCACTGTGCAGCAGGGGCCGCGGCAGCTTGAAGGCTGCCGGGTTGCCCTGCTCCGCCATCCGGGCCAGTGCCGGCCCGCCGGGGTAACCCAGGCCCATGAGCTTGGCGGACTTGTCAAACGCCTCGCCCGCGGCGTCATCAATCGTCTCGCCCAGCAGTTCGTAGCGCCCCACGCCATCGACCCGCATCAGCTGGGTGTGGCCGCCGGACACCAGCAGGGCCACGAACGGAAACTCGGGCGGATCGGCACTCAGGAACGGCGACAGCAAATGCCCCTCCAGATGGTGCACGCCCAGCACCGGCTTGCCCAGCGCTGCACCCAGTGCGCAGGCCACACCGGCTCCCACCAGCAGCGCCCCGGCCAGCCCGGGTCCACGGGTGTAGGCCACCACATCCACCTCGGCCAGCGTGCGCCCGCAGGCGGTCAACACCTCCTGCGTGAGCGGCAGCACCCGACGGATATGGTCGCGGCTGGCCAGTTCAGGGACCACGCCGCCAAAGGCCTGGTGCATCTCGATCTGGCTGTACAACGCATGCGCCAGCAGCGTAGGCACGCCCTGGCCGCGCCCCTGCACCATGGCCACCCCCGTTTCGTCACACGACGACTCAATCCCCAGCACCAGCATGTTTGTACCCATAGGGTGCCGAGTTTAGGGGAAGCGGCCGCGGACCCCGGGCACAATGCCGGCCATGCACGCCCCACTGACACCCCCGAACCTGTGCTGGAACGACGACGACGTCGCCAGCCTGGAGCGTGCCACGCTGGACGCGGTGGCCCCGCAGGCATGGCGGGAATGGGAGGGCTGGCTGCTGCCCTTTGACACCTCCACCATCGGCCGCGCCACCAGCGCCGTGCCCCTGCGCCACCATGGGCTGGACGCGGCTGCGGTGGCCGCCATTGCCCGGCAATACGCCCAGCGCCAGCTGCGCCCCGCCTTTCGGGTGGCGGATGTGCCGGGCCTGGCCCCCGTGCAGGCCGCGCTGCAGCGGCTGGGCTTTCGCGCCGAGCAACCCACCCTGGTGCAAACCGGCAGTGTGGCGGCGCTGCGTGCGGCCTGCACCGCAGCGCCCGCGCCGGTGACGCCCGCCCCGGACGCCGCCTGGGCCGCGGTCTACACGGCACCCGGCTTTGACCCGGTGGACGGCGCCCACCGCGTGCAGGCCCTGAGCCGCAGCCACCACACGGTATACGCCAGCCTGTCGGAAAACCATCTGCCGCTGGCAGCCGGTACAGCGGCCTTCAGCCAGGGCTGGGCCAGCATCCACGGCATGCGCACCGTGCCGTCGGCCCGCGGGCGCGGCCTGGCGACCCGCATTCTGGGCGGCCTGGCCGATGCGGCGCTGGCGCGCGGGCTGACGCGTGTCTTTCTGCAAGTGGAAGAAGGCAACCAGACCGCCTTGGCGCTGTACCAGCGGGCCGGTCTGGCCACCGCCTGGCGCTACCACTACTGGCGTCAGCCCTGAGCCCCGCTGCGCAGCGGCGGGCGAGCCGCAGGCTGGCGCGTTTTTTGCGTGCCCACTCCACATGACCGAAGCACTGCGTATCGTAGTAATCACAGCGGACCTGGCGATCCAGGACCCCGCAGACACCCACGCCCTGGACCAGGCCGAACGCTCGCGCAGCCTGCGCATCGGGCTGCTGGAAAACGGCTTCAACCTGGTGGCGTCCCTGCCCGCCGACGTGTTCCTGACCGAGCGCCTGGCCCAGCTGCAACCCGACCTGATCATTGTGGACGCCGAGAGCGAAGCCCGCGACGCGCTGGAGCACGTGGTCATGGCCACCCGCGATGCGCGCCGCCCAATCGTCATGTTCACCAACGACAACGACAGCGCCGCGGCCCGGGCCGCCGTGGCGGCAGGGGTGTCGGCCTACATCGTGGCGGGCCTGTCCAGCGAGCGCATACGGCCCATCCTGGACGTGGCGCTGGCACGCTTCGAGCACGAGCAGGCCCTGCGCCAGGAGCTGGCCGATACGCGCAGCGAACTCCACGAGCTCAACAGTGCCGTCCAGGACCGCAAGACCATCGACCGCGCCAAGGCCCTGCTGATGCAGCGCCAGCAGCTCCCCGAAGACGTCGCCTACGCCAGGCTGCGCAAGACGGCCATGGACAAGAACCTCAGGATCGTGGAAGTGGCCCAGCGCATGCTGGACGTGGCCGACCTGCTGGGCTAGGCGCGTCGGTCAGCGCCCGGCGGGCAGACGCTCATTTGCCCTCTTCGGGCGCGGGCTCGTCGGAGCCCTTGATTTTCTTGGCAACGGTCTTGGCCGCATTTCCGGTGGCGGTGGCGCCACGCTCCACGCCGTGGGCAACCGCCTCGGCTCCGCGCTTGATGCCCTTGGCGGCAGCGTGCGCGCCGCGCTCGATGCCGCTGGCAGCGGCCTTGGCGGCATGCACCGTGGCGTTCTCCACCTTGGTGACCACACCCGGCTCCGACGTCTTGGCAGGCTCCGCCGCTTCCTGCGCGCCAGCGGAGACCCCACCGGCGATCGCGACAACCAGGCCCATCGCGGCAATGTATCGGCAACGCATCATTGATGACTCCATTTCTTGGTGTTCCGGAGGGCTGATTCTGGCGCACGGGCCGCACACTGCCCACCCTGAAGATGCAAGGATAGGTAAAAACCTGCAAACCCGCCAAGCGGCACGGCAAGACCCCGCCCGAGCGCCGCAGGCGGCGCCGCGCCGTTGCATGGCCGATCCTGCATTTGGTGCACTGCACACTTTCAGTGCCATGCCGGCCACCAGGATGCAATTTACACATCAAAACACCTTGCAACGTCCGTAAAGTCTGCGCAGACAGCTATCAAAAACAGAGCAACAGCCGCTACGTCGCCTGCCAGGCCGCGGCCAAAGGAAGTTGGCACGCTCATTGCATTACTCCTACCAAGACCCCTGGGGGTCACGCGACAGGCACTACCTAACGGCGGGCAGTGCCTGTCCATCCGGACAAAGGCGTCCCCACCTGCACACGGCTTGCTGCAAGCACCGTGCAGCGTGCGGACGCCTTTTTTGTTGTCTATTCGTTGGGAGCTTTGCCATGACCGATCTTCTGAAAGCCAGACTCAGCCGCCGTGCGGTACTGCAAACCGCCACCGTGGGTGCCGTTGGCATCACCCCGGCCCTGCGCGCCGCCGTGTACGCCGCGGGCTCGGATGCACCCGAGAAAACCGAGGTCCGCATCGGCTTCATCCCGCTGACCGACTGCGCCAGCGTGGTCATGGCCTCGGTGCTGGGTTTTGACAAGAAGCACGGCGTGAAAATCGTCCCGAGCAAGGAAGCCAGCTGGGCCGGCGTGCGCGACAAGCTGGTCAACGGCGAACTGGACTTCGCCCATGTGCTCTACGGGCTGGTCTACGGCGTGCACCTGGGGGTCAGCGGCCCCAAAAAAGACATGGCCGTGCTCATGACGCTCAACCAGAACGGCCAGGCCATCACCCTGTCCAAGAAGCTGGCCGACAAGGGCGCCGTGGATGGCGCCGGCCTGGCCCGGCTCATGCGCGCCGAAAAGCGCGAGTACACCTTTGCCCAGACCTTCCCCACCGGCACGCACGCCATGTGGCTGTACTACTGGCTGGCGGCCAACGGCATCAACCCGATGCAGGACGCCAAGGCCATCACCGTGCCACCACCCCAGATGGTGGCCAACATGCGCGTGGGCAACATGGACGGCTTCTGCGTGGGCGAGCCCTGGAACCACCGCGCCATCATCGACGGCATCGGCGTCACCGCCGCCACCACGCAGGACATCTGGAAGGACCACCCGGAGAAGGTGCTGGGCACCACGGCCGAGTTCGTCAAGAAGTACCCCAACACGGCGCGCGCCGTGACGGCCGCCATCATCGAGGCCGGCCAGTGGATCGACGCCAGCCTGTCCAACAAGTCCAGGATGGCCGAGACCATTGCCGACAAGAGCTACGTGAACACCAGCGTGGACGCCATCAACCAGCGCATCCTGGGCCGCTACCAGAACGGCCTGGGCAAGACCTGGGACGACCCCAACCACATGAAGTTCTACAACGACGGTACGGTGAACTTTCCCTACCTGAGTGACGGCATGTGGTTCCTCACGCAGCACAAGCGCTGGGGCCTGCTCAAGGACCACCCGGACTATCTGGCCGTTGCCAGGCAGATCAACCAGACCGATCTCTACAAGCAGGCCGCCACCGCCGCCAAGGCGCCGGTGCCGAAGGACGCCCTGCGCAGCGCCAAGCTGATCGACGGCGTGGTGTGGGACGGCAAGGACCCCCGCAAATATGCCGACGGTTTCAAGATCAAAGCGTAAGGAACACCCCATGGTCAGCGCTGTATTCCACTCCCCGTTGGCGGTTGCCGACACCAGCTCCGCTATCAAAACAGAAGCGACACACGCACAACCCACGTCGGTTGCAGGCACAAAAGAGCCTAAAAACCCGGCACCCGCCACCGTACCGCGCGACTGGCGTGGTCTGGCATTGGCGGTGCTGCCGCCGTTGCTGGGCCTGGGCCTGCTCATTGGCATCTGGGCGTTGGTCAGCATCAGCACCGCCAGCAGCATCCCCAGCCCCCTGGAAACCTGGAAACAGGCCGTGGAGCTGTTCAGCGATCCGTTCTACCGCAAGGGCCCCAACGACCAGGGCGTGGGCTGGAACGTGCTGGCCTCGCTGGAGCGCGTGGCGCTGGGCTTTGGCCTGGCGGCGGCGGTGGGCATCCCGGCCGGCTTCCTGATCGGACGCTTCGAGTTCTTGAGCCGCATGTTCAACCCGCTCATCAGCCTGCTGCGCCCGGTGTCACCGCTGGCCTGGCTGCCCATTGGCCTCTTGGTGTTCAAGGGCGCCAACCCGGCGGCCATCTGGACCATCTTCATCTGCTCGATCTGGCCCATGGTCATCAACACCGCCGTGGGCGTGCAGCGCGTGCCGCAGGACTACATGAACGTGGCCCGCGTGCTCAACCTGTCGGAGTGGAAGATCGTCACCAAGATCCTGTTCCCCTCGGTGCTGCCCTACATGCTGACCGGCGTGCGCCTGGCGGTGGGCACGGCGTGGCTGGTGATCGTGGCCGCCGAGATGCTGACCGGCGGTGTGGGCATCGGCTTCTGGGTGTGGGACGAGTGGAACAACCTCAACGTCAAGAACATCATCATCGCCATCTTCGTGATCGGCATCGTGGGGCTGGTGCTGGAGTACGCCCTCATCCGCATCGCCACCGCCTTTACGTTTGACGAGGTCAAGTCATGAGCAGCAAGTACATCGAAATCCAGAACGTCGCCCAGACCTTCAAGACCCGCAAAGGGCCGTTCCCCGCTCTGTGCGACATCAACCTAACCATTGCCAAGGGCGAGTTCGTGGCGCTGATCGGCCACTCCGGCTGCGGCAAGTCCACGCTGCTGAACCTGATTGCCGGCCTGACTCTGCCCAGCGCCGGCACCCTGATCTGCGCCAACCGCGAAATCGCCGGCCCCGGCCCGGAGCGTGCCGTGGTGTTCCAGAACCATTCGCTGCTGCCCTGGCTCACCTGCTTCGAGAACGTGTACCTGGGCGTGGAGCGCGTATTTGGCGCGGCCTCCAGGAACGACGGCGCTCCCAGCGAGAACAAGGCCCAGCTCGCGCAGCGCACCGACGCCGCATTGGCGCTGGTGGGGCTGAGCGCCGCCGCGCACAAGCGCCCCGGCGAGATCTCCGGCGGCATGAAGCAGCGCGTGGGCATTGCCCGGGCCCTGGCCATGGAGCCCAAGGTGCTGCTGATGGACGAGCCCTTCGGCGCGCTGGATGCCCTCACCCGCGCCAAGCTGCAGGACGAGCTGCTCGACATCGTGGCGCGCACCAAAAGCACGGTGGTGATGGTGACGCACGACGTGGACGAAGCCGTGCTACTGAGCGACCGGATCGTGATGATGACCAACGGCCCGGCTGCCACCGTCGGCGAGGTGCTGCGCGTGGACCTGCCGCGCCCGCGCCGGCGCGTGGAACTGGCCGACAGCACCGAGTACCTGGGTTACCGCAAGGCGGTGATCGACTTTCTGTACACCCGCCAGGCCCACGTTGAAAAGGCCGCCTGAGGAGAGCACCATGGACATGCGCGTAACCACCCCCACCAAACTCAAGCTCGTCATGGTCGGCAACGGCATGGCCGGCGTGCGCACGCTCGAAGAGCTGCTGAAAATTGCACCCGACCTGTACGACATCACCGTCTTCGGTGCCGAGCCGCACCCCAACTACAACCGCATCCTGCTCTCGCCGGTTCTGGCCGGCGAGCAGACGCTGGACGAAATCGTGCTCAACCCGTTCGAGTGGTACGCCGAGAACCACATCACCCTGCACGCCGGCTGGACCGTGACCGCCGTGGACCGCGTGCGCCGCGTGGTGCATGCCACCAACCCGGCCGGTGAAACCATCAGCACCGCCTACGACCGCCTGCTGCTGGCCACCGGCTCCCAGCCCTTCATGCTGCCCATTCCCGGCAAGGAGCTGGAAGGCGTGCTGGCCTACCGCGACATTGCGGACACACAGGCCATGATCGATGCCGCCGCACGTTACCGGCACGCCGTCGTCATCGGCGGCGGCCTGCTGGGTCTGGAGGCCGCCAACGGCCTGATGAAGCGCGGCATGCACGTGCATGTGGTGCACGTGGCGCCCTGGCTCATGGAGCGCCAGCTCGACGACGTGGCAGCCAACCTGCTGCGCAAGTCGCTGGAAGAGCGCGGCATGCAATTCCTGATGGGCGCCCAGACGCAGGAGTTGCTCGGCGGTGACGACGGCCGGGTCCGGGCGGTCCGCTTCAAGGACGGCACCGAGGTGCCCGCCGACCTGGTGGTGATGGCCGTGGGCATCCGCCCCAACACCGCGCTGGCCGAAAGCATGCACCTGCACGTGAACCGCGGCATCGTGGTGAGCGACACCCTGCAGACCGTGACCGACGCGCGCATCTACGCCGTGGGCGAATGCGCGGCGCACCGCGGCATTGCCTACGGCCTGGTGGCGCCGCTGTTCGAGCAGGGCAAGGTGCTGGCCAACCACCTGGCGGAGTTCGGCATCGGCCGCTACCAGGGGTCGCTGACTTCCACCAAGCTCAAGGTCACCGGCATTGACCTGTTTTCCGCCGGCAACTTCATGGGCGCCTCCTCCGGGCGCCCGGAAGACGCCAGCGCCGAGGAAATCGTCATGAGCGACCCCTACGGCGGCGTCTACAAGAAACTGGTCATCCAGGACGACAAGCTGATCGGGGCCTGCCTGTACGGCGACACCGTGGACGGCAGCTACTATTTCAAGCTGCTGCGCGACGGTCGCAGCGTGGCCGACATCCGCGACCGGCTGATGTTCGGCGAGTCCAACATCGGCGACGCCGGCCACGAGGGTCACAGCAAGGCCGCCGCCATGCGGGACACGGACGAGGTCTGCGGCTGCAACGGCGTGACCAAGGGCGCCATCTGCAAGGCCATCAAGGAGAAAGGCCTGTTCACCCTGGACGAGGTGCGCAAGCACACCAAGGCCAGCGCGTCGTGCGGCTCGTGCACCGGCCTGGTGGAGCAGATCCTGATGGCCACCGCCGGTGGCGACTATTCGGCCACACCCAAGACCAAGGCCCTGTGCGGCTGCACCGAGTACGGCCACCAGGCCGTGCGCGACGCCATCCGCGCCAACCGGCTCATCACCATTGCCAGCGTGTTCCAGTTCCTGGAGTGGAAGACGCCCAACGGCTGCGCCAGCTGCAGGCCCGCCGTCAACTACTACCTCATCAGCACCTGGCCGAAAGAGGCCAAGGATGACCCGCAGAGCCGCGCCATCAACGAGCGCAGCCACGCCAACATCCAGAAAGACGGCACCTACAGCGTGATCCCGCGCATGTGGGGCGGCGAAACCACGGCCGCCGAGCTGCGCCGCATCGCCGACGTGGTGGACAAGTACCAGATCCCCACCGTGAAGGTGACAGGCGGCCAGCGCATCGACCTGCTGGGCGTGAAGAAGGAAGACCTGCCCGCCGTGTGGAAAGACATCGGCATGCCCAGCGGCCACGCCTATGCCAAGGCCCTGCGCACCGTGAAGACCTGCGTGGGCTCCGAGTGGTGCCGCATGGGCACGCAGGACAGCACCCAGATGGGCAAGGACCTGGAACGCGCCTTTGTGGGCATGTACGCCCCGCACAAGGTCAAGTTCGCCGTGTCGGGTTGCCCGCGCAACTGCGCCGAGGCCGGCATCAAGGACGTGGGCATCATCGGCGTGGACAGCGGCTGGGAGATGTACGTGGCCGGCAACGGCGGCATCAAGACCGAGGTGGCCCACTTCCTGGTCAAGCTCAAGACCGCCGCCGAAGTGCTGGAGTACACCGGCGCGTTCTGCGAGCTGTACCGCCAGGAGGGCTGGTACCTGGAGCGCACCGTGCATTTCGTGGCCCGGGTCGGCCTGGACTATGTGAAGAAACGCGTCCTGGAAGACGCCGCCGGGCGCCAGGCCTTGTGGGGCCAGCTGCAGTCTGCCCTGGCGGGCGAGCCCGACCCCTGGTTTGACTTCAAGGCCGCCGGCGTGGACCTGCGCCAGTTTGACGCCCTGACGACCTGAAACATCCTGTAACAATTTTTCTGCAATCTCACCAAATGGAAAGAGGCATAAGGGATACTACTTATTTTTCCACGTGAGACTGCCATGCAACCAAATACCTTGAAACGCCGCGTCTTTATTTCCGCCGCCATTGGCCTGCCATTGTTGAGCGTGCACGCCCAGGTCAGCGACCTGAGCGACGCCATCAACAAGGCCGGACGCCAGCGTATGCTGAGCCAGCGCATGGGAAAAGCATGGTTGGCGTTGGTGCATGGCGTTGAGGTCACCAGCGCGCAGCAGGTGCTGGACAAATCCATGGCCCTGTTCGACCGCCAGCTGGTCGAGCTCAAGGCCTATGCCTCGACCCCCGACATCCAGGGCACCTACGGCAAGCTCGACACCGCCTGGAGTGCCTACAAGGCCGCCCTGGTAGGGACCGCCCCGGCCCGCGAAGGCGCCGCGGCCCTGCTGCAGCTCGACGAGCGGGTGCTCGCGCTGGCCAACCAGGGCACGTTGCAGTACGAGGCCGTGCAGGGCAAGCCGCTGGGCAAGTTGGTCAACATCGCCGGACGCCAGCGCATGCTGAGTCAGCGCATGGCCATGTATTTCCTCGCGGCCCGCCTGCAGGTCAACACCGCCGTCGCCGCGGCCGAAGTCGAGAAATCCCGCGCCGAGTTCGTGAACGCCATGGCCCAGCTGCGCAACGCTCCGCAAACCAACGAACGCATCCGCAGCGAGCTGGAGCTGGCCGACGGACAGTGGGTGTTCTTCAACTCTGCCCTGCAAAAGGTCAACGTCACCAGCAACAACTCGACCAAGCCCCTCGCCGAAGTATTCATGGCCAGCGAAAACCTGCTGACTGTCATGGATCGTGTCACCAGCCTGTATTCGTCCATCAAGACCTGAACGGTCCGATTGCCGACACCACAGCCCCGCTCGTAACACCCTCCACTGACACCCGCCGGACCCACCATGAAACCAAGCACACTGACCCGTAGAACCGTTATCCTCGCTGCCGCCGCGAGCCTGCCCCTGTCGGGCGCTCTGGCCCAGGTCGCCGACCTGAATGACGCCATCAACAAGGCCGGGAGCCTGCGCATGCTCAGCGAGCGCCTGGGCAAGGCTTGGCTGGCGCTGGCGCAGGGCATCGAAAGCAGCAATGCCCAGCAGGTGCTGGACAAGTCCGCTGCCCTGTTCGACCGCCAGCTGGTCGAGCTCAAGACCTATGCCGCAACGCCGGACGTCCGCGACACCTACGCCAAGCTGGAAGGAGCATGGGGGTCCTACAAGACCGCGCTCACGGGCGCCGCGCCGGCCAAGGAAGGTGCGGCAACCCTGCTGCAGTACGAGGCCAAGGTGCTGGCACTGGCCCACCAGGGCACCACACAGTTCGAGTCTGCCACGGAGAAACCGCTGGGCAAGCTGGTGAACATCGCTGGACGCCAGCGCATGCTGAGCCAGCGCATGGCCATGTACTACCTGGCGGCCAAGCTGCCCGTGGACGCCACCACCGCCATGGGCGAAATCGACAAGGCCCGCGCCGAGTTCGTGCGCGCCATGCCCGTGTTGCGCGACGCGCCGCAGACGACTGCCCGCATCAAGGACGAATTGCAGCAAGCCGAGCTGCAATGGGTCCTGTTCGATGCCGCGCTGCAAAAAGTGAATGTGCCCAGCAACTACCCCGTCAAGCACATGAGTGATGTCTTCGTGGCCAGCGAAAAGATGCTGGCCATGATGGACCGTGTCACCAGTTTGTATTCGGCCATCAAGACATGATGGCCTCACACCAACCGCATGGAACCCCATTCGTGGGGCCCATGCAGCTATAAAAGGAATAGCAAAATGAGTGAATGGACCCCCGTCTGCCGCGTTGAAGATATCCCCGTACTCGGCGCCCGCCGGGTCGCCCGCCCCCAGGGGCTGGATGTGGCCGTATTCCGCAACGACGCGGGGGACATTTTTGCTCTGCTGGACCGCTGCCCCCACAAGGGCGGCCCGCTATCGCAAGGCATTGTGTTCGGCACCAGTGTGGCCTGCCCGCTGCACAACTGGACCATCAGCCTGCACACCGGAGAGGCCGCCGCACCCGACGAAGGCTGCACCCCGCGCTTTGCCGTGCAGGTGGTCGATGGCCAAGTCCTGCTCAACACCGCCGAACTGGCGCACCACGCCACCGATCTGACCCGCCCCCTGGCCGGTCCCGCCTGCCGCCAGACCGCTGGCGCATGAGCACCGAAACCCGATCCACCTGCCCCTACTGCGGGGTGGGTTGCGGTGTCATCATTGCATCGCAAGACGGGCAGATCACCGGCGTGCGCGGCGACCCCGACCACCCGGCCAACTTCGGCCGCCTGTGCACCAAGGGCTCCACCCTGGCCCTGACGGCCAGCGCCCCCATCGCACAGCAGACCCGGTTGCTGCAGCCCCTGCAGCGCCTGCAGCGCGGTGGCGCCGCCACCCCGGTAAGCTGGGAGCAGGCGCTGGACCACGCCAGCACCCAGTTCGCCCGCATCATCCAGACGCACGGCCCCGACGCCGTGGGGTTTTACGTCAGCGGCCAGCTGCTCACCGAAGACTATTACGTCTTCAACAAGCTCGCCAAGGGCCTGGTGGGCACCAACAACATCGACACCAACTCGCGCCTGTGCATGAGCAGCGCAGTTGCCGGCTACAAGCAGACGCTGGGCGCCGATGCGCCACCGGCCTGCTACGACGACATCCACCACGCGCAGTGCATCTTCATCGCCGGCTCGAACCTGGCCTACGCGCACCCCATCCTGTTTCGCCGCGTGGAAGACACCAAGAAGGCCAACCCGCACCTGAAGGTCATCGTCTGCGACCCGCGCACCACCGACACCGCCGAGATCGCCGACCTGTTCCTGCCGCTGCAGCCCGGTACCGACGTGATGCTGTTCAACGGCATGCTGAACGCCATGCTGCAGCAGGGCTGGCTAGACGCCGCCTACGTGGCCGAACACACAAGTGGCTTCGAGGACCTCAAGGCGTCCGTGCGCGACTGCACGCCCGAACGCGTGTCGCAGGTGTGCGGCGTTTCCCGCGAGGCCGTGCTGGAGGCGGCACGCCTGTTTGCCGGCGGGCCGGCGGGCCGTGCCACCGCGCGCACGCCGACCCTGAGCCTGTACTGCCAGGGCCTGAACCAGTCCAGCAGCGGCACGGCCAAGAATGCGGCCCTGATCAACCTGCACCTGGCCACCGGACAGATCGGCAAGCCCGGCGCCGGGCCCTTCTCACTGACCGGCCAACCCAACGCCATGGGGGGGCGTGAAGTGGGCGGCATGGCCAATCTGCTCAGCGCCCACCGCGACCTGGCCAACCCCGCGCACCGCGCCGAGGTGGCTGCGCTGTGGGGCGTGCCAAGCGTGCCCGAGGCCCCCGGCAAGACGGCGGTGGAGATGTTCCAGGCCGCCGCCGACGGCGAGATCAAAGCCCTGTGGATTGCCTGCACCAACCCGGCCCACAGCATGCCCGACCAGGCCACGGTGCGCCGCGCGCTGGAACGCGCCGAGCTGGTGGTGGTGCAGGAAGCTTTTGCCACCACCGCCACCGCCGCCTATGCCGACCTGCTGCTGCCCGCCACCACCTGGGGCGAAAAGGACGGCACGGTGACCAACAGCGAGCGGCGGATTTCCCGCGTGCGCGCAGCCGTCCCGCCCCCCACGCCGCAGGCATCGACTCAAGGGCAGACACAAGGACCGCGCCACGACTGGTCCATCGCCGTCGACTTTGCCCGGCGGCTGGAGCAGCGCCTGCCCGGAGCCCCGCGGGGGCTGTTTCCCTACACCACACCCGAATCCATCTGGAAAGAACACCGCGCCTCCACCCAGGGGCGCGACCTGGACATCACCGGCCTGTCCTACGCCCAGCTCGACGCGCAAGGCCCCCAGCAGTGGCCCCTGCCGCTGGGCGCAGCCCACGGCACCGCGCGGCTGTACACCGACGCCCGCTTCCCCACCCCCGACGGCCGGGCCCGCTTCGTGGCCACCACCTACCAGCCGGTGGCGCAGCCGCGCACCGCCCGCTACCCGATCGCGCTGACCACCGGGCGCCTGCGCGACCAGTGGCATGGCATGAGCCGCACCGGCACGCTGGGTCGCCTCTTTGGCCATGTAGCCGAGCCAGCCGTCCAGATGCACCCGAAGGACATGCAGCAGCGCCAGCTGCACGACGGCGACCTGGTGCACGTCACCAGCCCGCAGGGCTCCATCGTCGTGCCGGTCCAGGCCGACAGCGGGCTGGGCCTGGGCCAGGCCTTCATGGCCATGCACTGGGGCGAGGAATACCTCAGTGGCTCCAGCAGCACCGGGCGGGTTCTGGCCGGCGTGAACGCCCTCACCACCCCGGCATGCTGCCCCACGTCCCACCAGCCCGAGTTCAAGCACACGCCGGTCAAGATCCTCAAGGCCGAGCTGCCCTGGGCGCTGCTGGGCGTGGCGTGGCTGCCGCAGGCGCAGGTCTTGCAGGTCCGCGAGCAGCTCAAGGGCTTGATGGCGCTGTTTCCCTTTGCCAGCTGCACCCCCTTTGGCCGCGACCGCACCGGCGTGCTGTTTCGGGCTGCCGGCCACGAAGCACCCCCGGACGGGGTGCTGGCCAGCATCGAAGCCCTGCTGGGCCTGGCGGGCACCGATGTGCTGCGCTACGCCGACAGAAAGCGCGGCCAGCGCCGCACGGTGCAGTTGGTGCGCCCCGAACAGGCCGCAGACCCGGCGGCCACGGTCCAGCTCAACGCCTTTGTGCTGGCCGGCGACACCAGCGCCCAGCACTGGATCACCACCCTGCTGCTGGACGCCCTGCCGGCGCAGGCCTATGGTCGCCTGCTGCTGTCGCCAGGCGCCACCGCACCGGTGGCCGTGCAATCACGCGGTAAGCCGGTGTGCACCTGCTTCAACGTGACCGATACGGCCATCACCGCACAGCTGGGCCAGTGCCGAGGGTACGCCGACGAGCGCCTGGCGCAACTGCAGAGTGCCCTGCAATGCGGCACCAACTGCGGCTCCTGCCTGCCCGAAGTCAAGCGCATGGTGCGCGTCTCCATGCAGCCCGTGCCGGCGGCCTGATATCCCGCACAATGCAACCATGGGCATTGGAAAATACATCAAGGAAATCGGGCGCGGCAAAGACGGAGCGCGCAACCTGACGCGCGAGCAGGCCGCCGACCTGTTCGGCCAGGTGCTCGACGGCACCGTCACCGATCTGGAAGTGGGCGCCTTCTGCATCGCCATGCGCATCAAGGGCGAAACCCCCGAGGAGATGGCCGGCTTTCTGGACGCCACCCACCAGCGCCTGCACCGGGTGCCGGCGGGCGCCACGCCCACCGTCGTCATTCCCAGCTACAACGGCGCCCGCAAGCTGCCGGTGCTCACCCCACTGCTGGCGCTGCTGCTGGCACGCGAGGGCCTGGCGGTTCTGGTGCATGGCACGGCCACCGAGTCCCAGCGCATTCTCGCCTCCGAAGTGCTGCTGGAGCTTGGCATCCCTGCGCAGACAGCTATCGAATCCATAGCACCCGGCAGCGTGGCCTACGTGCCCACGGCGCTGCTGAACCCGGGCCTGCAGCGCCTGCTGGACGTGCGCCGGGTGGTGGGCCTGCGCAACCCAGCCCACAGCCTGGTCAAGCTGATGATTCCCTGCGCCGGCCCGAGCCTGCTGGTGAGCAGCTACACGCACCCCGAGTACGCCGAGTCCATGGCCGCCACGCTGGCCCTGACAGGCACCAATGCCCTGCTGCTGCGCGGCACCGAAGGCGAAGCCGTGGCCGACCCGCGGCGCACACCCCGGATGCAGGGCTTCGTGGGCGGCCACAGCGTGGAGTTGCAGAGCCACCAAAGCGGCAGCCTGGCCGAACTGCCCACGCTGCCCGCCACCATCGATGCACCCAGCACCGCGGCCTACATCCGCAGCGTGCTCAGCGGTGCGCAGCCGGTGCCGGCCCCCATTGCCCAGCAAGTGGCCCACATCTTGCGTCTGGTGCAGTCACCATGACACACCACCTTGCATCCCCTTCGTGCTCCGGCCAGGTCACCCTCGTGGGTGCCGGCCCCGGCGACCCCGATCTGCTCACCGTCAAGGCCCTCAAGGCCATCCAGGCGGCGACCGTGCTGCTGGTCGATGACCTGGTGAACGAGGCCATCGTGGCCTTTGCCGCACCCACGGCACGTGTGGTGTACGTGGGCAAGCGCGGCGGCTGCCAGTCGACCCCGCAGTCCTTCATCGAAAAGCTCATGCTCACCGCCGCGCAGGAAGGCGAGACCGTGGTGCGCCTCAAGGGCGGCGACCCCTTCCTGTTTGGCCGCGGTGGCGAAGAGGTGGAGCACCTGCAGGCCGCCGGTGTGCGGGTGCACGTCATCAACGGCATCACCTCCGGGCTGGCGGCTGCCACGTCCCTGGGCGTGCCACTGACCCACCGCAAACATGCCCACGGCGTGGTGTTCGTCACCGGCCATGCCAAGCCGGGCGATGCCGGAACCGACTGGCGGGCCCTGGCCGCCACGGCCCGCCAAGCCCGGCTCACGCTGATGATTTACATGGGCGTCAGCGGCGCGGCCCGCATCCAGGACGAACTGCTGCACGGACTGCCGGCCAGCACGCCGGTGGCCATCATCCAGAACGCCAGCCTGCCCCACCAACGCCACGCCGTGTGCACCTTGGATCAGCTGCAGGCCACGATTGCGCGCGAGCAACTGGCCAGCCCCAGCATCATCGTGGTGGGTGACGTGCTGCAAGGCCTGCTGGCGCTGCAGCAGCCGCAAGCCGGACAGCGCAGCGCCTGAGTGGCGCGCCCCGCTGCAGGGCACGCGCGGCAGCGGCCCGAACTGGCCTGCCTCTTGCTTGGCATTGCGCATGACTTCTCACTCTGCCCCCGACCGCACCACACCCGCCAACGAACCCCTGTCCCTGGTGAATCTGGCGGCCCGCCAGCGCATGCTCTCGCAGCGCATGATCCTGCAGACCGTGCTCGCCGCCTCGGGCGACAGCACCCGGCTGCAGACAGCACAGCAATCGTTCCAGCTGTTTTGCGACAGCCAGGACCGTCTGCAGGTCATGGCCAGCCAGCTCGACGGCCACAGCGCACAGCGGCTGCGCGAGACCTACCAGGGCCCCCGCGGGGTGGGCGCCACCATTGACCAGTTTGTGCAACTGATGCGCACCGCCCTGGAATGCCTGGCCACCCAGGACGCGCACACCCGGCGCGCCCTGAACGCCCTGGTGGACAGCCGGGACACGGTGCTGGAGGCCCTCAATACCGCCACCACCGCGTTTGACTCCATCAGCAAGGGCAAGGCTGAGGTGCTGATGCGGGAATTGACCGGCATCGTCTCTGACATCCAGACCGTGGCCCGCGAAGCCAAGGTCGTGAGCTTCAATGCGCAGGTCATCGCCGCGCGGGCCGGCCAGCAGGGGCGGGAGTTCGCGGTGGTCGCCCAGGTGCTGTCGGGCATCACCACGGAGATCGATGGCCTGTCGCGCAAGGCGGTGGACCTGGCAGCGCGCAACAAGCAGGCCGCCTGACCCCGAGGCCAGGAGGGCCGTCAAGGCCCGCTGTGGCGCGCCGGCCCCTGGGGCCCATGCACAGACACCAGGGTCTCCAGTGGCAGGGGTCGGCTGAACACAAAGCCCTGGATGTAGCCGCAGCCGAATTGCCGCAGAAAGTTCAGCTGGCCATCGGTTTCCACGCCTTCGGCAATCACCTGCAATTTCATGTTCCGCCCCAGATCGAGAATGGTGCGGACGATGGCGGCATCACCCCTATCCTGTGGCAAACCGTTGACAAATGAGCGGTCAATCTTCACGGAAGAAATCGGCAGGTTCTTCAGCCGCGACAGGGACGAGTGCTCAATGCCGAAGTCGTCCAGGCTGATCTTGAAGCCCCGCTGGCGCAGCGCGCGCATCACCGGAATCACCTTGTCGGCTTGCGTCATCACCATGTTCTCCGTCAACTCCAGACACAGGTGGTGCGTGGCAATACCGTGGGCCTCGGCCACCGCAGCGAGCTCTCCCGGCAGGCTGGCACTGACAAACTCGGAAGCCGCCATGTTGACGTTGAGTTGCAACGACGGGAAACCCGAGCGGTGCAACTGCGCCAGATCGCGGCACGCGCGCTCCACCACCCAGCGCCCGATCTGCACGATCAGCCGGCTCTGCTCGGCGATCGGAATAAAAACGTCCGGCCGCACCACCTCGCCATCGGCCCGGCGCCAGCGAATCAGGGCCTCCACGGCCACAACCCGCTCCTGAAGGCTATCGAACACCGGCTGGTACTCAAGGAAAAACTCCTCTTCCACCAGCGCCTGATGCAACTCCGCTTCCATGGTCAGTTGCTGCACCAGAGACGACTGCTGGGCCTCCAGCACCGTGGAGGCGCTTTCCAGGAACCCCATGGCGTTGCGCCCGCTTCGCTTGACCCGGTACATCGCCGCATCAGAGCCGCGCAGCAGCGCTTGCGTCGTCAGACCGTGGTCGGGATACACGCTGATGCCGATGCTGGCCGACACCGTCAGCGCATGGTTGCCAAAATGAAACGGCGCGCGCGCGGCCAGCAGCACGTCATCGGCCAGCGTACGCAACCGGGCCATCAGGCTGGCCGGGGCCATCGGTGTCGTCACCACCGCAAACTCGTCGCCACCCAGCCGCCCCGCGTGGCAGCCCTTTGCCACCAGCTTTTGCAGGCGCCGGGCAAATTCGCGCAAGACCGCATTGCCCGCGTCGTGACCAAACGCATCGTTGATCAGCTTGAAGCGGTCCAGGTCGATGTACATCACGCCAAACGACTGTTGAGTCGCCCGCGCGTTCAGGCAGGTGGCATCCAGCAGCTGGTGCAGATAGCTGCGGTTGTTCAGGCCGGTCAGGTCGTCCGCCTGCGCCAGCAGGCGCATGGTCTCCTGCTGCTCCAGACGCTGCACCGTCTGCGCCACCAGGCCACCAATCGCGCCCGCCAGGCTGGGCAATTGCGCCTCCCGCTGGCGTGCGAGGCTGCTGAAGAACTCCAGCACACCGGGGCTGTGACGGCGACCATCGGGCATCACGTACGAAACCGGAAACGCATACCCTGACTGCAAACCGCTCTCCAACGCACTGGCAGCACGCAGAAAATTGCGGTCGTGCGCCATGCCATCAACCCAGGCCGCACGGCCCGTGGCCCAGACATCACCCACCAGCCCCTGCCCGGGCACCACGCGCAGTGCGCGGCTGTCTTGGGTGAATGCCTGCAGCGCGTACGCCGGGTCATGCCAGAAATGGCTGCACACCAGCTGGTGTCCGCCCGCCGGGTCCTGCTCCAGCGACCAGTAGGCGCCCCACTCCCAACCCAGGTTTTCACACACCAGCCGGATGGTCCTGTTGACAGCATCGTCCACAGTGTGGGTGGCGACCAGAAATTGCGTGGACTCGAAACTGAAGCGTTCGCGCATCGCGGCGTGCCGGGACGCTGTGACGTCGATCAGCACCCCCGTCTGCACGGCCTGCGCCGAAACGCAGGGCGACAACGAGGCAATGCGCAGCCAGCGCAAACCCGTTTCCGCGTTGAGGATGCGGAACGTGCAATCGACCTGCTGCCCCACCACACCCGCCTGCGCCAGCGCCGCCATCAGCACCCGCACATCCTCGGGCACGACCTGCGCAAAACCACTCTCCAACGTGCCGTGCCAACCGCTTTCAACATCCAGGAAATCCGCCGCCACCACGGACAGCACCATTTGCGCGCTCTGCACATCCAGCCACCAGCGGCCGAACGCCGCCGCCTTCTCCACGGCGTCCAGGCACAGCGCGCGGCCCAGCAGGGGCCGCAGTTGCGGCGCCATGTCGGCTTGGTGTGCCGGCCTTTGCTGGCTCAGGTAAACGGAAGGGGTCTCATGCATGGCGGCAATCTCGGGGTTCGAACAACTCCTTCCAAGCAACATTCAGGCCATCGGATGCCCCTACACTGCAGCCCATGCAAAAGTTTGACGTGGTGATCGTGGGCGCTGGTGCCGCCGGCCTGTTCTGTGCCGGTGTGGCGGGCCAGCTGGGTCTGAAGGTGCTGGTGCTGGACCACAGCGACCAGGTGGCGGAGAAGATCCGCATCTCGGGCGGCGGGCGCTGCAACTTCACCAACAAGGACACCACGGCGGCCAACTTCCTCGGCGAGAACCCGCGCTTTTGCCGCTCGGCCCTGTCGCGCTACACCCCGGGCGACTTCACCGCCCTGCTGCAACGCCACCACATCCCGTTCCACGAAAAGCACAAGGGCCAGCTGTTCTGCGACCGTTCGGCCGAAGACATCGTGCAGATGCTGCTGGCCGAGTGTGCCGCCGGTGGCGTCACGCGCTGGCAGCCGTGCAGCGTGAAATCCATACGCTATCTGGCCACAAACCCTCATGGAAACAGCGCAGGTAGCTATGAAATTGATAGTAGCCACGGGACCATCCAGTGCGCCGCCGTCGTGGTGGCCACTGGCGGCCTGTCGATTCCCAAGATTGGCGCCACCGACTTCGGCTGGCGCATTGCCCGGCAATTCGACCTGCCCGTCGTTCCCCCCCGCCCGGCACTGGTGCCGCTCACCTTTGATGCCGACGCCTGGGCCCCGTTCGCCCAGCTGTCGGGCCTGTCCCTGCCGGTACAGATTGAAACCGGCAGCAAGAAGGACAAAGTGGCCTTCCTGGAAGACCTGCTGTTCACCCACCGCGGCCTGAGCGGCCCCGGCGTGCTGCAGATATCGAGCTACTGGCGGGAGGGCACGCCCATCCGCCTGAACCTGGCGCCCGGACAGGATGCCGCCCAGTGGCTGCAGCAGGCCAAAGCCCGCTCGCGCAAGCTGATCGCCAACGAACTGGCGGCCCTGGTGCCCGCGCGGCTGGCCGACGCCTGGGTGGCCCAGGGCGCGGCCCTGGGGCACAACTGGCAACGCCCGGTCAACGAAGCCTCCGACAAGGCGCTGGCCGCACTGGCCGAACGCCTGAACCGCTGGGAGCTCACCCCCACCGGCACGGAGGGCTACAAGAAGGCCGAGGTCACGGCCGGCGGCGTGGACACCACCGCGCTGTCCAGCCAGACCCTGGAGTCGCGCCAGAACGGTCTGTATTTCATTGGCGAGGTGGTGGATGTGACCGGCTGGCTGGGCGGCTACAACTTCCAGTGGGCCTGGGCCAGCGGCTACGCCTGCGCGCAGGGCCTGGCGGCCAAGTTGGGGGCGCCCGCAGCCGCCGACCGCGTTTAGCGTCTGGCCGGGCGGGCGCGTTTGAATGTTGCCCCAAAAACGTTATAATCCAAGGCTTTTCTGGCAATACCCCGTCGGCCAATACTAGTTAAGACGGGGAACACCGCTGAGCGAGGCATGTGGGGCCCGATCTCCCCCCGTGAATCTTGATCAGCACATTTTGGACAACATTACGTAATGACAACCATCCGTGTAAAAGAAAACGAGCCGTTTGACGTAGCCCTGCGTCGCTTCAAGCGCACCATCGAAAAACTGGGCTTGCTGACCGACCTGCGCGCCCGCGAGTTCTACGAGAAGCCCACTGCCGAGCGCAAGCGCAAGAAGGCCGCTGCCGTCAAGCGCAACTACAAGCGCATCCGCAGCATGCAGCTTCCGAAGAAACTCTACTGACAGTTTCTGGCCCCGAAGCTGCTCGCAGTTTCCGGCCCACAAAAAAGCTCGCTTGGGGACGCTCCGGCGGGCTTTTTTTGTTTTCACCCCCCTCTCTTTCAGGAATCCACGCCATGTCACTCAAAGACCAAATCACGGAAGATATGAAAACCGCCATGCGCGCCAAGGACAGCGAGCGCCTGGGCACCATCCGCCTGCTGCTGGCCGCGTGCAAGCAGAAGGAAGTGGACGAGCGTGTGGAGCTGGACGACGTGGCCGTGGTGGCCATCGTGGACAAGCTGATCAAGCAGCGCAAGGACAGCATCGAAGCCTTCGTCAAGGCCGAGCGCCAGGAACTGGCAGACAAGGAAGCCGCCGAGATGAAAGTGCTGCAGGCCTACCTGCCCCAGCGCATGGGCGCCGACGAGGTGCTGGCCGAAGTGAAGGCCATCGTGGCCGAACTGGGCGCCAAGGGCCCGGGCGACATGGGCAAGGTCATGGGGGTGGTCAAGACCCGGCTGGCCGGCAAGGCCGAAATGGGCACCGTGTCAGCCGCCGTGAAGACCGCGCTGGCCGGCTAAAACACGTTGGGCTGCCACTGAATCTGCAGTGGCAGCGACGCAAAGCCGCTGGCCGGATAGACGGCCGTCTGTGGCGCCTGGTGGGGCACCAACTCCAGACGCTGCGTGTGGCGCAGCAACTCTTCCAGCAGGATGCGCAACTCCAGCCGGGCCAGCGGTGCCCCGGGGCAGACATGGATACCCGCGCCGTACAACAGATTCTGTGACGGATCGCGGTCCAGCCGAAACCCGTCCGGGTCGCCAAACACGGCCTCGTCCCGATTGGCCGACGCCCACATCAGCGTAATGCGATCGCCCGCCATCAGGGCCTGCCCACCGATCTGGGTGGGTTCGGTGGCAATCCGGCGGTTACTGAACAGCGGCGGATGGATGCGCAAGATTTCATCAATGGCCGCTGGCAGCAATGCCGGCTGTGCGCGCAACTGCTGCTGCAAGGCGGGCTGTGCTGCCAGGTAGTGGGCCAGTATCGCCACGCTGGCAGCCATGGTGCCGAGTTCACCCACCGTCCAGTTGCGCAAGATGCTGACAATGGCGTCCTCGCCCAGCTCCTTGCCGGCAATCCGGGTGCGCAACAGGCTTGTGGTGATGTCCTCCGGCGCGGCGTCACCCGCATCGCGGCGCACCCGCAACAGCGCCTTGATGTAGCCGTCAAACTCCAGCGCCACGGCGTCCATTGCCGCCTGCTCACGCGACAACGTGGCTTGCTGGTTGCGGCGTATCCATTGGCGCAGCGGTTCATGCAAGTCCGCCGGCCAGCCCAGAAACGCGCATTCGATGCGCAGGACAAAATCTTCCGCAAAGGTGGTCATCTCCACGACCCCACCGTGCGCTGACTGGTCCTGCAACTGTGTCACTGCAATCTCGCGGCACAGGGGTGCAAAGTCCTGCATGCGCTGCGCATTGAAGTACGGCTCAATCACGCGCCGGTAGCGGGTGTGCTCCGGCGGGTCCATCCCGTTGGGCACGGAAGGGTAGCGGGAAACCGCATTGCTGAAGGTACGGTGGTCGCCCAGCACCCGCAGCACATCTTCATGCCGGAACACGGACCAGTGCAGGTACCCGCTGTGCGCCACCGGACAGCGCTGACGCATCCGGTCGTAGGCGGCAATGGGGTCGTTGATGACCGATTCGGAGCGTGGGTCCCAGTTGTCGGGTTCAGTGCGGGTAGTCATAGGAGGCGGATTAAAAATACATCATCACATGATATATTTAACCAGCAATCCCCGCCACAGCGCAAGCCCATGCCGGCTGCCAGACCGCAGCAGCAATGGAGATGGAAATGCCCGCAGGGGGGATCAGCTCCCCGCCACCTTCATGCGGTTGACCAGGATGGAGCCCACCGTCTTGGCGCCGTAGTTGTAGGTGTCGGCGCCGACCGCCTCGATGCCCTTGAGCATGGCCCGCATGTTGCCGGCAATGGTGATCTCGTGCACCGGGTAGGCAATGCGCCCTTTTTCCACCCAGAAGCCGCTGGCACCGCGGGAGTAGTCACCCGTGACGTAGTTCACGCCCTGGCCCATGAGCTCGGTCACGAACAGACCGGTGCCCAGCTTCTTCAGCATGGCGTCCAGATCGTCTCCGGGCCGGGTCAGGCGCGAGGTGAACGTGAGGTTGTGCGAGCCACCGGCATTGCCTGTGGTCTGCATGCCCAGCTTGCGCGCCGAGTAGCTGCTCAGGAAATACCCCTGCACGCGCCCGCCTTCCACCACCTGGCGGGCCCTGACGCTGACGCCTTCGTCATCGAAGGGCGAGCTGCCCTTGCCGCGCAGCACAAACGGGTCTTCCCGCACATCGATGTGCCGGGGCAGCACGATCTTGCCCAGGGAGTCCAGCAGGAACGAGCTCTTGCGGTACAGCGCGCCGCCGCTGAGGGCCTGCACGAGCCCGCCCACCAGGCCCGACGCCAGCGGTGACTCGAACAGCACCGGGCATTCCACGGTGGGAATCTTGCGCGCCTTCAGGCGGCTCAGGGCGCGCTCGGCGGCGTAGCGGCCAATGGCTGCGGGCGATGCCAGTTCGCCCGGGTGGCGCATGGAGCTGTACCAGCTGTCGCGCTGCATGTCATCGCCCTTGCCGGCAATCGGCGACACCGACATGGAATGGCGCGAGCTGGCGTAACCGCCGCGAAAACCGCGGGTATGGGCGCTGAAGAAATGCGACTGCTGGGCCGACACGGCCGCGCCTTCGCTGTTGGTGATGCGCCGGTCGGTGGCCAGGGCCGCCGCCTCGCACTCCAGCGCCAGGCGCATGGCCTCTTCGCTGGTGATGGCCCAGGGGTGAAACAGGTCCAGGTCGCGCGCGCGGTCGGCCACGGGAGCGATGTCCTTCGCGTCGGGCAGGCTGGCAAACGGGTCTTCGGCCGTGAAACGCGCAATGTCATACGCCGCGCGCACCGTCTGGGCAATGGCGGCCTGCGAAAAATCGGAGGTGCTGGCGTTGCCCCGGCGGTTGCCCACGTACACGGTCACGCCCAGCGATTTGTCGCGGTTGCGCTCCACATTCTCCAGCTCGCCATTGCGCACCGAAACGCTCAGGCCGCAGCCCTCGGACACCTCGGCGCCGGCATCGGTCGCCCCCAGCTTTTTGGCCTGCGCCAGCGCCGCATCCACCAGCGATTCGAAAAACGGGCGACTGTGGGCAAAGCCACTGTCCGCCGGCTTGGCCGGGGAAGACGATTTGGGGGAAGAATGGGGTTTGTGCATAGCGGAGGCTATGATACTTGGCTATATGAGCAAACTAAAAAAAGGCTACTTCGTCAAGGGCAAGTTCGTTGCCGAAGGCAGCGAACTGGACCTGGAATTCAAGCGTGAGCTCAAGGGTACGGACGAAAAGAGCCGTACCGACCTCAAACGGGAAAGCACCGAGCTGCAGAAGCTCGGCGAAGACCTGCTGCCCCTGCGCGCCGACCTGATCACGCGCCTGGAACTCCCCGAAAAACTGGTGGAAGCCCTGGCCGAGTACAAGCGCATCACCAACTTCGAGGGGCGCCGCCGCCTGCTGCAGTTCATCGGCAAGCGCATGCGCCAGCTCCCTCCGGAGACGCTGGACGCCATCCGCACCGCGCTGGTGGAGCAGCACACGCCCTCGGCGCAGGAAACGCTGGCGCTGCATGCGGCCGAGCAATGGCGTGACCGCCTGATTGCCGACGACGATGCGGTCGGCCAGTGGATGAACGTCAGCCCCGGCACCGACAGCCAGCAGTTGCGCGCCCTGATCCGCCAGGCCCGCAAGGACGCCAAGCCCGAGAAACCCGGCGAGGCGCTACGCCATGGCCGCGCCTACCGTGACATCTTCCAGCTGGTGCGTGAACAGCTGGCGCAGGGCCCCGATGTGCCCGACACCACAGCCGACACCGCCGAGCTGCCCCACAACCCGGGAGCCGACGCATGAGCGGCACCACCTCTTCGGCACTGGAGCCGGTCCGGATCGGCCTGGTGTCCGTCAGCGACCGCGCCTCCAGCGGCGTGTACGAAGACAAGGGCCTGCCCGCCCTGCAGGACTGGCTGGCGCGCGCGCTGCAGAACCCGCTGACCTTCGAGACCCGGCTGATTCCCGACGAGCGCGAAACCATCAGCGCCACCCTGGTGGAGCTGGTGCAGGCGGGCTGCAGCCTGGTGCTCACCACCGGTGGCACCGGCCCGGCCCTGCGCGACGTGACCCCTGAAGCCACCCTAGCCGTGGCGCACAAGGAAATGCCCGGTTTTGGCGAGCAGATGCGCCAGATCAGCCTGAAATTTGTGCCCACCGCGATCCTGTCGCGCCAGGTGGCCGTGATCCGGGACCAGAGCCTGATCATCAACCTGCCCGGCCAGCCCAAGTCGATTGCCGAAACGCTGGAAGGCCTGAAAGACAGCGCGGGCCAATCGGTGGTACCCGGCATTTTTGCCGCCGTGCCCTACTGCATCGACCTCATTGGCGGCCCCTACCTGCAGACCCACGATGCGGTGTGCAAGGCATTCCGGCCCAAGAGCACCATCCGCCCCCTGGCGGCCTAAACCGGCCTACTTGCCCAGCAGCTGGTTGAGGCGCTCGGCCTCAAAGCATTCCTTGCGCGCCGCGTCTCCCGGCACACAGTCGGTGGCCGTGCGGTTGGCCGACAGCTTTTCGATCGCCTGCCACAGCATGGCGATCTGGTGCTCCTGGCCCGAAGCCGAGTCGATCAGTCCGCGCAGGGCCTGGCTCACCGGGTCGTCGTCCTGGGTGATGCCGTAGGCAGTGAACTTGCGGTCGGTGCTGGTGACATCGGCGCTTTCACCGGTCTTGCTGGGAATGATGCGCGCCGGAATGCCCACCGCCGTGGCGCCGGCCGGCACCGGCTTGATCACCACCGCGTTGCTGCCGATCTTGGCGCCGTCCCCCACCTCGAAGCCACCCAGCACCTTGGCACCGGCGCTCACCACCACGTCCTTGCCCAGGGTGGGGTGGCGCTTGACGCCCTTGTACAGCGAGGTTCCGCCCAGGGTCACCCCCTGGTAGATGGTGCAGCCGTCGCCGATTTCGGCGGTCTCGCCCACCACCACACCCATGGCGTGGTCAAAGAACACCCGCTGGCCGATGATGGCGCCGGGGTGGATCTCAATGCCCGTGAGCCCGCGCGCGCAATGCGAGATGAAACGCCCCAGCCACTTGAACCCGTGGGTCCAGCACCAGTGCGCCGGCCGGTGCAACACCACCGCATGCAGGCCGGGGTAGCAGGTCAGCACCTCCCAGGTAGTACGCGCAGCGGGGTCGCGGTCCAGGATGCATTGGATGTCGGAGCGTAGGCGGGAAAACATGGCTAGGAGTCTATCCGCTCAGGGAATCGCCTGCCACCGGCGCGGACTTGGCTTGCGACCGCTGCAGGATGGATTTGGCAATGCCACGCAGGATGTGGATTTCCTCCTCCTCCAGCGCCGCCCGGTTGAACAGCTGGTTCAGGCGCGGCATGAGCTTCTTGGGGGAGGCGGGGTCCAGAAACTCCAGCGCCACCAGCGCCTGCTCCAGGTGGTTGAGCATGCCGCTGACCTGCGCCATGTCCGCCCGCGCGGGCCGCGGCACCGTCGGCTGCACGCCAAAGCCCCCCAGGGCCAGGCGCCACTCGTAGGCGATGACCTGCAGCGCCGCACCGATGTTGAGCGAGCCAAACTGGGGGTTGCTGGGAATGCTCAGGCAGACATTGCAGCGGTACACGTCTTCGTTGCGCATGCCGAAACGCTCGGAACCAAACAGGAAGCCGACCCCCGTTTGACCCGCCAAATTGGCTTGCAGACCAGGTTCCACCTGCGCAGAGTGCTGCGCTTTTGATAGCAACTCGAAATGTTCCCGCGGCGTGGTGGTGGGCGGGCCGAAGTCGCGCGGAGTCATGGCCGTGGCGCACAGGTGGGAGATGCCGTCCAACGCCTCGTCCAGCGTGTCGACAATGCGGCACTTCTCCAGCACGTCCAGCGCCCCGCTGGCGCGCTGGATGGTTTCTTCACGGCGCAAGACATTGGCCCAGCGCGGCGCCACCAGCACCAGGTCGTCAAAGCCCATGGTTTTCATGGCGCGGGCCGCAGCACCCACGTTGCCCGCGTGGCTGGTCTGGATGAGAATGAATCGAGTCTTCACTGTGGTGTATTTCCGGTAAAACGGCCAAGTTTCAGCGCCAGCCGGGAACGGCCCGCAAGGTTTTTCACGCTGAAGCTAAAATGGGCCTATTGTCGCCGCCCGCATCGCCGCGCGGATCCACCCAGCTCTTCACCACAATTTATGTCGCTCAATCTGCACCCCATGGTCAACGTGGCTGTCAAAGCCGCCCGTGCCGCCGGTTCCATCATCAATCGCGCCGCGCTCGATATCGAGTCGGTGCGCGTGTCCCAGAAAAAGGCCAACGACTTCGTCACCGAAGTGGATCAGGCTGCAGAACAGGCGATCATAGAAACCCTGCTGACGGCCTATCCGGGCCACGGCATCTGGGCCGAGGAATCCGGACGCGAGCATGGCGCCAAGGATTCCGAGTTCGTGTGGATCATCGATCCGCTGGACGGCACCACCAACTTCATCCACGGCCTGCCCATCTACTGCGTCAGCATTGCGCTGGCCGTCAGGGGCAAGATCGAACAGGCGGTGGTGTACGACCCCACCCGCAACGACCTCTTCACCGCCACCAAGGGCCGCGGCGCCTACCTGAACGACCGCCGCCTGCGCGTGTCCAAACGGACCCAACTGCGGGAATCCCTCATCTCCACCGGCTTTCCGTTCCGCCCCGGCGACAATTTCGGCAACTACCTCGCCATGATGGGCGACGTGATGCAGCGCACGGCCGGCCTGCGCCGCCCCGGCGCCGCCGCACTGGACCTGGCCTACGTGGCCGCCGGTTACACCGACGGCTTCTTTGAAACCGGCCTGCAACCGTGGGACGTGGCGGCGGGCTCGCTGCTCATCACCGAGGCCGGCGGCCTGGTGGGCAACTTCACTGGGGAATCCGAGTTCCTGGAACAGGGTGAATGCCTGGCCGGCACCCCCCGCGTCTACGGGCAGTTGGTGGGCATTCTGGGAAAATACAGCAAGTTCGCCAGCGCCGGCGAGAAGGCCACGCTGCGCCAGGCCGCCCAGGCACCCGCCGAAGCAGCGCCCGATGCGGCGTCCGACGACGCCACTGGCGACGCACCGTTCTGATGTTCTGAATCACTCCGGCCGGTTCAAGACCGGTCGGACGCTTCGCCCAGCTGCAACTCCCCGACGGGAACCGGCCGGCCAAAGAAATATCCCTGGAAGGCCTTGCAGCCGTTGCGCAGCAGAAAGTCGCGCTGGCCGGCGGTTTCCACCCCTTCGGCCACGGCGCCCAGGTCCAGGCTTTGGGCCAGGTTGAGGATGGTGCGGGCAATGGCTGCGTCGTTGGGGTCGGTCAGCACGTCGCGCACGAACGACTGGTCGATCTTGAGCTGGTCCAGCGGCAGGCGCTTGAGGTAGGACAGCGAGGAATAGCCGGTTCCGAAATCGTCCAGCGAGAAGCCCACACCAATGGAGCGCAACTCGCTCATCTTGACGATGGCGTCGTCAAAATCGCTCAGCAACAGACTCTCGGTCAGCTCCAGCTTCAGGCGGTAGGGGTTGGCGCCACTCAGGCGCAGCAGGGTCAGTATCTGGCTGGAAAACTCGGGGTGGCGGAACTGGCGCGCACTCACGTTGACGGCCATGGTCAGGTTGCGGGTGGCGGGCTGCGTGCTCCAGGCCACCAGCTGCGCGCAGGCTTCCTTCAGCACCCACTCCCCCAGGGGCAGGATCAGGCCGGTCTGCTCGGCCACCGGAATGAACTCCCCCGGCGACACCAGCCCGCGCTGCGGATGCTGCCAGCGCAACAGGGCCTCCACGCCGGTCACGCGGCTGCACTCATCAACCACCGGCTGGTAGTACAGCCGGAACTCGTCGCGCGCCAGCCCCTGGCGCAGGTCTGCCTCCAGCGCCGCCCGCGACGAGGCCGCGGCCTGCATGGCCGGGTCAAAGAAGCGTAGGGTGTTGCGCCCGGCCGCCTTGGCCTGGTACATGGCCAGATCGGCGCGCTTGAGCAGCTCGTCCACGCTTTGCTGGTGGTCGAAGAACAGCGTCACACCAATGCTGGGGGAGCTGTGGTGCTGCTGACCACCCAATTCGAAATGCCGGTTGAGGGCCTCCAGGATTTTCTTGCCCACGGCCTCGGCCTGCGCACCGGCCTCCAGCGCGTTCTCGCTCAGTTCTTCCAGCATGACCACGAATTCGTCGCCACCCAGGCGGGCCACCGTGTCGATGCTGCGCACGCAGGCACTCAGGCGCGCAGCCACCTGCTTGAGCAGCTCGTCGCCCATGTGGTGCCCCACGGTGTCGTTGAGCATCTTGAAGTTGTCCAGATCGATGAACAGCAGCGCACCGTAGCTGCCCCGGCGCGTGCCGGACTCCACGGCATGGTTCAGCCGGTCGATCAGCAGGCGCCGGTTGGGCAAACCGGTCAGGGCATCGAAAAAAGCCAGTCGCTCAATGTCGGCCTCGGCCTGCTTGCGCGCGGTGATGTCGCGCCCGGTACCCCGGTAGCCTCGGAACACGCCGTCGGCGTCAAACACGGGCGCGCCACTGATGGAGACCCAGACCAGAACGTTGTCCGCGCCCCGGCGCTGCATTTCAAAATCCCGGAACGTCTCGCGTGCGTCCAACGCGGCGCGGTGGGCGGCCCACTGCTCCGGGCTGACGCCCACTACATCGTCCCCCCACCGCGTGGTTCCAAGGACCTGTTTGGCCCGCAAGGCTCTGGCGGCATCCACGCTGCCCTGCACGCGAATGAACCGGTAGTGTTCGTCCTGCTCCCAGTACCAGTCAGAGGACAGCTCGGTCAGGCTGCGAAAGCGCGCCTCGCTGTCCTGCAGGCGTGCAACCACCTCTTTCTGGGCAGTGATGTCGCCAATCGAACCACACCACAGCACCGAACCATTGGGTTGCCGCTCGGGCTGCGAGTTGCCCAGCAGCCAGCGCACCACGTTGTTGGCGTCCCGCGCACGGAATTCGCATTGCCAGATCGACAGCGTGTCCATCGACGCCCGGGCGGTTTCCATGATGTGGGGCAGGTCCTCCGCCATGATCCGATCCCGGAGCCGGGCCGGGTCGGCACGCACCTCGGCCTCGGTGACGCCAAAGAGCTGCTGCACGGCGGCACTGACGAACGGAAACGCCATCCGGCCATCGGGCCACCACTGGAACTCGTACAGCATGCTGGGCGCGCGGCTGGTGATTTTCTGGACAAAGGCCAGCTGGTCGCTCACGGTCTGCAGGGCCTGCCGCTCTGCCGTGAATTCCTGCACCACGCCCAGGTCGGCCTTGACGACACCGTTCTCGATCTGCCGCTGCATGCGCGAGCGCAGCCAGATGGTGTGGCCGTCCGGCTGCTGCCAGCGGTACTCCACCACCTCGCCCGTCATCCGCTTGAGGGCCTGCTTGACCTTTTCACGGTCTTCCTTCACCACCCGGCGCAGGTGCGCGCCGACCGGTGCCGACTGGATCTCCCCCAGACCACCCACCTGGGAGTAACCGTGGGACAGGTGCACCGTGGGGTCCCCCGGGTAGACCACCCAGTGCCCGACCCGGGCCACCGTTTCGGTCATCTCGTAGATCTTGACTTGGCGGTTGAGTTTTTCATTGGCCTGTTCCAGCGCCTTTTCACCGGCCTGGAGTGCCTCCCGGGCCAGGTTTTCCGCCGTGACGTCGCGCGCGTAAACCAGGATGTAGGCCTCGCCCTGGACCGACACCCGCGTGGCGTTGATGCGCACCATACGGGGCAGGCCGTCCCGCAGGAACACGGTGACATCGACATCCGTCAGGCGCCCGCCCATCTTCAGGGGGTAGAACGCTTTCTCGCGGGCGGCCGAGTCGGCCCAGTGCCCGATCTCCACCGCGGTATGGCCCACCACCTCGCGGCGGTCATAGCCGGTGTACTTGAGCCACTCGTCGTTCACCGCCACGATCACGTCGTCGCGCACGCGGGTAACGGCAATGGCCTCCGGGCTCTGGCTGAAGACAACCCCGAAAAACGAAGTGTCGTCAGACGCGAAAACGTCGGGGTCTGTGGCGTGCGCGGACGGGGGAGGCGCAGGTTGCACGCTATCGGGAGAGGTCGCCACAGTGAATTCTTGGGAGAACAGAATGAAATTGCCACCATGATAGGGCCCACACCCCGCACTGCCCATTAGTGGCTACCCTTGTAGTGATCATGGATCAAGCTTTTTCCAGCCCGGCCTCGGCGGGGGCTGGCCGCTGCCCCCTCAGCCCGGCTCCAGCGACACAAACATGCGCTCGCCGCTGCGCTGGATCAGCAACACCGCCGCACCGGCCTTCTTGCCGATTCCGCCAACAACCTGGTCGACCGACTTCAGCGGCGCCCCGTTGAGGGTCAGCAGCACGTCTCCCGGCACCAGGCCAGCCCAGGCCGCCGCCCCGGCAACACGCTGCACCAGAAGACCGCCCTGCACATGGGCAATGGCCTGCTCGTCGCGCGTCAACGGGCGCAGGGCCAAGCCCAGCGGCCCGGACGACGGGCCGGCCTCGCGCGAAGCCCGGGCGCGCACGCCCTCCTCCAGGCGCCCCAGCGTGGCCGGGAACTCCAGCATGCGGCGGTCGCGCCAGATCTTGAACAGCAGGACATCACCCGGTGCGGCACGACTGATCCGGCTGCTCAGGTCCCCGGAGCGGACCAGCGCCTCGCCATTGGCGTGCGTCACCACGTCACCGGCCTTGAGCCCGGCATGTGCCGCCGCGCTGCCGGGCACCACGGTCGTGACCAGCGCGCCATCGGGCAGGTCCAGGCCACGCGCCTGCGCCAGCGTCGGGCTCAGGTCCTGCACCCGGGCGCCCAGCCAGGCGTAGGACACGTGGCCGCTGGCAAGGATCTGGTCCCGGACCTTCAGCGCCACCTGAATCGGAATGGCAAACGACGCCCCCTGGTACGCACCCGACTGCGGGTAAATCTGGGCATTGAGGCCCACCACGGCGCCGCTGCCATCGAGCAGCGGCCCCCCCGAACTGCCAGGCGGCACCACCGCATCGGTCTGGATGAAGGGCACCGCCGAGTCACCGGGCAGCGAGCGCCCCCTGGCGCTGACGATGCCCTGCGACACTGCCGGATCAAAGCCCAGCGGCGCCCCCATGGCCAGGACGGGGTCGCCCACCTGCGCCTGCTCGGCATCCCCCAGGCGCACCACGGGCAGGTTCCCGGCGTTCATGCGCAACACCGCCACATCGCTCACGGTGTCCACCCCCAGCACCTGGGCCCGGTACTCACGCCGGTCCCCCAGGCGCACAGTGGCCTGCTGGGCGTCGCGCACCAAGTGCGCATTGGTCAGCACCAGCCCATCGGTGCTGATGATGAACCCCGAACCCTGGCTACGAAACAGCACCGGCACCCGCAGCCCCGGCGCGCGGGCCTGGAACTCGGGGATGCCGCGGTAAAAGAGATAGAAAGGGTCCCCCAGATCGAGCGTGCCCCCATCGGACACCCCCAGGGGCTGTCCGGTCACGAAAATGCCCACCACGGCCGGGGCCGACTGCTGCACGACGGCCCGAAAATTGGGTGCGGCCCCTGCCGGCAACGGCGCAATGGGCACTGGCGCAACCGTGTAGCCCGCGCCCGGATCGGATGCGTCACGGCCAGACAACCACCCTCGTGGCAGGAAACCGACGGCCGCCACCGCCACCAGGCCCACACCCACCAGGGACAGGACCAACGTCTTACGGGTCATTAACCCCTCCCCTCCAAAACCGTGCAGACACAGCAGCACAGGGGAATGCTAGACGGGTTTTTCGCACACCCCTTGCGATTTCGCAAGCTGCTGGACGACGTTACCGGCTAGCCACGCCATTGGTACCAGCCCGTCAGCTCGCTATGGCGCCGTGCAATGCCCATCCGTTCAGCAGAAACGCGATTGATGGGCACCGCGAGGGATTGCCGCGAAAAGATTTCACTTGCAGTGGTTGTGAAGCTTCCACTGTTCTTCGTGGCCCAGCGCCTTGGCAAAATCCGGGACTTTGCAGCGCTGCGCTTCTGCGGGATCAATGGGCGCTGCTGATGGGGCGGCAACGGGTGCCTCCAACTCGGCAGTCCCCTTGGGCGTCGTGCTGTAAACCCACTGGGCGATGGTGCCGACCGCAACGGCAAACGCGATGACGATGGCCATCTGAGCAAGAGAAGTAGACGAAGCCTGCTCCGCGGGCATGTCGCACCCCCCACCCGGACACAGCTGCGCTTTTTCTGCATTGAAGAGGTTGTAAAGCTTGCAGCCAATGCAGATGCCGAATGCTGTTTCGAAGAAAAGCAAAATCAGGCACATCGAGCACACGATCAGGTTGATGGGCCCGATGACATGGTTGAGCACCACCAGGTAAAACATAGTGGCCGCCAGCACGAAGCCGATGGCCCATGCGAACCGCTTTTGCGGAGCACCGCTCCATTCCGGCGGCTGCTTGCGCACTATCCACTGCCCAAGAATCATGACCGGCGCAAAGCGCGGATTCACAAAAATGCGGATGGTGAACTCGATCAGGAAGCTGACCACAAACACCCGTGTGGGCTGGAAGTTGCCGGTGAGCCATGCATTCATGAAGCAGATCAGCGCCAGGAAAAACAATATTCCCGCAGCGGCGCGCACCGCCCGCTCGTTGAGGACAGGTATTTGAAATTCGGGTCGCACTTCACCGAACTGAAGAATGGATTGGGTCACGGCTACCTCGCTGGGCTGATGCAGAAGTATTGCGTGCAAATGATAAATATCATATGATTGAGATCATATCAAGAAGAATTTACCCATGTGTGCAGACGCCGTCCAAGAGCTTCACGAACTGCTGCCAAAGAGTTTGCTTGCGTCCTGCGAGGAAGCGGCGCTCACCAAAGGAACCTGCCTGTTCAAGGCTGGCGACAGCCCAAAGCACATGTTTTTCGTGGTCAATGGCGAAGTGGTCTTGGAACGCCCGGGACTGCAGGGCTCTGCCGTCATCCTGCAGCGTACACGCAGGGGGTTCGTCGGAGAGGCAAGCCTGAAGTCTTCAAAGTACCACTGCCAGGGGCAGGTGGTCGCCCACTCCAGGATCGTCCAAATTCCCATCGGGGATATCCGCGATGCACTCGATGGCGATTCAAGCTTCGCCGGGCGCTGGATTGCCATGCTCAACAAGGAGGTCAAACGTCTGCGGCTGCAATGCGAGAGGCTTTCCCTCACCAGGGTGCAGGACCGTTTCGTCCATCTTCTGGAAAGCGAAGGAGCCGATGGTCGTTTTCCCATCGGCACTGGTATCAAATCGTTGGCATCCGAGCTTGGCGTTACCCACGAAGCGTTGTATCGCTGCATCTATTCGATGGAGAAACAAGGCACGCTCGAACGCACCGAAACCCACCTGTGCCTGACCCAACCGCGGGAGAAGTGACCACCAACGGCCCCCCATGCAGGGAGCGGCCAAACTGCTTCAGCAGCTCCCGTTTCGCCTGCATTCGCGCCTGATAATCGGTCCTTTATCGGCAGATCGACCGGTGCGGGACAATGGCCCTTGCATTTCCCTCTGGCACCCAAACCCGCTGAAGACCCTAGGGGCGGCTTTTACATGACATCCAAGTCCTTGATTTCAAAAGATAAAAACCAGGCGCCGAGCGAGGACACGCCGTTGGCCGCCCACACGCCCATGATGGCCCAGTACCTGGCCCTCAAGGCCGAGTACCCCGACACCCTGCTCTTCTACCGCATGGGCGACTTCTACGAGATGTTCTACGCCGACGCCGAGAAGGCGGCGCGCCTGCTCGACATCACCCTCACCACCCGCGGCCAGTCGGCCGGCCAGCCCATCTCCATGGCCGGCGTGCCCTTTCACGCCATGGAGGGCTACCTGGCCAAGCTGATCCGCCTGGGCGAGTCCGTGGCCATCTGCGAGCAGGTGGGCGAGGTCACCGGCAAGGGCCCGGTAGAGCGCAAGGTGGTGCGCGTGGTCACCCCCGGCACCCTGACCGACACCGAGCTGCTGAGCGAGAAGACCGAATCCATCCTCATGGCCGCGCACCAGGGCCCGCGCAACCGCTGCGGCCTGGCCTGGCTCAGCGTCACCCAGGGCGTGGTGCACCTGGCCGAATGCGCCCCCGACGAGGTGCCCGAGTGGGTGGCCCGCGTGGCGCCCAGCGAGCTGGCCTACAGCACCGGTGTCACCCAGGCTTTCGAGGACCGCCTCAAGCGCCTGCGCCGAGGCAGCGCTGTGTACCTGACGGCCCGCCCCGAATGGCAGTTTGACAGCGCCCTGGGCCAGCGCAAGCTGCTCGACGTGCTGCAGGCCGCCAGCTTGGCCGGCTGGAACGCACAGGACCTGCCCCAGGCGCATGCGGCCTGCGCCGCCCTGCTGGGCTATGCCGAACACACCCAGGGCCGCGCCCTGAGCCACATCCGCACCGTGCAGGTGCAGCGCGACGGCGAACTCATAGCCCTGCCGCCCACCACCCGGCGCAACCTGGAACTGGTGCAGACCCTGCGCGGCGAAGACACGCCCACCCTGTTCTCGCTGCTGGACACCTGCATGACCGGCATGGGCAGCCGCCTGCTCAAGAGCTGGCTGCTGGAACCCCGGCGCGACCGCAACCAGGCCCAGCAACGGCTGGACGCCATTGCGACGCTGCGCCCAGCGCTGTGGCAGACCCTGCGCGGCCAGCTCAAGGGCAGCGCCGACATGGAGCGCATCACCGCCCGCACCGCCCTGCGCCAGGTGCGCCCGCGCGAGCTGGTTGCCCTGCTGCACACGCTACAGAAAACAGAGCAACTCACGCAGCATCTGAGAGGTCTTGAAGGCTATCTGGCTGCCATTTCCGAAGACCTGCACCCACCCGCAGAGTGCGCCGCCCTGCTGCAGCAAGCCATAGCCCCCGAGCCGGCCGCCCTGGTGCGCGACGGTGGCGTCATTGCCAGCGGCTTTGACGCCGAGCTCGACGAGCTGCGCGCCATCCAGACCAACTGCGACAGCTTCCTGCTCGAACTCGAAGGGCGCGAAAAGGCCCGCACCGGCATTGCCAACCTGCGGGTGCAGTTCAACCGGGTGCACGGTTTCTACATCGAGGTCAGCCAGGGCCAGCTGGACAAGGTGCCCGACGACTACCGCCGCCGCCAGACGCTGAAGAACGCCGAGCGCTTCATCACCCCCGAGCTCAAGGCGTTTGAAGACAAGGCTCTGTCCGCGCAGGAGCGCGGCCTGGCACGCGAGAAGTGGCTGTTCGAGCAGGTGCTGGACCGGCTGCAGGCCTTCATCCCCATGCTGACCCGCACGGCACGCGCGCTGGCTGCACTGGACGCGCTGTGCGCGCTGGCCGAGCGCTCGCTCACGCTGGACTGGTGCGCGCCGCAGTTCGTGGTGGAGCCGTGTATCGCCATCACCGCCGGGCGCCACCCCGTGGTGCAGGCGCGGCTGGCGGAGCTCTCCAGTGGCAATTTCATCGCCAACGACACCCACATGGGGCCCCGCCAGCGGCTGCAGATCATCACCGGCCCCAACATGGGCGGCAAATCGACCTACATGCGCCAGGTGGCGCTGATCGTGCTGCTGGCCTCCATCGGCAGCTATGTGCCGGCCAGCGCCTGCCGCCTGGGGCCCATCGACGCCATCCACACCCGCATTGGCGCGGCCGACGACCTGGCCAACGCCCAGTCCACCTTCATGCTGGAGATGACCGAGGCGGCACAGATCCTGCACGCCGCCACACCGCACAGCCTGGTGCTGATGGACGAGATCGGCCGCGGCACCAGCACCTTTGACGGCCTGGCCCTGGCCAGCGCGATTGCCACGCAGTTGCACGACAAGACCCAGGCTTTCACCCTGTTTGCCACCCACTACTTCGAGCTGACCGAGTTCCCCGCCACGCACCACCAAGCGCTCAACGTGCACGTCAGCGCCACCGAGTCGGGCCGCGACATCGTCTTCCTGCACGAAATCCAGAGCGGCCCGGCCAGCAAGAGCTACGGCATCCAGGTCGCCCGGCTGGCGGGCATGCCGGCGGCCGTGCTCAACCAGGCCCGCCATGCGCTGGACGCGCTGGAGTCGCAAGCCACCCAGAGCCGCCCGCAGGTAGACCTCTTTGCCGCGCCACCCGCTACAGAAACCATAGCTGTCAGCGCAGTGGATACGGCGCTTGCAGCCATAAATCCTGACAGTTTGAGCCCGCGTGAGGCGTTGGAGGCGCTGTACCAGCTGAAGGCCTTGGCGGGCAAGGATTGATGATCTCTACCCATGAGATCCGCATGGCAACCTGTAGAGCACCTTGACAACGATGCCGCGGCTCAATCCCCAGTTCGATAGTCGCGCGCTCCTGTCACAGCATTAAGGACGACAGCTTCGCGTCGATGTCCACCGCCTGCTCAGAGAGCATCTCAAGCGCCTCGTTGGCCAGAACCTTATCCCCGGCGAAGTTCCAGAGCGCGGCGTCCCGGCGCTCAAGCAGACTTCGGATCTCTTCCATGCACAGCCGGACTACCGACTCCACCACGGCGTCCACTTCCGCGTACCCGGTGTCCAGATGGATTCGATCCAGCAGATCGACCGTGGTTTGCGCCGTGAGCATCAAGTCGCCCGTGACCCAGCTGTTAACCGTGAACAGAGAAACAGGGACACCCTTGGCGTCAAAGCCCATCGTCAGCAAGTGGCGTGTGCCGGGGTTTTTGGCGCCACCCGCAAGCGCCTCCCATTCGAGTGCACGGGCGGAACGCAGCCGGTGCGACCAGAGCTTGCGCCCGGCAAACAAATGGATGTGACCATGCTCGGCCGCTTCCGGCCGATCCTCCGGCGAATGCGAGTGGTAAAACCACTGAAATCCGCTGTGCAGATCGATCGCATCGTCCTGCGGGTAATGCCGCCATTGCCTGGGCGGCTCTCCACTCAACAGGCTTCCAAACAGATGCTGCCCACGTAGGGCAAGGCCTGCATAGGTTTCCAGCAAACGGGAACCGGCCGCAACTTGCGCGGCACGGCTTGACGCCTTGGGCGGCCGGCTCGATTCGCCCATCAGTTCTTGGGGGCGCACTTCGGAGCGCATTTGGCCATGCACTTGGGAGCACACTTCTTGGCCCCGCACTTTGCAGGCTTGGCGCAACACTTGGACGCGCATTTTCCGCAGCATTTGGACATGCCGGTTTTCGGCTTGCACTTGGCAGCGTCTTTCATGTCTTGGGCCGCGGCTGGCAGTGCCAGGGTAGCAACCGTCAAAGCGGCAAGTGATGCCATTTTCAAAGATGTCTTCATAAATATTCCTCGGTGGTGGATAAGTCGAGGCCGCGATTGGCTTCCTCTGCAACTAAGAGCCTCCAACCCGACGAACCGGTTCGCATTGGGTGAAAAAAATGGGGAAAAACAGCCCGCGCAGGAAAACGCCACGCAATCCGACCAATGGCAAATATCTTTTTCAATCCGCGAACCGTTTCTGCTCCAAGCATCCTCCTAGTGGGTAATCAACCCTGAATGCGAACCCAAAGGACGGCCATGCCCCACCACCAAACCCTCACACTCTTAGCCGCTTTAATTTCATCCCTAGGCTTTGCGGCTTGCGCCTCGGCTGCGGACGAAACAACCCGGCCCGCTGGCTACAAACCCATCGCCGGGGATGCCAAGCTGGGAGAAAAAATCTTTAGTGACTCCAAGCTCTCGACCAATGGCATGTCCTGCGCTTCCTGCCATGCCAATTACGGCGCGTTCTCGGCCTCGTTTGCAAAACCCTACCCCCACACCGTCGCCATGGCCAAAGACCAGTTGGGCCGCAAGACCATCCACCTGGATGAAATGGTCCAGGCCTGCATGGTCATGCCCATGGCTGCCAAGCCGCTTCCCTGGAACTCCAAGGAGCTGGCAGGCCTCACCGCCTATTTGCAGACGCTGCAAAAGACGTTCAAACCTTCTCATTAACCCCTCGGAGAGTCCCCATGAAGCTTGCAAAAATCATCCCCGCCATCGCGCTCGCCTCCTGGGCAATCCTGGCCACGGCTGGAGATATCAAGCCCTTCAACCAACAGGAATTTGACCAACTCACCAAGGCCGGCAAGCCGGTGGTGCTGGACATCAGCGCACCATGGTGCCCCACTTGCAAGGCGCAAAAGCCCATCATTGACGGCTTGATGAAGCAACCCGCCTACAAAGATGTGACACTGATGACCATCGACTTCGACAGCGCCAAGCCCACACTCAAAAAGTTCAAGGTCACCATGCAAAGCACGCTGGTAGCCTTCAAGGGCGAAAAGGAAGTGGGCCGCTCAGTCGGCGACACCACGCCAGCGGGCCTTGAGGGCCTCATCAAAAAGACGGTGAACTGATGGATTTCGGTCTCGGCTCCTACGGATTTGGCTTCCTGGCAGGGCTGCTTTCGACGCTATCACCATGCGTATTGCCCATCATTCCAATTCTGCTGGGCTCAGCCACCCATGTCCATCCCAGGGCGCCGCTGGCACTTGCCGGCGGATTAGCCCTGTCTTACGCCATCATCGGAACCACACTTGCATGGGTGGGCTCCGCGCTGGGGCTGGAGGCTTCCATCTTTCGCGGCATCGGAGCCGCCATTTTGGGAATGTTGGGCGTGGTACTTATATCGGGGGGACTGCAGCAGCGGTTTGCGACAGCCACCGCCGGCATTGGAGACGCAGGCAACAGCCTGATTGCACGCATGCACCTGGACGGCCTTTGGGGGCAGTTCGCAATAGGCCTGGTGCTGGGCGTGGTGTGGAGCCCGTGCGTAGGGCCGACTTTGGGCGCCGCCGTGGTTCTGGCCAGCCAGGGCTCGCAACTTCCGCAGATCGCCTTGCTCATGGGTATTTTTGGCCTTGGGGCTGCTCTACCCGTTGTCGCGCTGGCCTACGTTTCGCGTGGCGCCATGCTCAAGGTGCGAGGCAAGCTCATGCAGGCCGGCAAGACCGGAAAAATGATCCTGGGCTCCATCATGATCGCGCTGTCGGTGTTAATCTTGCTTGGCGCCGACAAGCCCATGGAAACGTGGCTGGTGGACCATTCGCCCGCGTGGCTCACCCGACTGACCACCCGGTTTTAATGGGTGAACTTTTTTTGGGGGAACCGCGAACCGTTTCGCCCCCTTGGCACCTCTTAGTGGGTGAGGATGTTCCTCGACACGAAACAGTTCCAAGGAGATCACTATGTTCTACGTCAAAAATATACCCACCTGGGAGCGCATTCTTCGAGTTTTGATGGGCATTGCAGGCCTTGCCTTCGCCGTCGCGAATTGGGGAGTCTCCGGCATGGCTGTCGGTATTGGCGCCATGGGCGCAATGCTCGCCATGACAGGACTCTTCGGCTTTTGCCCGATGTGCGCCATGGTGGGCCGCAAGCTCAACAAGAAGACATAACCATGGCAGCCAGCGCCACCGATCGGGACAACTTGATCCTGGCCGCCCAAACGGGCGACCCGGCATCGATCGGCCGCCTTTTGGCCGTGTGCCAGGCCGACGCCCGTCGCTATGCCTACAAGCACTGCCAGGTCAGCGATGTGGACGATGCCGTCCAGGAATCTCTATTGATCATTTCCCGCAAAGTCAGCGGGCTCAAAGCCGCCGCAGCCTTTTCGGGCTGGCTCTTTACCGTGATCAAGCGTGAATGCCGCAAGCTGGAGCGCGTGATGTTCAAGACCGACTCCCTGGACGAAGAGTTAGCCGAACATCAATTGCTCTGCAAATCTGACAACGATTTGCGAATCGACCTGGCAGCCGCACTTGAATCACTCCCGGCCCACTATCTCGAAGTGGTGCTGCTGCGCGACTTCGAAGAACTCACCATTGCAGAAATTGCCGAACGCCTTGGCGAACCCGATGGGGCGATCAAAAGCCGACTGCACAGAGCCCGTGAACTCGTACGCGAATACATGATCGGGCCGCATAAACTCCCCCGAGGTAACGGATCCAGTCATCGCCGATGAATGGCGGCCATTGCGCATCATCGAATCGCAGGCCGCCCAGGTTGGTCTGGGCGGGTTTCTTCGCGATTTGGGGGAAAATCGGCATACCCGGCGCGATCCTGCGAAAAACCAATCGCCTGACCGAAGAGGAACACGGCACTGTCAAGAATTGAATCTTGGGGGGGGCATGCGGCAACCGGTAGTGCAAGACTGCCGGCCCTGCAGGGTGGCATTTACACTCTAGGCTTTCTGCTCGCTATCTCCAAATGACCTACTGCGTCGCCATCAAACTCAACGCCGGCTTGGTTTTTCTCTCCGATTCCCGCACCAACGCCGGGCTGGACCAGATCAGCACCTTCCGCAAGATGATCGTCTACGAGAAGCCGGGCGAGCGCTTCATGGTGCTGCTGTCGGCCGGCAACCTGAGCATCACGCAATCGGTACGCGAGATCCTGCAGGTGGAAAAGCTCAAGGATCACGAGAGCGACGAAGGCATCACCATTTGGAACGCCAAGAGCATGTTCGACGCCGCGCGCGTGCTGGGTTCGGCCATCCGCAAGGTGTACGAGCGCGACGCCGTCTCGCTCAAGCAGGCCGGTGTGGACTTCAATGTTTCGCTCATCTTCGGCGGCCAGATCCAGGGCGAAGGCATGCGCCTGTTCCAGGTGTATTCGGCCGGCAACTTCATCGAGGCCACGCTGGAGACGCCCTATTTCCAGGTCGGCGAATCCAAATACGGCAAGCCCGTGCTGGACCGCGTCATCACCCCGGCCACGCCGCTGGACGAGGCCGCCAAGTGCGCGCTGGTGTCCATGGACTCCACGCTCAAGTCCAACCTGTCGGTGGGGCTGCCGCTGGACATGGTGGTGTACGAGGCCAACCAGTTCCGCACCGACAAGATTGTCTGCATCGACGAGAACAACCCCTACTTCCGCATGCTGCACGGCAGCTGGGGGCAGAAGCTGCGCGAGGTGTTCGACAGCATTGAAGACCCGCAGTGGAACGGCGGCCCGACCGAGGTGCCGCTGCGCGTGCCCTCGGCGCGCAGCCAGCCCCTGAAGAAAATCACGACTCCTGAAGAAAAACTGATCTGACGCCCGTCAGACTTGCCACCCCCATGTCCACCATCGTTTTCTCCCACGCCAACAGCTTTCCCGCCAGCACCTACAAGGTGCTGTTCAAGAGCCTGCGCGCGCGTGGTTACACCGTCAAGGCCATCGAGCAATACGGCCATGACCCGCGCTACCCCGTCAGCAACAACTGGCCCCAGGTGGTGCAGCAACTCATCGACTTCGCGCAGGGCGAGGTCCAGAAGGCCGGCGCGCCGGTCTGGCTGGTCGGCCATTCGCTGGGCGGCTTCCTGAGCCTGATGGCTGCGGTGCGCCAGCCCGAGCTGGCCCGCGGCGTGGTGCTGATCGACTCCCCCATCCTGGGCGGCTGGCGCTCCACCGCCGTGGGCGTAATGAAGACCACGCAGGTCATGGGCTCGCTCTCGCCCGGTGCCGTCAGCCGGCAACGCCGCATGAGCTGGCCCTCGGTGGAAGCGGCCTACGAACACTTCCGCCACAAGAAGGCCTTTGCCAAGTGGGACGACCAGGTGCTGCTGGACTACGTGACCTACGGCACGCACGAAGCCGACGGCAAGCGCGTGCTCAACTTCCACCGCGACGTGGAAACCCTGTTCTACAACACCGTGCCCGACAACCTGGACCGCCTGCTGGCGCGCCACCCGCTCAAGTGCCCGGTCACCTTCATCGGCGGGCGCGCCTCGCAGGAGATGAAGCAGGTGGGGATGGCCATGACCGAAAAAATCACCCGGGGCCGCACGCTCATGCTCGACGGCAGCCACCTCTTTCCCATGGAAAAGCCCCTGGCCACCGCAGCCGCCATCGAAACGGCGCTGCGCAACATGGAGCACTGAAAAGGGTCAGTCGACCCAGTGCACCACGCCGGTCCAGGCCGTGGCCAGCACCACCACACCAAAGGCGATGCGGTAGTAGGCAAAGCCGGTGAAGCTGTGGGTGGCAATGAAGCGCAGCAGCCAGCGCACGCACAGCCAGGCACTGAGGAAGGACACCACCAGCCCCACGCCAAACAGCGGCAGGTCCGCCAGGCTCAACAGGGCGCGCTCCTTGTACAGGCTGTACACGCCGGCGCCGATCAGGGTGGGAATGGCCAGGTAGAACGAGAAGTCGGTTGCCGCCTTGCGCGACAGGCCCAGCAGCATGCCGCCAATGATGGTGGCGCCGCTGCGGCTGGTGCCCGGAATCATGGCCAGGCACTGCGCCAGGCCCACCTTGAGGGCGTCCTTCCAGGTCATGTCGTCGGCATCGGTCACGTGCACGGCATTGCCGCCGGCAGCCTGGCGCTTCTCGGCCCACAGGATGATGAAGCCCCCCACGATGAACGTGGTGGCCACCACCGACGGCGTGAACAGATACGCCTTGATGGCCTTGCCAAACAGCAGCCCCAGCACCACCGCGGGCAGAAAGGCAATCAGCACGTTGAGCGCCAGCGTCTGCGCCTGCCGGCCGGTGGGCAGGTCCGCCAGCGTGGCACGGATCTTGTCCCAGTACACCAGCACCACCGCAAAAATGGCCCCGGTCTGGATGGCGATGTCGAACACCTTGGCCTTGTCGTCGTCAAAACCCAGCAGGGAGCCTGCCAGGATCAGGTGACCGGTGCTCGAAATCGGCAGGAATTCGGTCAACCCCTCGACGATGCCCATGATGGTGGCCTTGATCAGCAATGCAATATCCAAAACACGCTCCTAAAAATTGAATTGGAAGGGCTTAACCCTTTTTGGTTCCCCACTATTGTCCACTGCCGGCGTCACGGTATTGCGGCGCGGCCCTGCAGACCCGGCGCCGCGTTCATAAAATGCATCGCAAATATTTCTTATAGTGCCGCATGCCCACCCCCAAGAAAACCATTCCCATCCGCCTGCAGGCGGCCACCGCTGACGACGGCGCGACGGTGTCCCTGTACGAAAAACAGGTCAAGATCTACCCGCGCTCCGTGCGCGGCTGGTTTGCCAACTGGCGCTGGCTGATGGTCTGGGTCACGCAGGTGGTGTTCTACGGCCTGCCCTGGCTGCAGTGGCACGGCCGCCAGGCCGTGCTCTTTGACCTGAACGAGCGGCGCTTCTACGTCATGGGCCTGATGCTGCATCCACAGGACTTCATCTACCTGGCGGCACTGCTGGTCATCTCGGCGTTGGCGCTGTTCTTCTTCACCGCCGTGGCGGGGCGCCTGTGGTGCGGCTATGCCTGCCCGCAAACCGTGTACACCGAGATGTTCCTCTGGGTCGAGCGCCACACCGAAGGCGACCGCCTGGCCCGCATGCGGCTGGACGCCGCGCCCTGGGGGCTGGAAAAACTCGCGCGCAAGGGCAGCAAGCAACTCATCTGGATTGCCATAGGCCTGGTCACGGGCTTCACCTTCGTGGGCTACTTCACGCCCATCCGCACCCTGGTCGGCGAGCTGGCGGTGCTGTCGCTCTCGCCCTGGGAATGGTTCTGGGTGCTGTTCTACGGCTTCATGACCTACGGCAACGCCGGCTACATGCGCGAGCAGGTGTGCAAGTACATGTGCCCCTACGCCCGCTTCCAGAGCGCGCTGATCGACATGGACTCCATGGTCATTGCCTATGACACCAGCCGCGGCGAATCCCGCGGCTCGCGCCCGCGCAAGGCCGACCCCAAGGCCCTGGGCCTGGGCGACTGCATCGACTGCACCCTGTGCGTGCAGGTGTGCCCCACCGGCATCGATATCCGCGACGGCCTGCAAAACGAGTGCATTGCCTGCGCCGCCTGCATCGACGTCTGCGACGACGTGATGGGCAAGATGGGCTACGCCACCGGGCTGATCCGCTACTCGTCGGGCAACGGCATCGCCCAGTCCCTGACGCCGGGGCAGATGGTGCGCCGCGTGTGGCGTCCCCGCGTACTGATCTACGGCGCCTTGCTACTGGTCACCAGCCTGGTCTTTGTGGGCAGCCTGTCCCTGCGCAAGGGCTACTCCGTGAACATCATCAAGGACCGCGGCACGCTGGCCCGTGTGGTGGGCAGCGGCTACGTGGAAAACGTCTACCGCCTGCAAGTCACCAACGGCACCGAGCAGCCCCAGCGCTACCACGTGAGCGTGTCGGGCCTGCCGGGGCTTGCCATCGTCACGCCGCCCGAACTGAACGTGGAGGCCACCGGCATCGAGTCGCTGCCCGTGCGCCTGACCCTGCCCCCCGATGCGGCGGAGAGCTACCGCGGGCAGGCCAACCCCATCGTGTTCGACATCCAGACGGAGCACGCCGGCGAGGTCGTGACCCTGCACGAAAAATCCACCTTCTTCGTGCCGCGCTGAAAGCGCGCCCGATGGGAGGTCAGAAGCTGGTGGCCAGCATCACCACCACGGCCACCGCCATGACCGCCGTGGCGGCCCAGCCGAAAACCCGATGCCGGGTGGAGATGGTGAGCCGGCCCATCAGGCGCTCGGACTGGCCGATCCACATGAGCGCCGCCATGATGGGCACCGAAATGACGCCGTTCACAATGGCGCTCCACACCAGCGCCTTGATCGGGTCCACCTCCAGGTAGCCCATGACCGTGCCAATGCCCGTGGCGGCCACGATGATGAGGTAGAAGCCCTTGGCGTCCCGAAAACCGTGCGACAGGCCGGCCGTCCAGCCATACAACTCACTGACCGCGTAAGCCGCCGAACCCGCCAGCACCGGAACGGCCAGCAGGCCGGTCCCGATGATGCCCAGCGCAAAGACGGCAAAGGCGAACTCGCCGGCCACCGGCCGCAGCGCCTCGGCCGCCTGGGCCGATGTCTGGATGTTGGTGATGCCCTGCTGGTTCAGCGTGACCGCCGTGGCAATGACGATGCACAGCGCAATGACGTTGGAAAACGTCATGCCCACATAGGTGTCGCTCTTGATGCGGGACAAGTGCTCGGCCGCATATTCGGGGTGCGTGCGCAGCGCCTGCGCCTCGGGGCGGCGGTTGTTGTCTTCCACCTCCTGCGCGGCCTGCCAGAAGAACAGGTAGGGGCTGATGGTGGTTCCCAGCACGGCCACCACCATGGCCGCATAGTCCTTGAGCGAGGTGCCCGGCGGAATGAAGGACCACGGGTGCAGCGACTCCGCAATGGCCTGCCGCCACGGCACCTGCACCGTCAGGATCACCGCCACATAGGCAAACAGCGCCAGCGTGAGCCATTTCAGAATGCGCACCGTGCTCTCGTACGAGAAGATCACCTGCGTGGCAATGCACAGCAGGCCAAAGCCCACCACGTACAGGGCCAGCGGCCCGCCCATGAGCAGCCGCGCAGCCTCGCCCATGGCGCCGATGTCGGCCGCAATGTTGATGGTATTGGCCACCACCAGCAGGCCCACCAGCGTGACGGTCAGCCAGCGCGGAAACATCTTGTTGATGTTGCTGGCCAGCCCCTCGCCGGTCACCCAGCCAATGCGGGCCGAGAGCATCTGGATGCCAATCATCAGCGGCGTGGTGATGAGCAGCGTCCACACCAGCGCAAAGCGGAACTGGGAGCCGGCCTGCGAGTACGTGGCAATGCCGCTGGGGTCGTCGTCCGCGGCCCCCGTGATGAGGCCCGGTCCGAGCCGGCGAACAATATTCTTTGCGGTTTGGGTCACCATTGCAATTTCCCCCTGCTGCGTCGCAAACACATGCGACGGCTGTGGCGCTCCATCGGGCGCCGGTTCTGAAAAAAGACCTGGGGATGCATTCGAACGCGGGGCAAAGGCCCCGGGCATTCGCTTCGCTTGCCAGGCACGTTGGGCATGTGCCTCCGTGCCGAGTCTGACAAGCGATGACGACAACGGTGTGTCTAGGTGCCCGTCAAACTGACCGGAGGCCGGGAACTTTCGGATTCCATGGCTGAGGCCGGTAGTGAATAAGAGGCGGATTGTAAGCACCCGTTCCGCCTGGGCGGGGAACGGTTTTGTAAATCAGGAGTAAAGGTGCGGGGCTTTCAGTTGTCCCAATCGCCGCCGCCACCGCCGTCGTCCCACGAGCCCGAGTCGGCCACGCCAAAGTCCTGGCCACCCATGTCGCCATTGCCGGCCAGCGGCTCGTAGGTGGTGTCGACCACCGGCGACGGCGCGACTTGCGTGTCATGGCCCATCAGGCTCTTGCCGATGGCCTGCGCTGCCATCACGCCGGCGCCCACCGCCAGACCCGTTGCCAGCCCACCCATGACCTGGCCGCCCAGCCCGCTGCCCGCAGGCTGGCCGTAGCCCGGCTGGCCATACGCCGGCACCGCCGCGGGGCCCGCACCAAAAGTCTGCGGGCCGCTCAGGCCATTGCCGCCCCCGTAGACCACAGGCGCCGCCGCCTGGGCCCGCTGACGGGTATGGAAGACCACCAAGGCCACGGCGGCCCCGCCCAAGAGCAGCACCATGCCCCAGGGAAACGGTGACGAGGCCGGGCGCGGCTCCAGGGCCTGCCCAGCGGACACGGGGGCCGCCACGGCTCGGCTCGACGATGCCCCGCCGGCGCCCGCCGCCAGTTGGGCGCGCAAGCCCTGCACGGCAGCCGGCTTGGCAAACGGCAACCCGGGTGCCAGCTTCTCGGCCAGCGCCAGCTCTTCGCGGGCACGGGCGGCCTGGCCTTGCTGCGCGGACAGCTCCGCCTGCACAAAGTGGGCCTTGGCGCTGTTCGGGTGGGCCACCAGCACCTGCTGCATCATGGTCTGGGCCTGGTCCAGCCGGCCGGCGTGCGCCGCTTCGTAGACCTGGTTCAGCGTGGGCTCGGACTGCGCCATGGTCAGGCCGCAGCCCAGCAGGGCCACTACCGCCAGGCAGCGTTTGATCGTTCGGTTCAGCATGGGTACTTCCTTTTTCCAAATCCTGTGGTTGCGCAAACAGGCCCGCCAACACAAGGCGACCGGCTGCTCTTGCGAGATGGTGGCGTGCAGCCCAAACACAAGGGAAGAAAAACTTCTTTACAAGCCTGCTCTGAATTTGAGGCCAATTCAGGCTCAAGAGCCCGTATTATCTGCGCAGACCGCTATTGTTTCAGGAGCAAACCCGGCATGCCCATGCGGTCACTGCCGTTGCCCACGCCGCCGGCGAGCGCTTGCGCAAGCCCCGGCAGCACACTACGATGGTGCTCAGCAGACCATAAGAAAGAAAGGCCGAGACACTATGACGATACGGTACAGCAACATGGCAATCCACCTGCCCGAGACCAAGATGCGCATCTACCCCACCAAGGTGGTCAACATCATCGGCGGGCCGGGCAGTGACAAGTCCCTGTATTCGGCGGCCATCATCCTGTACCTGAACCTGCACAACAAGACCGTGGAGACCATTCCCGACTTTGCCAAGTCGCTGGTGTGGCAGCAAAACTTCCAGGTGCTCAAGAACCAGTATTTCATTGCCCAGCGCCAGTTCGAGATGCTCAACCTGCTGGACGGCCAGGTGCAGTTCCTCATCACCGAGTGCTCGCTGCCCCAGGTGCTGTACTACAACGAGAACTACCCGGACAACATCTGCGACGTTGCCAAGACCCGCGCCCAGATTCTGGAGTGGTACGGGCAGCACAACAACATCAACATCCTGGTGGAGCGCGGCGACAAGAAGTACGTGCACACCGGGCGGTTCCAGGACGAAGAGCAGGCCCGTGACGTCGACCGCGGCCTGCGCAGCCTGCTGAGCCGCGAGGGCATTCCCTTCACCCTGCTGCCGCCCGACATCGACGCCATCAACGCCTTTGCCGCCACGCTGCTGGACTGAGCGCCCACCAGCCCGGTGCTAGGCCCGGGGCCGCAAGCCCTCGGGCACGAACCGGCTCAGGCGGACGTGGATGGCGGCCTCGTGCCGCTGCCACCACACGCCCAGCCACACCACCCCCAGGCCCAGCAGCGTGAGCGCAAACGGGAACAGCAGGCTGTCCTTGAACACCCGGTGCGACAGGTAGCCCAGGTACATGGCCACGCCCAGCGCCCCCAGCACGGTGAACACGCGCCGCCCAATGGCGGCACCCAGCAGCACCAGCGCCACGTTCAACACGCAGTACAGGAACTTGCTCAGCTCACTGTCGGACTGGCGCAGGCTCAGGCCGCACCAGAACATGATGGCGCCAAACAGGTACAGCCAGTAGGCATAGTCCTGGCGCCACTCGGGCGTTTGGGCGCGGCGGCTGCGCGCATCCACCCACATGGCCAGCGCGCAGGTGCCCAGGCCGAACACCAGCGACACATCGCGGGTGAACTGCCAGTCGAACCCCTGGCTCTGCATCAGGCCGTTGGCCACGTCCATGCTCATGTACCACAGGGTCACCGCAATGGGCATCACCATGAAGGGCAGCCGGTAGCGCCACAGCATGACCACGCCCGCGGCCAGCGTGGCGAACTCCAGCGTCATCCAGCGCCAGTCAATGCGCGTGTGGTAGGCCGAAAAGTTGCTGGAGCCGCCCGGCGGCCACAGGCCCAGCAGGCTCTGCACACACCACACGGCCAGCGGCACCAGGCACACCGCCAGCGTGGCCAAAATGCCGGCTGGCACCGGCAGGCCGCGGGTCTTGAAATGGTCGGCCACCTTCAGGCACGCAAAGCCATACGCCAGCGCAATGGCCAGCAGGCCGGCCGGCCCCATGGCCTGAAAGCCCAGCGTCATGAACAGCGACATGGCGCTGATGGCCACCATGCCCCCAAAGTAGTACAGCACGTTCACCAAGCCAAACCGGGGGCCCTGGGAGTGCGCAGCCAGCGGCCCCGGCGCGGTGGGCTGGGTGGCCGGGTCCAGCAGCGTCCAGCGCTGCCACAGGGCGTCGGCCTGGCTGGCGGTGATCAGGCCGCTGCGGGCGGCGTCCTGTACGTCGGCTTGCTGGAGAACCACGCGGTCCGGGGTGGGTTGGGTCATGGGTGCAGGCGGGGTTGGTGGCTGGCAAAAGAGCATGGTAGCGCAGGCTTACGGCGTCTAGAATTGGTTGCATGAGCTCTCCTACACCTGACACCCCCAAGTCCAGCAACTTTTTGCGCCAGATCATCGAACACGACCTGGCAGCAGGCACCTACACCGGCCGCCATTGGGCCGGCCGCCCGGGCGACGCCGACCAGCAGGTGCAGGGCAAGCCCGACCTGGCCAGCATCCGCACCCGTTTTCCCCCAGAGCCCAACGGCTACCTGCATGTGGGCCACGCCAAGAGCATCTGCATCAACTTCGGCCTGGCGCGCGACTACCACGGCGTGTGCCACCTGCGCTTTGACGACACCAACCCCGAGAAGGAAGACACCGAGTACGTCAACAGCATCATCGACGCGGTGAAGTGGCTCGGCTTCGACTGGAACGGCAGCCCCGGCGCCGCCCCCTACCAGGCCAGCGACTACTTTGGCTTCATGTACCGCGCCGCCGAGTACCTGATCGAGACCGGCCACGCCTACGTGGACGAGCAGACGCCCGAGCAGATGCGCGTGAACCGCGGCGACTTTGTGAAGCCCGGCACCGACAGCCCTTTCCGCAACCGCACCCCGGCCGAGAACCTGGCGCGCTTTCGCGAAATGAAAGACGGCAAGCTGCCCGACGGCGCCGCCGTGCTGCGCGCCAAGATCAGCATGGCGCACCCCAACATCAACCTGCGCGACCCGGCCATCTACCGCATCAAGCACGCCGAGCACCACGCCACCGGCAACCAGTGGTGCATCTACCCGATGTACAGCTTTGCCCACCCCATTGAGGACGCGCTGGAAAACATCACCCACAGCCTGTGCACGCTGGAATTTGAAGACCAGCGCCCCTTCTACGACTGGACGCTGGAGCGCATCGTGCCCATCTTGCGCGGGCCGCAGTTTGCCCACGCCAAGACGCTGATCGAGAAGATTGAGCAGCAGGGTCTGGAAGCCGGCAAGGAATTTGCCCTGCACTGCCACAACCAGGCCGACAAGCTGTTTGCCAGCGCCGCCGAAGGCGACATGCGCGCCCTGTTTGTGCGCTGGGAGCACGACCGCGACGCCATCCTGCGCGACCTGCCCACCTTCTTTGCGCTGCTGAAAGAGAACACCGCGCAGTTCACGCCCCTGCTGGCCCACGCGCTGGACCAGGAACGCCCCAACCCCTTCCTGCTGCCGCACCAGCACGAGTTTGCGCGCCTGAACCTCACCTACGTCATCACCAGCAAGCGCAAGCTCGCCGCCCTGGTGAACGAGCGCAAGGTCAACGGCTGGGACGACCCCCGCATGCCCACTATCGTGGGCCTGCGCCGGCGCGGCTACACGCCCGAATCCATCCAGGCCTTTGCCGAACGCATTGGCGTGACCAAGAGCGACAGCTGGATCGACTACAGCACCCTGGAAGGATGCCTGCGCGAAGACCTGGAAGCCAAGGCCCACCGCGGCATGGCCGTCATCAACCCCGTGAAACTGGTGCTGACCAACTGGGACGAGGTGATGGGCGCCGGCCACCTGGAGCCCTGCACCCAGCCCGCCCTGCCCCACCCGCCCGAAGGCGTGGAAAGCCCCACGCGCCATTTCACCATCGGCAAAGAGGTGTGGATCGAGCGCGAAGACTTTGAAGAAGTGCCCCCCAAGGGCTACAAGCGCCTGTTCCCCGGCAACAAGGTGCGCCTGAAGGGCGGCTACGTGATCGAGTGCACCGGCTGCACCAAAGACGCCAACGGCCAGATCACCGAAGTGCTGGCCACCGTGGTGCCCGACACCAAGAGCGGCACCCCCGGCAGCGACCTGGTGAAGGTGAAAGCCGCCATCACCTGGGTGGGCGTGGCCGACGGCGTGCGCGCCGAAGTGCGCATGTACGACCGCCTGTTCAGCGATGCCCAGCCCGACGCGGGCGGCAAGGACTTTTTGGAGAGCCTGAACCCGAACAGCCTGAAGGTCGTGACCGCCATCGTGGAGCCGTCACTAGCCAACGCCGCGCCGGATCAGAAGTTCCAGTTTGAGCGGCACGGGTACTTTGTGGCGGATCGTATTGACCACGTTGCGGGCACCAAGCCGGTGTTTAACTTGGCGGTGGGGTTGAAGGATAGTTGGGGGAAGTAGCATTAGATGGATAAGTAAATAATACTAACAGGGGGGGAATTTCTTTGTACACGACCGAGCTAAATCTAACTAATTTCAAGCGTTTTCCAAACCAACCGATCAATTTATCTAGCAAAATCACTTTGCTACTTGGTCCCAACAGTTCAGGGAAGTCATCTGTTATCAAAGCGCTGCTTGGATTAAAACAAACAGCGTCTCCTTCTAACGAAAATGAGGTTTTTTCAGCTCAAGGTGAATACGTTGACTTGGGCGTATATAAAGATTACGTTTCGAACCACGACATTACGAAAAAGATCAAGATTGCCCTTAAGGTAAAAGAAAATCTCAGTCCATTTGGTAGAGCAGATGCACGTAATCTGCAAGTCGAATTTTGTTTTGGACACGACTTCGCTACAGAGCAGGCTCGACTTCTTGAAATCTTTGTCCGTGACGACGCCAATGGAGGAGTCACGTTAGTTAGCTTGGTGAAGAAGAAAACAAGGGAGTCGTTCTTACTGACAATGTCCGATTCCTTTGGAAAAGAATTGCTAAGTGAGTTCTTTGACGCCAAAGACGATCCAAGAAAGACCGCTTTATTAGCTCTGTGGGAAAAGGGAGTCTCAGTTTTAGTCGGCGACCGTTATCAATTCACTTTGGAAGCTACTAAAACGACAGCCATAGGTAATAAAGATTACTTTCAAGCCCTCCCGGTTTCTGTGCTTACGCGTTTGGTATCTTCAGTATTGCGTGGCCTAGATCGTGACTTCTTCTACACTGGCCCGCTTCGTAGGAGCCCATCTCGGAGCTATGGGAGAACTGCACATTTATTGTCTGTTGGGCCTGCCGGTGAACATACACCAAGTGTATTGGCAAACCTAAAATCCAGGGCCGCCAAAGAACGCTCAAAAGAACGCCCCCAAAGCAAACGTTTGGACCAACTGAACAAATGGGTCGATGCCATTTTCCCCGGTTGTCGAATTGAATCCAAAGCGGTCGAAGAACTAGTAAAGCTGGAGATTGAACGTAACGATGGTGGTCGTGAGGTAATTTCTGATGTGGGTTTTGGCATTTCCCAAGTACTTCCAATACTGGTGCAGGCTGCTGTTATGCCAGCGGATACAACACTCCTGATTGAACAACCGGAACTGCACTTGCATCCAAGTGCGCAAACCAAATTAGCAGAAGTCATTGCGGATGCAAGCAATAGCGGGCGAAGATTTTTAATTGAAACTCACAGTGAGCATTTTGTTCGAGGACTCCAGTTGGCTGTATCTAACGGCTCAGCAAAAAAAGGATTGCTTGCAAATAGGCTGCACCCGTCAGATATAACGTTTATCTATGTGCCAAGATCGCCGGCATCTCCACACGAAATGTCTCTAGATAAATGGGGAGAGTTTTCTAATCCATGGCCTTCTGGATTCTTTGATGAAGGCTATCTGGCGGCAATGAAGCTACTCCAGAACCGCATCGCAGCTCAAAGCAAGGCCGAAAACGCAAATCAAGCCGAAAACGTCATTGAGCGTCCAAAACCCAAAGGAAGTTCCACGTGAGGACCGCGGTTCAATGGGAAGCTTTGGCGGCAATTTTTGATGGCCGCTGCGACCAAGTAACCACTGGTGCAGTGCTCTCTTCAAAGATCTCGGTAACTGCAAAAATCTTGGATCTCTACGAACAGAATCTCGGCTTAAATCAGCAGTTTCAAACTTGGTTTGCGTCGGCTAGCCAGGGGAGACTTTCACTTCACTTGGCCGCGCTCTCCCCTAGTAAGGTGAGAGTTGCTGACGCCATATGTGATGGTTATGGTACAGCCGCATATTTTGGTAACTCTAGTTTTTTCGCTCATCTACCCAATGTCACCGCTGCTGCGTCACAAAGTCTTGAGAGCATTGGTACTCGAATAATTTCGGTAACTCGCCGAATCGACTTTCCGATCGAGGGAGATAACCCAGTATTCACAATTGGCACTGAGTCTGGTGGTACGTTGGACTTTGACTGTCTTACGCGTTTTTTGCTACCTGAGGAAAACGTTGTTGTTTACGATAAATTTATTAACCCCACCTCCATCCAACTCTTGGAACACATTGCCAAGACGCTAAGCGCTGGTTCAACTATGCGGGTGTTCCATACATTCAAAGCTGGCGGCAACCTACTGGATACACCCGACATTTCTGCTCGTTTACTGGCTGCAAATGGTGCACTTCATATCGAATGCCAAAGAGTGTCTACTGCGTTTAAAAAGCTTGAACATGACAGGTACATTTTTCTCGGCAACCGCCTTCAGCTAGTTTTTACCGCAGGACTAGATTGCTTTGGTGATATCGATGCGCCAACTGGTAGAAGGAAAAATCGACGATCAAAAATTAGTTTTTACGACGTAACAGGGGGAGAGGACCTACGCATCGAACGTGATGATGGCACTCACTTTACGGTGAAAAGCATTGGAGTTATATAGAGGCATCTGGAGCGGCACTCATGGAAGACGACCTGCGCTTCGAGTTGCACCACAAGTTCATCATTGATCGCTTCGGCCGCTACCCGCACCACAACACAATTTGTACGTGCATCCAGCGCGGAAGAGCTGGCGTTTCCGACCGAGGCAGACACCGCTAGGTCATTGAGGCAGAACTGCCCAAAAGAGTGCTTGCGGTCACCTTGCAGGCTCCTGGTTTTCCCAGAAAGGGGCGGTCCACTACTGCGCGGATGACTTGCACGTCACCGCGAGGGATCGTGACTCGATACCTGGCAACTGCTGTTTGATCTGAATCGCTCTGCGCTGCCAATTCGATCAGCCACAGATCACCAACCTTCGAGAGGATCTGGGCTCTGACCTTTCCCCAATTCTCCGCGCCACATTCCACGTCCTTGCTTGTCATGCCTTCTGGCAGCGCACTCCGAATCAATTGACATGTCTTGGTGGGCACCCGCAATTCAGCAGCGGTGTCTTCACGGATTCCGAGAAAGCTAGCTGTCATCTGGGGGAATAAGTTGCTTTGGTTTGCTATCAACGGTAACAGGATGAAAAGAATAACCACAACAAAGACACCCACGATGGAAATATGAAGAGACCGCAGCCTTACCGCTGCAAATGCATTCGCCACCATTCCAAGCGCCAACAGAACAAAGAAAACGGCGTCGGTGTGCAGATACCTTGACCTAAACACTTGCATCAACGGTAGCAAGACAAGAGAAATGCTCATGCTCACAACTGCAATACCGACGGCGGCGGAACTCGTTTCTACCCGCGCAGTGCCCCCCTTGGTAAACAAGATTGTTGCAAGCGTCATTGCCCATAGCAACAGCATTACCAATGCCAGTACGCTATAGAAATTGAGCCACGTCCCACAATCACGAAATTCGGGGTAAACAATTAAGCCGAGCATCAGACCAACACCGCCGAGCTGCAACCCCACCATTTCCAGTTCGGTGAAGTGGCGTTTGGTCTCGACTTTCTTTTCCTCCAGCACCGACAGGTAGTGTCGATAAAAAATCGCAGGCGCAAACAATCCCAATGTCAACAAGCTCAGCACACCAACGGCGCTCGCTGCTGCGCCAACTCCTAGGCCAATGAGGAGGGAGAAGTCCGATGGAAAAAAGTCGATGGAACGGAAATACCAAAAGAGAATGGTGACACCCAGCAAAGTGCCAAATGCCGTCAGACTCAGCCACGGTATTTCATTGAGCGAACGAAATAGTCGGCGCGTTTTGTGTGACCACACAGATTTGACTTCCCCAGAAGCCGTGCAGTTCTTCTTCATGAACTTGGGCATATCGCCTCTCTCCCTTTTTTGCACTCATTCTAGGCTGCGCAACGGGCCGACTTGCTATCTATTGCATAGCTGCTTACGCATGCTCTACGGGCATCATGGGCCAATTTGGCAATAAATTACTGCCCCTTGGTTGCGCCCGCGGCCCTGCGCCGCACATGCAGATGCGTCTGCACCGAATCCCCCTCGCCCGTCTTCACTTCCTTCACCTCCAGATACGCCGCCTGCTGGCGGATCAGTTCGCCCAGCTTGGCCACGCCATAGTTGCGCGGGTCAAACGAGGGGTGACTACGGTTGATCTGACTGCCCAGGGCCGATAGCGAGGCCCAGCCGTCTTCGCGGGCGGTGGCGTTCAGGGCGTTGAGCAATATCGGTTTGAGCTTGGGCAGCTCGGCCACGGGCTGCTGCTGGCTGGGGCTGGCTTCGTCGGGTTCGTTGCGCAAAATTTCCGTGTAGATGAACTTGTCGCACGCCGCCACAAAGGGCTCGGGCGTCTTGCGCTCGCCAAAGCCATAGACCACCAGCCCCGCCTCGCGGATGCGGGTAGCCAGGCGTGTGAAGTCGCTGTCGCTGCTCACCAGGCAAAAGCCGTCCACGTTACCGGTGTGCAGCACGTCCATGGCGTCGATGATCAGTGCGGAGTCGGTGGCGTTCTTGCCGCTGGTGTAGCTGAACTGCTGTATGGGCTGGATGGCCATGGTGTGCAGCACGTCTTTCCAGCTGCGCAGGTTCTGCGTGGTCCAGTCGCCATAGGCGCGCTTGATGGTGGCCGTGCCGTAGCGCGACACCTCGGCCAGCAGCTCCTGAATGACGGACGCCTGCGCGTTGTCGGCGTCAATGAGCACGGCGAGTTTCTGGTTGGTGTTGGTTGCCATGGAGATCTCCCTTGTTTTCGCCATGGTACAGGGTTTGACGTGCTATGCTTTCAGTAGCTGCCTACGCATACTCCACGGTCGCTGCAGGCCTATTACGCTCATAATTCCGGCAAACACCCCACCCACCCCATGCCCCGCCGCAAGCACCACCACGTCTACGTGGTCGAACTCTCTCCAGACGTGCTGCTGGAGCCTAAGTTCCGCAAGAACAACCCGCACTACGTGGAAGACAAGCCCTGCGTCTACGTGGGCATGACGGGCCTGGACCCGGACGTGCGCTTTGACAAGCACAAGGCCGGCATCCAGGCCAACCGCTATGTGCAGCAGTACGGCCTGCGCCTGCTGCCGGACCTGTACGAGGGCTTCAACCCCATGCGCTATGAGGAGGCGGTGGACCGCGAGATTGAAGTCGCCATCGACCTGCGCTCCGCCGGGTTTGGGGTGTGGCAGGCCTGACCGCCTGACCGGTTAGCGCCTTGGTTTGCTACTGTTTGGGTGGCTGTTTGCGCAGACACCATTCACGGTTTTTTGCACTCCGCACGGCTGTTGGCGGCCTTGATGTAGGCAATCAGGTCGTTGCGTTCGCCGGCGTCGGCCACGCCGTCATAGGTCATGGTGCTGCCGGGAACCATGGCCAGCGGCTTGCGCAGAAAGTGGTCCAGCGTTTTTTCGTTCCACACAATGCCGGATTGGCGCATAGCAGGCGAGTAGTCAAAGCCCGGCACGGTACCCGCGCGGCGGCCCAGCAGGCCGCAGTGGCGCGGGCCTACCCGGTCGTACGCCAGCGCGTGGCAGGCGGCGCAGCGCGCGTACAGCTGCTCGCCCCGCACAAGATCCGGCCCGGCGGGGGCCGCCATGCTGGTGCCCGTTGCCCCGAGCACCAGCACAGCCACCGCGATGCAATGGCGGGTAGACATCAGACCATGAAGGCAGAAGGCACGGGGGCTTCGCCAATGGCTTGGCGCAGGACGGCCCAGTGCATGGCCTCGTCACCCAGAATGCTGGCCGCCGCCTTGGCCAGGTCGCGGTTGCCAAACAGCGGGACGGCGCCCAGATAGGCACTCACGGCGCCCTGCTCCAGCTTGGCGGCAAACTTTAAGACGTCGAGCTCCGCCTTCAGCTGGTCCACCGGGAAGTCATAGCGGGCCTTGGCTGCGGCGGGCTTGCCGCCAAGCGTCTCCACGGTCTTGGAAAGCAGGGCCACGTGCTCCTTGTGGTGGCCCTGGAAAGTTAATGCCAGTTCCAGCACGGGCTTGCTGAGCAATTTGCTCTCGGCCCCCAGCTGGTACGCGGCAATGGCTTCCAGCTCGGCACCGATGGCCGTGTTGAGGATCTGGATATCGCTCCCCTTGGCACCGCCGGACTTGGCGGCCAGCGCGTCGTTGCCGGCCATCAGTGCCACGGCGGCGCCCGACAAAACCAGACCGCCCGAGCGGCCGAGAAACAAGCGTCGTGCCGCGGTGGGATTGGACATTTGAAAGAAAGACATGATGATCTCCTGTTGAAAAAAAATAGGTGACCGGGCTGGTCACGGGCGAGAGGAACCACGTTCAGAGCCAATCTGGCTCAACACGCCGGCCACGATGCGGTCGCAACGTGCACCGGCAAAAGAGAAGGCGTCGCCAATGGCCATGTCGATGTCGCGTGACAGGCCCTCGCGCAGGATGCTGCGGGCCCGAAAAAAGCGCGAGCGCACGGTGGCCTGCGGTATGTCCAGCGCCAGCGCGGCTTCTTCCACGCTCATTTCCTCCACGCCGCGCAGCATGAACACGGTGCGAAAGGTATCGGGCAAGGCGTCAATGCGTGCCTCGATCTGCTGGCGAATTTGCGCGCGCATGGCGCTGGTTTCGGGTTGGTCGTCGGGGTTGGCCTGCATGTGGGTCTCCAGGGTCTCGCGTTCGGCGTCCATCTCGGCGTTCAACGGCAGCACCTGGGCGCCCGTGCGGCGCAAGCGGCCCAGCGCCGCGTTGACGACGATGCGCACCAGCCAGGTGGACAGACGGGCATCCGCCCTGAAACTGCCCATGGACCGCCAGGCCCGCAGATAGGCCTCTTGCAGGACATCTTCCGTGTCGTCATCGTTCTTGAGGATGCTGCGCGCAGTGCGAAAAAGCAGGCGGTTGTTGCGGCGCATGATCATGGCAAAGGCAAGGTCATTGCCGGCGGTGACCATGGCGACCAGTTCGGCGTCGGAGCTGGCGTCCGGGGGCATGGAGTGGAGTGCGTGTTGGGTGTTCATGGCGGTTCCTGTCCATTAGATGGGGCATGGGCCGACGGCGTTCCGCTTTTCGGTTACGCTCCCCACCCACACAAACACGGAATCTCTATGAAAAAGCTCAATATCACCATTCAAGTCGAAATGTCCGTACCGGACGACTGGGAACTGGTACAGACCTCCGAAGGCACGCCGGTAGTGAAGCTGCCCAATGGTCAGTTCATGGACGTGGCCATCGAACCCCTGTTCGCCACCGACCCCGAGGAAACCTGGTCCAGCACCGAAGACGAGGATGTGCTCAACAACATCCTGGACATGGTGGAGAGCGAGGCCGTGGCCTACGAATTCGTCAGCGAGTAGGCGCGCAAGTACGCTCTGCTACCGTGTGGCGGCCATGGACTGCCCGTAGTGGTAGCCGATTTGGGCGTCGCTGTAGCGGTACTCCGCCCCCACCGGACAGCTGTTGCGCGCCAGGCAGCGGTCGCGGCAGGCGGAACCTGGCTGGTGCCGGTAGCTCAGGCAGGCCTTCAGGTTGAAGCCGCCGTCCAGCGCTCCGGCCGGGCACTGGCCCACGCAGATGCGGCCAGGGCAGGCGTCGCAGGGCGACGGGCTTTCCACAGGCGGTGTGGGCGCCAGGGTGGTGTCGGCCAGCACCACGGCACGGTAGGCAAACCAGCTGCCCCAGGCAGCATGCACGCCCACCATGAAGGGCGAGGCATGGTGCCAGCCCGCCAGTTGCCCCAGCCGCTGCAGGCCAACGGCCGTGGGGCCGGGGTAGACAAAGCAATGCCGCACACCTGGCTGCGTATGGGCCAGCCAGGCAGCAACGTGGGTGCGCGTGAACGCATCGATGGGGTGCTCGCCCTCCATACCGGCCAAAGCCAGCTGCTGCCACAGCAAGCCGCCCAGATGGCCGATCAGCAACAACTGGCGGTAGGGGCCAGCCGCATCCACCGGCAGCGCCGCCTGCACGTCGGCGGGCAGGTCGGCCAGGTTGAAAACGGCTTGCAGGTTCAGCCCCTGCGCGTTGAGGTCAGCAAATGGGGAGCCCGCGTGGGCGGGGGGCGGGTTGGCGGTCATGCGCAAAGTATCGCACCGGCACCTGGTCGATAAAAAATACTTGCCCCTGAAGTCTGTGGGCTTCTGTGTGGATAAGCGTGTTTACAAGCCGCCAAACCCGCTCCAGCATTGGCTTTGCACAGAGTGCCTTGTTTTTAGGCAGATGCGGAAACCGCCATTTTTGGCAGCACCGGGTGTGGTAAGGGCCGGCAAAACCTCACGCACCCGGGGCCATGCAAAAACTTTTACCATTCCCCGCTTGCACAATTCCCCCGCCGCCCCGCCCCATGTCTGACACGCCCACCCTGTTTACCGCCCGCACCGAACCCGACGACCTGCAGGCCGACGCGTGGTCCAACGAGCCGCTGCTGGTGTCGCTGGAAATGGGGGGCAGCAACTGGCCCAGCTCCTGCCGCAGCGGCAACTGCCGCACCTGCATTGGCCAGCTGAAAAGCGGCACTGTGCGCTACGAGATGGAGTGGCCCGGCCTGAGCGCCGAAGAAAAGGCCGAGGGCTATGTGCTGCCCTGCGTGGCCTACCCCTGCTCCGACGTGGTGGTGCAGCCGGGCTACTGAGCCGCACACCTGGCAACCTTTGGTTGCACAACGGGCCGCGCCGTTGACACGCCAGATACATCAGCACCACACTATGAGGGCTCATTCACCACGAGGAGCCCGCCATGAAGTTCAATGCCATTGTGTGTGCCGTAACGGCCGCCAGCCTGGGGTTTAGCGCAATTGCCTTCGGGGCCGACCACGACCGGCGCGAGCGCAACGACCGCGCAGACCAACGCCGGGAGCAACGGCACGACTACCAGGACCAGCGTCGAGAACGCCAGCGGGAGTACCGCGACGACCGCCGGGAACGTCGGCAAGACTTCCAGGACGAGCGGCGCAACGACCGCCACAACTATTACTACAACGCGCGCGGCCCGGAGTTCCACCGTGGCGCCCCCATTCCGTACGAATACCGCCGCTACCCCTATGTGGTGGTGGACTACCGCCTGCACCACCTGGCGCCGCCCCCGCGGGGCCACCACTGGGTGCAGGTGGGGCCGGACTATGTGCTGGTCGCCATTGCCACGGGCCTGATCGTGAGCATTGTTCTGGGTTACTGAGTTCTTGAAAAAACAATACCGAGGAGACACCGATGTTTGGATTGATGCAGGACCGCCCGCTGTTGATTGCGTCGCTGGTTGAACACGCAGCCACGTTTCACCCCGAGACGGAAATCGTTTCGCGCCTGCCCGAGGGCACGGTGCACCGCACCAACTGGCTGGGCGTGCGCCAGCGCGCCAAGCAGGTGGCCAACGCCATGGCAGCGCTGGGCGTGCAGCCGGGTGACCGGGTGGGCACGCTGGCCTGGAATTCGTACCGGCATCTGGCGCTGTACTACGGTGTCTCGGGCAGCGGCGCCGTGCTGCACACCGTGAACCCCCGGCTGTTTCCCGAGCAGATTGACTACATCGTCAACCACGCCGAAGACAAGGTGCTGTTCTTCGACATCACCTTTGCCGAGCTGGTGGAAAAGCTGGCACCCCTGCTCAAGTCGGTCAAGACCTTTGTGGCCATGACGGACCGGGCGCACATGCCCGCCATCCAGGTGCCCAACCTGCTGTGCTTCGAGGAGCTGCTGGACGCGCAGAGCACCGACTACACCTGGCCCGAGCTGGACGAGCGCACGGCCTCTTCGCTGTGCTACACCTCGGGCACCACGGGCAACCCCAAGGGGGTCTTATATTCGCACCGCTCCACCGTGCTGCACACCTTGATGGAGCTGGCGCCCGACACCTTTGGCATCAGTTCCGGCGAGACGCTGCTGCTGGTGGTGCCCATGTTCCACGCCAACGCCTGGGGCACGCCTTATGCCGCGGCCATGGTGGGCGCCAAGCTGGTCATGCCCGGCCCGCACCTGGACGGAAAGAGCATCTACACGCTCATGCGGGACGAAAAGGTGACCTTCTCGCAGGGCGTACCCACGGTGTGGCTCATGCTGTTCCAGTACCTGGACGCCAACCCCGACGTGCGCCCGCGCGAGCTGGGCGTCAAGCGCATCGGCATTGGCGGCGCGGCGGTGTCGCGCGCCATGCTGGAGCGCTTCGAGAACGACTTTGGTGCCGAGGTGGTGCAAGGCTGGGGCATGACCGAAACCAGCCCCATCGGGGTGATCAGCAAGCTGCTGCCTAAGCACGCGGCACTGGCGGGCGACGAGCTGCTGAAGATCAAGCTCAAGCAGGGCCGCGGCGTCTGGGGAGTGGACCTGAAAATCGTGGACGAAAACGGCCAGGCGCTGCCGTGGGACGGCAAGGCCTTTGGCCACCTGCATGTGCGCGGCCCCTGGATCACCAGCGGCTACTACAAGAGCGAGGGCGGCGCGGTGCTGGATGCCGAGGGCTTCTTCCCCACCGGCGACGTGGCGACCATAGACCCCGACGGCTACCTGCAGCTGGTGGACCGCGCCAAGGACGTGATCAAGTCCGGCGGCGAGTGGATTTCGTCGATTGATGTCGAGAACATCGCCATGGGCCATCCGGGCGTGGCAGAGGCCGCCATCATCGGCGTGGCCCACCCCAAATGGCAGGAGCGGCCGCTGCTGATCGTGGTGAAACGCCCCGGTCAGGAGGTCACCCGGGACGGCATGCTGGACTACCTGAGCTCCCGCATCGCGAAATGGTGGCTGCCCGACGATGTGGTGTTCGTGGACAGCCTGCCGCATACGGCCACGGGCAAGCTGCTCAAGACCAGCCTGCGCGCGCAGTTCAAGGACTACCGTTTGCCTACCGCCTGAAAAATACTTACCCCTATTTAATGTGGGCCACGCTGTGGATAACCCTGCTCATATGCGGCGGGGGCCGCGCCAGCATTGGCTTTGGACACAGTGCCCAATAATTAAGCATGCTCAGGGTTAACCCGAGGAATTTTCTCCTGTTTCTCCAATGACGGCAAATTGTGTGATAGCAAAAAGTTTTTGCCATAAATACATTGCTGCGCAGCATAAAACGCCCGGCTTTACCCCCATTTCCTCTGGATAGCTTTGTGGATAACTTTGTTCACAAGTCGCAAAACCCGCGCTACCACTGGGTTTGCAACGGCCTGCCCGGCAATTGACCAGCGGTGGGGCCGATATGATGCAGGCCCCCCTCTTTGCCAATGGATGTTGATGTATGCACCTGGACCGTATCGATGACTAACGCACAGTGGTTTTTGCTGGTGGGCGCGCTGCTGCTGGTCATGGGCCTGACGTTTACCGTGCTCAAGCGCTCCCCCATCACGGCGGCCATCGTCTACTTGCTGGTGGGCCTGGCGGTGGGGCCCAGTGGGCTCAACCTGTTCCACTTCAACCCGCTCAAGGAATCCGCGCTGCTGGAGATGCTGACGGAGGTGGTGGTGCTGATTTCACTGTTCTCGGCCGGCGTGAAGATGCCGGTGCCGTTCAGCCTGGCGCGCTGGCGCACGCCCATTCTGCTGGCCACGGTGTCCATGGGCATTACGGTGGCGCTGGTGGCGGCGCTGGCGTATTACGTGCTGGGCCTGCCGCTGGGGGCCGGCGTGCTGCTGGGGGCCATACTGGCGCCCACCGACCCGGTGCTGGCCACCGATGTGCAGGTCCGCCACCCCGGCGACCGCGACCAGCTGCGCTTTACCCTGACCTGCGAGGCCGGCATGAACGACGGCAGCGCCTTCCCGTTTGTAATGCTGGGCCTGGGCCTGCTGGGTCTGCATGACCTGGGCGACCTGGGGCTGAAATGGCTGCTGGTGGACGTGCTGTGGGCCACGGCCGCCAGCGTGGTGATTGGTGGCGTGGCCGGTGTGGCGCTGGCCCGCCTGGGGTGGACGCTGCGCCGTGCGCCCCACCAGCACGTACTGCTGGACGATTTTCTGGGCCTGGGGCTGATTGGCGTGGTCTATGGCCTGACGGTCATGGTGAACGCATGGGGTTTCCTGGCGGTGTTTTTTGCCGCCGTGGCACTGCGCCAGACCGAGCAGAAGCTGGCCCGCGGCAGCCGCGCCCCGCTGGGCGCCGGGGAGCAGGCGGAACCGGTGCCCACGGTCAGCGAAGGTTCGCTGGTGTTCAAGGAGCATCTGGAGCGGCTCTCGGAGCTGGTGCTGGTGCTGCTGGTGGGCGGCACGCTGTTTCTCAATTCTTGGACTTGGGAGGCCGTGGGCGTGGCGCTGTTTGTGTTCGTGGTGGCGCGCCCGGTGAGCGTGCTGGTGGGCCTGTGGGGCACCGGCACGGCGTGGCGCATGCGGGGCTTGACGGGCTGGTTTGGCGTGCGCGGCATTGGCTCGCTGTACTACCTGATGTACGCCATCCAGCACGGGCTGCCGGAGCCGCTGTCCCTGAAGCTGATTCAACTGACGCTGATTGTGGTGACGCTGTCCATCTTCCTGCATGGCGTCAGCGTCAAGCCGCTGATGGAGCGCGTCTGGCGGCGTGACAAGCCGGCGCCGTCACCATGAAGGCCCTGCACACGCGCGAGGACGCGGCCGCCCTCTTCCACGCCCTGCAGCAGCAGGCCCGCGCACAGGGCATTGCCCTGCGTCAGCCGCCGCCCGAACCCACCAGCTGCTGCGGGCGTGGCTGCAACGGCTGTGTGTGGGAAGGGTTCTTTGCCGCCGCCCATTTCTGGCAAGAAGACGCGCTGCAAGCCCTGCAGGCCGCCCAGCCTGAGGCTGCCGCCCGTGCCGCACGTGTCACGCACGCGGCACGGCACCCGACCGGCCAGCGCTTAGACTGGCCGGCAAACATTCACCAGGAGACTTCCCCCATGCTTACCTTGTGCGGCTTTGCCATTTCCAACTACTACAACGTGGCCAAGATGGCCCTGCTCGAAAAAGGCGTGCCTTTTGCCGAAGAGCATGTGATGACGGGCAGCAAGGAGGAGGCGGTGCTGGGCTGCTCGCCGCTGGGCAAGATTCCGTTCATCCGCACACCGCACGGCCCCCTGTGCGAGAGCCACGCCATTCTGGAGTACATCGAGTCCACCTACCCCACACCGGCGTTGCTGCCCACCGACGCGTTTGCCGCCGCCAAGGTGCGCGAGCTGATGATGTTCATCGACCTGCACCTGGAGCTGGTGGCGCGTGAGCTGTACACCCAGGCCTTTTTTGGCGGCACGGTGAGCGAGTCGGCCCAGGCACGCGTGCGCAAGCAGCTGGAAAAGAACATTGCCGGTCTCAAGCGTCTGGTGAAGTTTGGGCCCTACGTGGCGGGCGACACCTTCACGCTGGCCGACTGCGTGGCATTCAACAACCTGCCCCTGGTGGGCATGGCCACGCGCGCCATCTACGGCGAAGACCTGCTGGCGGCTGCCGGCGTGGACTACAAGCCCTATCTCAAGCTGGTAGGCGAGCGCAGCAGCGCGCAGCAAGTGGTGGCAGACCGCAAGGCGGCCACCACCAAGGCGTAATCAGCGCGCCACCAGAACCGGCACGGACGACTCGGCCACCACCTTGGTGGCCACGCTGCCCAGCATGAGGCGCGCAATGCCGGTGCGGCCGTGGGAGCCCATGACGATCAGATCGGCCCCTTCGGTCACGGCGGTTTGCACCACACCGCTGGCGGCAGCCACGTCTTCCACCAGGCGCACCTGCAGGGCCACGGGTGTACCGCCCTGCTTGCAGAGCGCCTCCACCTTCGCATGGGCGGCTGCGGCGGCTTGCTGGGCCGATGCCATGTAGGCCTGGAACCCCATGGGGTTGACTTCACCCAGGCCGATGTAGGGATAGGGGTCCACCACGTACACCGCCGTCAGCTTGGCGCCGTGCGTGCGCGCCAGGCCCACGGCCAGTTGGGCCGCGTGCTCGGAGGCGGCAGATCCGTCGGTGGCGATAAGAATGTGCTTGAACATGGAATACCTCGCAAAAAAATTGGGTGTAGGTGAATGCTAACCTGCCCGGGCTGCATTACAGCAGCAGAACGAGATAGTAATATCGGCCCATAGGCTTCATTTCGAGGCTGGCTTGGAGGACATATGGCAAAAGAGCAGCGCAAGGAAAAAATGGTGAAGAAGCCCAAGAAGGACACTTCGGAACCCAAGAACTCGACATCCGACCGCCCCATGGCGCCGGTGACGGCCGTGATTCCCCGCGGCAAGGACAAAAACAAATAAGCGCCTGCCCCTTTCGGGGCAGACGCTTGGGGTATCAACAGGCGCCGCAACGGCGCCTTGTTTTTTTAGGCCCGGTTGGTGCGGCCCGCAGGCACCGCCAGAGGCTGCTGGCGCTTGCCGCCGGTCAACAGGCGCAGGGCAAACAGGGCCAGGAAGACCGTGCCCACGGCGAACACGATGTCACCGGGCACCCGCAGCCAGACCATGGTTTCCATGAAGTGCGAGTGCACCACTTCCGGCGAGCGGGCAAACCACATGCCCTTGGTGATGCTGGCCCAGGCCTGGTACACGCCGGCCGGCACCAACGAGATGAACACCATCATGGCCAGGCCGATGTTGAGCGACCAGAACATGGGCGACAGCAGCTTGTCGGACCACGCAGCGCGGTCAGACAGCCCCCGCAGGCAGAACAGCAGCAGACCGATGCCCAGCATGCCGTACACACCGAAGAGCGCGGCGTGGCCGTGCGCAGCCGTCATGTTCAGGCCTTGCATGTAGTACAGGGCAATGGGGGTGTTGATGGAGAAGCCCAGGAGACCAGCGCCCACCACGTTCCAGAAGCCCACGGCGATGAAGCACAGGATGGACCACTTGTAGGCCTGCACCCAGGGGGCGACCTTGGAGCGCTGGTAGTTGCGGTAGGCCTCGACACCGATCATGGCCAGGGGCACCACTTCCAGCGCCGAGAACATGGCGCCGATGGCGATCACGAAAGTGGGCGTGCCGGTGAAGTACAGATGGTGCAGCGTGCCCAGGATGCCGCCGAACAGGAACACGATGGTCTCCAGCACGATGGCGCTGTTGGCGGTGGCGGCACGGATCAAGCCCAGGCGGGTGAACAACAGGGCAATCACGGCGGTGGCGAACACCTCAAAGAAACCTTCCACCCACAGGTGCACCAGCCACCAGCGCCAGTACTCGATCATGGAGTAGTGGGTGTGCTTGCCCCAGGTGAGCGAGGTGGCGTAGAAGCCGCCAATGCACAGGGCTGCCAGGAACACCATGGCGATCAGGCCACGGCTCTCGGACGGGGTCTTGAGCGCCGGCATCAGGCCACGGCCCAGCAGGGTCACCCAGAACAGCAGGCCAATGAACAGCAGGATCTGCCAGACGCGGCCCATGCTGGTGAATTCCAGGCCCTGGTTGCCGATCCAGAAGGAGAAGTTGTTGCCCAGGTGCTGCAGGCTGCCCAGCCAGCCGAAGGCGGTGGAGCCCACCACGATGAACAGCAGCGCGTAGAACAGCACGTTCACGCCCAGCTTCTGGTACTTGGGTTCGTGGCCCGAAATGGCCGGCGCGATGTACAGGCCGGTGGCCAGCCAGGCGGTGGCAATCCACAACACCGCAAACTGGGTGTGGATGGTGCGGCTCACGGTGAACGGCAGGATTTGCGCCAGCGGAATGCCGAAGAAGCTCTGCCCTTCGACCGCGTAGTGGGCGGTAATGACACCCATTCCCACCTGCGCCATGATCAGGCCGATCACCACATAGAAGTACTTGCGGGTGGCCAGCATGGATGGCGTGGGCTTGAGGCTGAACAGCGGGTCGGCCTTGGGAGGGGTGGGGTCTGCCTCTTCGTGTCCCGTGGAGTGGAAGAAGATCATGCCGGCAATGGCCGCAATCATGAAGATCACGCTGGCGATGGACCACATGCCCGCACCGGCGGTAGGCGTGTTGGCCACCAGCGGCTCATGCGGCCAGTTGCTGGTGTAGCTGAGGTCGGTTTCACCCGGACGGTCGGTGGCGGCAGCCCATGCCGACCAGAAGATGAAGGCTGGCAGTGCCTGCAGGTCTTCCTGGTTGGGGACCGAGCCGGAACTCATGGCGTACTGCTCACGCAGTTTGTCCAGCGACGCATCATCGCCAAACAGGCCCATGTAGTGCTTGACCACCTGCTCGACCGCCTGCGCGCGCTCCGGCGACAGGGTAATGGCGCCGGTTGCCGCGTCATAGGTATTGGCGCGCAGTTCCGTCTTCAACCGGGCGTTGAGTTCCGCCTGCTGGCCGACACCCAGTTGCTCGAAGGACTTGCCGAAATCGCGCTGTGCCCACACGTCACGCAGGGCCAGGGCCTCGCGGTGCAACCAGTCGGCCGACCAATCCGGGGCAACATAGCTGCCGTGGCCCCAGACGGAGCCCAACTGCTGCCCACCGGCAGACAGCCAGGCTTCCTGGCCCCGCAGAACCTGCCCTTCGGAGAAGAGCACCGTTCCTTTGGTGCTGACGACCTGTTTTGGAATGGGCGGCGCTGTCAGGTAAATCTCGGTACCAACCCAACCCAAAACGGCAAAGGACAGTACGCAGATCACAGCGAGCCAAGTCCAGAGTTTGCGTGTTGCATGCATGGCAAATTTCCTTCTTGGTAGTGATTAAAAAACAAAACTGAATTTAAGATGCATTCTATCTGCATCTTATTAAAGATGGAAGATATTTGTATGTTTATTTGCACAATCCGCCCCTCCTTCTGCCCGTCAGTGCAAAATAGGTGGTAAACCACCAAAATGCATACACTATTAAGCGGTTGCGCAACAGTGCGCCCAATTACCCTTTACCGGATACCCACTGCGCCATGAGACTCACCACCTACACCGACTACTCACTGCGCACGCTGATGTACCTGGCTGCCAATCAGGACCGGCTGGTCACGATCCAGGAAATTGCGGACTTGCACAAAATTGCCAAGAACCACCTGACCAAGGTGGTACACCAGCTCGGTCTGCTGGGCCTGGCCCAGACCGTGCGGGGCCGCAACGGCGGCCTCAAGCTGGGCAAGACGCCGGCAGAGATCAACATCGGGGCCGTGGTGCGCAGCACCGAGACCGATTTCTTCATGGCCGAGTGCTTCGACCGCGACAAGAACGCCTGCATCCTGAGCTCATCCTGCACCCTCAAAGGGGTGTTGCACACTGCCACCGCCGCATTCCTGGAAGTGCTGGATGGCGTGACGCTGGAAGACCTGATGCGAAAAGGTGGCAGCCGCAGTGGCAGCGTGGCCGTCAAATCCATCCGCGTGCAATCCAAGGCCAAGACCCCAAAGGCCTGACCGCCAACGCACCGACCGGCGCAAGAAGAAAGCGGCATGCCTGCCAACTGGTACGAGCGCCACATCCTGCCCGGCGCGCTGGACTACGCCTGCGGCCTGCCCATGATCAGTCGCCAGCGCCAGCTGGTGGTGCCCCTGGCACAGGGTCGCGTGCTGGAAGTGGGCATTGGCACCGGGCTCAACATGCCCTACTACGACAAGCGCCGCGTCACCCGCATCACCGGGCTGGACCCGGCACTGCAACTGCACCCGCTAGCGCGCGAGCGCATTGCCCAGGCGGGCCTGGACGTGGAGCTGGTGGGCCTGTCAGCCGAGCAGATTCCCCGGCCCGATGCCAGTTTTGACACCGTGCTGGTGACCTACACGCTGTGCACCATTCCCGACCCATTGGCCGCCTTGCGGGAAATGCGCCGCGTGCTGGCGCCGGGCGGGAAGCTGCTGTATTGCGAACACGGCCGCGCACCCGATGCCTCGGTGCAGCGCTGGCAGGAGCGGCTGCAGCCGCTATGGGGCAAGCTGGCAGGCGGCTGCCACCTGGGGCGCGATATTCCGGCCCTGCTGCAGGAAGCGGGCTTTGCCCTGTCGGACCTGCACACGCGCTACCTGCCGGGCCCCCGCCCATTCACCTTCCACTACTGGGGTGTCGCCTTGCCGGCGTGAGCCGGCCTGGCACCGGCATCGAACACGCCGCCGAGCAATTCGGGCAGGCGCTCGGTTCCCATCTTGAAACCGCAGGCCTGGGCATGGCCGCCGCCGCCCATGCTTTCGGCCAGGCTGATGCAGTCGAAATCGCGCTGCGAACGCAGGCCGGCCTTGACAACGCCCCCTTTGCCGGCACTCCACATCAGGGCAAAGGTGCCGCTTTGGCGGGAGAGCATGTCACCCACCAGGCTGTGGAACATGCCCGGCGCGTTGACCATGAGCCCGTGCTGGCCATTGAAGGTCAGGGGTTGTGCGCCCTCGGCGATATCGGCCGCCAGCTTGCTGAATTTGTCGTCCATGGCCTGCCCACGCGCCATGAAGGCGGCAAGCTGTGCCGCGTTGAAGGACGCCATCTCGGCCCAGTGCGAAAAATCGAAGCGTTCCATGTCCAGGGCCGCCAGAAAACCTGCACTTTCGGGGTACTGCCACACCCAGATGTCACGGTCTTCAATGAAGCGCACGAGGTCGGGCATCGGCCGCTCGGGCTGGAAAAACTCCCAGGCCAGCCGTGAGCCCGCCTTGTGCATGTCGAAATGCACCACGCCGCAACGGCAGACAAAACCGGTCAGCTTTTCGGCGGCGCTCTTGTGGTGGTCCAGCATCACGAGCTTGGCGGCACGCTCGTCAATGGCCTGCATGATTTCCGGCGAGAACGAGAAATCCAGGATGTAGACCGCACGGCCGTGTAGGCTGGGCAGGTCCTCGACGGTCTTGATGTCACCGTGGTCCAGGCCCAGGAATTCAGCCTTGCCCCCGTAGTACAGCCAGGCGGCCAGGGCGGCGGCAAAGCCGTCCGGGCAACTGCGGCCGTGGTAGAGAACCAGGGGATTAGGGTCGTTTTTGTCGGGTGCAACCGGCAGTTGCAGGGAAAGTATCTTGTTCATGGCGGCTCCATTGTCGCCCAGCGGCGCCCGTTGGGGGGCCGGCCATGCCAGTACCATGTTGTGATGAACGCACATTCTGCCTCCGCCCCCTCCGTCACCGGCCTCAGCAGCGCTGAAGCCGCCCGCCGGCTGGCCGCCGACGGCCCCAACCTGCTGCCCGGCAGCGCCCCGAAGTCCACCTGGGCCATCGTGCGCGACGTGCTGACCGAACCCATGTTTCTGATGCTGCTGGCCGCTGGCAGCATCTACCTGGCATTGGGGGACCGTGCCGAGGCGTTGTTCCTACTCGGATTCGTGTTTGTGGTCATCGGCATCACGCTGGCGCAGGAGCGCAAGACGCAGCGGGCACTGGAGTCGCTGCGCGACCTCTCGGCCCCGCGCGCGCTGGTGGTGCGCGACGGCCAGGAGCAGCGCATTGCCGGGCGCGACGTGGTGCGTGGCGATGTGCTGGTGCTGCGCGAAGGCGACCGCGTTGCAGCCGACGCCCGGCTGTTGGAAGGGCAACTGGAAGTGGACGAGTCCCTGCTCACCGGCGAGGCCGTGCCGGTGGCCAAGACCACGACGGCCACCGCGCCCACTGCGGTCATGAGCCATGACGACACCGCCGCCGTGTTTGCCAGCACCGTGGTCACCCGGGGCGTTGGCCTGGCCCAGGTGCACGCCACGGCCAGTGCCACGGCGGTGGGGCGCATTGGCGCCGATCTGGCCGCCACCGTGGAGCCGCCGTCCGCCCTGCAGCAGTCCTCCCGCGCACTGGTGCGCCGGCTGGGCCTGGGCGCGCTGGCGCTGGCCTGTGCGCAGGTTCTGCTGGGCTGGTGGTGGGATGGCCGCCCCCTGCTGGAGAGCCTGCTGGGCGGCATTGCCCTGGCCATGGCCATTCTGCCGGAGGAGATCCCGGTCATTCTCACCGTGTTTCTGGCACTGGGTGCCTGGCGCATTGCCCGCCAGCAGGTGCTGACGCGGCGTGTCTCGGCCGTCGAGGCGCTGGGGGCCATCACGGTGCTGGCCGTGGACAAGACGGGCACACTCACCCAGAACCGCATGGCCGTTGCCGAGCTGGCCACGGCGAACGGGCAGTTTGCGCCCGCCGTCACCGCCCCGTCCTCACCCGAGGACATGCCCGAGGAATTCCATGCGCTGACCGAGTTCGCCATGCTGGCCACACCCGGCGACCCGTTCGACCCCATGGAAAAAGCCATCCAGCTCTTTGGCCACCGCTGGCTGGCTGGCACCGAACACGTGCACGATGGCCGCGAGCCCGAGAACGAATACGCCCTCTCCGGCGAAATTTTGGCCATGACGCGGGTCTACGCCAGTGCCAACCCGGCCGAACACCTGCTGGCCACCAAGGGCGCGCCCGAAGCCGTGGCCGACCTGTGCCACCTGGCGCCGGAGCAGCGCGCGGCCATCCACCGCCAGGTGGAGGCCATGGCCACCCGCGGCTTGCGTGTGCTGGGGGTGGCCTGTGGGCGCTGGGCCAGCGCGCCGGCCGACACCCCGGCGAGCGGGCGCCCCGCCTGGCCCGCGAGCCAGCATGACTTCGACTTCGAATTCCTGGGCCTGGTCGGCCTGGCCGACCCACCGCGCCCCGAGGTGCCCGCCGCGCTGGCGGAGTGCCGGCGCGCTGGCGTGCGCGTGATCATGATGACCGGCGACCACCCCGCCACCGCCCTCGCGATTGCGCGCCAGGTCGGTCTGTCGGAGCGGCCGGACGTCATAACCGGCCAGGAAATCGCCGAACTGGACGATGCCGCGCTGCGCGCCCGGCTGCGCCATGTGGACCTGTGCGCCCGGCTGCAGCCGGCACACAAGTTGCGCCTGGTGCAGCTGCTGCGGGGTGCGGGCGAAGTGGTGGCCATGACCGGCGACGGTGTCAACGACGCGCCCGCGCTCAAGGCCGCCGATGTGGGCGTTGCCATGGGCGAGCGCGGCACCGACGTGGCGCGCGAAGCGGCGGCATTGGTGCTGCTGGATGACAGCTTTGCACGCATCGTGGCGGCCATCCGCCAGGGGCGGCACATTGACGACAACATCCGCAAGGCCACGCGCTTCGTCTTTGCCGTGCACATGCCCATCATCGGGCTGACACTGGTTCCCGCGCTGCTGCAGTGGCCCGTGCTGTTGCTGCCGGTGCACATTGTGCTGCTGGAGCTGCTGATCGACCCGGCCTGCTCCATCGTCTTCGAGGCCGAACCCGAAGCCCGCGGCCTGATGGAGCGCGCACCGCGCCCGGTGTCCGACTCCCCCTTTGCCGGCACCACGCTAGGTTATGCCGTGCTGCAGGGCCTGGGCGTGGCCGGGGTCCTGCTGCTGGGCTATGCCTGGCTGATCGAACATGCGTGGAACGCACTGCAAAGCCGCAGCGTGGTGTTTGTTGCGCTGGTGTTGAGCGTGATGCTGCTGATCGTGGCCAACCGCGACCAGACCCGCTCCGCACTCCGGGGGGTGCTGCTGCCCAACCCCTGGCTTGCGCGCATGGCGGCCGCCATGGCGCTGCTGTTGCTGGCCGTGCTGGCGGTACCCTGGCTGCGCACGACCATGGGCCTGGCACCGCCGGACTTGGCAGGACTGGCCGCCGGCCTGGTCATGCTGGCGGCAAGCGGGGTTTGGCTGGAACTGCTGCGGCGCGGCAGGCAGCTGCTGTCTAGGCCGGGCCGCTCCTGAAGGCCGGCTCGGCAGGCCCCACGGCAGCCCACGCCGGATCGGGCTTGAATGCGTGGGCCCAGGGCAGCACGGCCTGGGCCGCCATGGGGCGGGCAATGCCAAAGCCCTGCGCGCAATCACAGCCCAGCTGGAGCAGCCGCACACCGTGCGCCGGCGTCTCCACGCCCTCGGCAATGACCTTGCGGTTGAAGACCCGTGCCAGACCGATCACGGCACTGACCAGCACCAGGTCATCCTGATCTTCCAGGATGTTGCGCACGAAAGTCTGGTCAATCTTCAGGGTTTCGGCGGGCAGGGTCTTGAGGTAGGCCAGGGACGAATAGCCGGTGCCGAAATCGTCCAGGGCGAATTTCACGCCCAGAGCCTGGCAGGCCTGCATGATCTCGCACACATGCTGCAGATCGTCCAACGCGGCGGACTCGAGAATTTCGATCTCCAGCAAGCTCGGCGGCACGTCCGGAAACGCCTCCAGCGTCTTCTTGAGCCACACCACGAAGTCCTTGAGCTGGAAGTGACGCCCCGCAATGTTCACGCTGACACTCCAGTGCATGCCGCGGGCCTGCCACTGCCGCATCTGCAGCAGCGCCTGGCGCAGCACCCACTCGCCGATATTCACGATGAGGTCGGTATTGCCCACCATGGGCAGGAAATCCGACGGGCCCAGCAAGCCCTTGTCCGGGTGCTGCCAGCGCAACAGCGCCTCCATGCCGACGATCTCGCCGGTCCGCATGTTGACCTTGGGCTGGAAATGGAGCCGCAGTTCGCCGTCGAGCAGCGCGCTGCGGACCCGGGCCCGCTGCGTGTGCTGGGTCTGCACTTCCTTGTCCAGATCAGCGTCAAAGAGGTGCACTCGGTTGCGCCCGATCTGCTTGGCTTGGTACATGGCCTGGTCTGCGTGGCGCAGCAAGGTGTCAGGGCTGACGTCGTCGTCGGGGTAGATGGCAATGCCGGCGCTGGCCGTCAGGTAGATGGTTTCATCGTCAATCACGTAGGGGCGCGCGAGCTCGGCCAGCACGCGACGCACCATGTTCTCGATCACGCTGGCCTTGGTCTGCCCGCCAATCAGCAGCACGAATTCGTCGCCGCCCAGCCGTGCTACGCCATCGCCTTCGGCCGTCAGGCGGCTCAGGCGCGAGGCCACTTCCTGCAGCAGGCGATCTCCGTACGCACTGCTGTAGCGCTCGTTGACTTGCTGGAAATGGTCCAGGTCCAGCAGGCACACCGCCTGCAACTGGTGGTTTTTCTGTGCCCGCGCAATCGCCTGCTGGAACGCCTCGATCAGGGCGGCGCGGTTTTCCAGTCCGGTCAGCTCGTCGTGGCTGGCCAGCCAGTCGATCTGCCGCTTGAGGTAGCGCTTCTCGCTGACATCGCGGAACACCAGCACACACCCGATGGCAGAACCATCGACCTTGGTGATCGGCGACGCCGTGTAGTCAATGGAGTAGCGCTTGCCGGACCGGTCCACCAGCGCCTGGTTGGAGGCGTGCACCACGGCGTTGTCGCGCAGGGCGTTGCTCCAGGTCTTCCCGGCCACGGACTGGCCCGGGTCCTCGGCCAGCTCGAACACGTCGCCCAGCAGGCGACCCGCCGCCTGCTCCAGCGTCCAGCCGGTCAGCTGCTGCGCCGCCGTATTCAGGGTCTCCACGCGCCAGTGCAGGTCGGTGGTGATAACGCCATCGCCGATGGACGACAACGTCACCTCGGCCCGCTCCTTCTCCAGAACGAGGGCACCCTGCGCCTGCTTGAGGGGGGACACGTCCACCAGGACGCAGATGGCGCCGGCGTCCTCGCCTTCGATGGTGGAAAAGGTGGCCTTGTAGTAAATGGTCTGGATAACCTTGCCCGCGCGTGTGGTCACGCTGAGCTCCTGCACCGAGCGGTCGTCGGCCGCGGGCTCCGCAGAGCCGACGCGGTCCACCTTGTTGAAGATGCCCTGCATGGGTTGCCCCACCAGATCCTCGGACCGGACCCCGAACAGGTTTTCCCAGGCAGTGTTGACGCGCAGGCAGATTCCTTTGGCATCAACCACGAACACGGGAATGGGCAGCGCGTTGGACAGCTGCAGCGTGAAATGCAGCTGCTCGCTGAGCTTGTGCTGGCTTGAACGCAGGGACTCCACCAGAATCTGCACTTCGTGCGCCATGGCATTGAAGGTCTGCGCCACGGCCCGCCCTTCGTACGTGCCGACGACGTCCATCCGCGCGTTGTAGTCCCCGCTTCTGAACTGGTTGGTGGCACGGGCCAGACGTCGCAGCATGGCGCCATTGCTGCGCAGCAACAGGGACAGCAGGAAGAACACGATGAAGGTGATGGCCGCCGTCATCTTGACCTGGGTGACCAGGGCCACCCACACGCCATTGATGCCACCCACCACAGACGGCATCAGGCTGAGCGCGACGTTCTCCTGGCCGGACAGCACAACCAGGTAAGTGACGTCCGCCGGCTGCGGCGGCACAAAGCGCAGGAACCAAACCGGATACAAAGGCACCGGCAAGTCCGGATTGGAGACCTCGATCAGCGTGGCGTGCGTCTGCCAGCGGATGGTGGCGATGTCCGGGTTGGAACGCACCTCGTCGTCGATGACGCGCCGCAGCCGCTCCTGGTCGCCCGTCTGCGCGTACTCTGCCAGCGCCGGCATGAGCGCGTGGCGGATGTGGCTCAATTCACGGGTGCTGCGGCTGTTGATTTCCCGGAAGGACGCATCGATGAACAACTGGTAGCGCAGGCCGGAAAAAAGCAGGATGAGCACCAGGATGGGTATGTACATCCGGACATACAGCCGCGAATTCAGCCAGGTTGAGAATGCGCGCTCGACGACTTTCATGTTGGTCGCCGGTCTGCCGCTTGGTGCCGCCTCGGCAGCCAGAGCACCGCCCCGTCACGGCAACTGGAATGCATGCCCATGTCTACCCTCCCTGTTGAACATCCGGCTGCAACGCATGGCAACGCCGTCACATGACAACACCACCCGGGCAATTTGTAGTTATAGGCCCGTTGCGGAATTTATCAATCTGCGACCCGGCAACACCGTACCTGAGCCACAGCCAAGTTGCCTGCCACGCGGGTCAACCCAAGGGTGTCACACTACGCAACTTCCGTCAAATGCTATTTATTTCATAGCTTGCAACGCAATATACACAAGCCGGACCATACCCCCAGACCTCGCAGTGGTGCCGCCTTTTGGGCGACAATCGGCGCCCACCCCCTTTGAATCGCCTTTTCCACCCGCACCGCCGATGAGCAGCCACCACGACCACGACCACAGTCACCACGCCCCCGCATCATTCAACCGGGCTTTTGCCATTGGCATGGTCCTGAACCTGCTTTTCGTGGCGGTGGAAGCGTTCTACGGCTGGCGCATCAACTCGCTGGCTCTGCTGGCCGACGCCGGACACAACCTCAGCGATGTGGCCAGCCTGGGACTGGCCTGGGCCGGCGCTCTCGCGGCGCGCTGGCGCCCCAATGCCCGGTACTCCTACGGCTGGAAGCGGGCCTCCATCCTGGCGGCCTTTGTCAACGCGGTACTGCTGCTGGTCGCCATGGGTTCCCTGGTGTGGGAGGCCCTGCACCGCATGGCCTCACCGCAGGTCGTGGATGGTGTCACCGTCATGGCCGTTGCCTCCGTGGGCATTCTGGTCAACACGGCCACAGCCCTGCTGTTCATGCGCGGTGGCGAACACGACCTCAACATCCGCGGCGCCTTCGTGCATATGGCCGCCGACGCCTTGGTATCGCTGGGGGTGGTGGTGGCCGGGGCCCTGTACCTGTGGCAGGGCTGGAGCTGGATCGACCCGGTCATGAGCCTGCTGATCGCCGCGGTCATCATCGTCGGGACCTGGGGACTGTTCCGCCAGTCCCTGCACCTGCTGTTCGACGGCGTGCCCGACCACATCCCCCTGGCCGACGTGCACGCCTACCTGAGCAGCCTGCCCGAGGTGACCGAGGTGAGCGACCTGCATGTGTGGGCCATGGGCACCACCCAGGTGGCGTTGACCGCCCACCTGGTGACACCGCAAGGGCATCCGGGCGACGCCTTTCTGGCGGAGATCAACCACCAGCTGCACGACCGCTTCGAAATCACACACGTCACCGTGCAGGTTCTCACGGCCAGCACCGGGCCACTCTGCCAGCCCCAACCCGCCCACTGAGCCGCCCGGCCGCGCGAGGCCGGTGCAAAGCCCCTTTTTATAAGATGCATTTAATTTGCATCTTATTGCGTATTTTTCTAGAATGAAGACCAGTCGGTGCCACGCCTTGTGCTGCACCACCCCTCTTGTCTCACCAGAAAGAACGCCCATGAACATCGACCGCTTCAAGCACCAGCACGTTGAAATCCTGTCGTGCATATCGGCCCTGCGGACCCATTCCCACCGGGGCATAAGCGACAACGCCGCCGAAATAGCCCGCCTGATCGTGGCCATGAGTTCCACGATCAAGCTGCACCTGGCCGTGGAGGACTCGGTGCTATACCCGGCACTCAACAAGAGCCAGGACTCCGCGCTCGCCGCCATGGGCAAGCGTTTTCAGGACGAGATGAAGCACATCGCTGCAAGCTACCTGGCCTTCTCCCGCAAGTGGAACAGCGCCGCCAGTGTTTCGAACAATCCGGAAGAATTTCGCACCGATGCCAACAGCGTACTCAAGGTGCTGTACGAGCGCATGCAAAAGGAAAACACCGACTTCTACCCGGTCATCGAAGCCCATTGACCGTTTGGGTCCGCGTGCATAAGCCCGCTCGGCAGATGCCCGGCGGGCCGCCTGGGTAGCAGCCCGCGCACGCCCTCAGTGGGGCACAGAGATCGACTTCCAGCCGGCGTGGTCAAAGTACTTGCCGTAGGTGTTGAGACCTTGCGCAATCTGCACCACGCCAGACGCCCGGCTCTTGCCCTGCTTGCCTTCGGCTTTTTCCGCGCCATTGAGCATGTCGCCAATCACGGTGTGCAACTGGGCATCGGCCTGGGGGTCGAGCTTGCAGTTTTCCACGATGTACGCCACCTGCGTGTTCACCTCCTTGCTCAAGGCGTCGTAGTCGGCCGCCGTGGCCTTGCCCGCGTGGGCCTTGGGCAGGGTGGTGGCCACGGAAATGCGGATGGCCGTCATGGCCTGGCGCAGGGGGCCGTCGGTCTCCCACTTCTTGCCCGCGTTGAGCGTGATCGCGTGCCCGGCCTCGGCACCGTGCGCCGAGTGGTCGGCGGCCAGCGCGGCCAGCGGGGTTGCGAGGGTGGCGACCATCAGTACATACAAGGGAAATTTCATGGTGTGCTCCAGTTCAGATAAGGAAAATCGGCCCAGCACATGCCGGACCTTGCTTGTCTTAACGAACATGCACTGAGAATGTTCCTTTTATTTTTTCCCGCTGGCCGCGACGGCGGTGATCCGCACATCAATCCCGGTGCAGCAGCTCTTCCTCGGTGGCCTCCTGCGCGTAGCGCCCCAGGAGCAGTTCCATCAGCCGGGCCCGCTGCTTGGCGTTGAGCACCTCCCGCTCAGCCAGCAGCTGGGTAATCACCCGCTGCTGCTGGGCATCCTGCAGGGCGGCGATCCGCGTCTGCTCCGCGTCGATGTCTGCCCGCTGCGGCGCGGCGGCAAAAATGGCCCGCACCAGTGCCTCGCGGTGGCGGCGGATTTCACTCCAGTTGGCCGCCAGGTCGCGCAGGAACGCCGGCTCCAGCTGCTGCCAGCGCTGGCGTTGTTCGGCGCTCAATTGCAGTTCATCCGGCAGGTTCAAATGGGGCGCCGGCGCGGCGGCCGGCGGCACCCAGGGCAGTGCCTGGCGGAAGACCACCGCACCAATGATGCCGATGTTGAGTGACAGCGAGACGGCCAGCAGCCATCGGGTAAGCGTGCGGTTCATGGCATTCCTTTCGATACACGGCACAATTCGGCAATCGCGCACAGGCCACCGGGCGGCACCGGGTCAAACACCCGTGCCATCGTGGCGCGCGGCGCGCTGATGGCACTGCCCCCCACCAGCAGACCGCCCAGCCAGACACCCGAGGCCATGGCCAGCACCGCCAGCCCCGCCGGTGCCCAGCTGCTCCAGCCGACCCAGACCGGGCGGGGGGGCGTGCGGTTGCGGCCCAGCCCCGCCAGCAGTTGGTCGTTCAGGCGCGCGCCCAGATCAAACCCCAGCGCCGGCGACGGCAGTGCTTGCAGACTCTGGTGCAGCGCCTGCAACGCCTGGAGCTGTTGCTGGCAACGGGGACAGCCCTGCACATGCGCGGCCAGCCGCGCCTGGGCACGGGGCTTGAGCCCGTGGTCGGCGTAGGCCGACAATTCTTCATAGGGGGGGCAGGTCATGGCAAATCCTCCAGTCCGTTCGGTACGGTGTCGATCAGGGTACGGCGCGCCCGCGCCAGGCGCGACTTGACCGTGCCGAGGTTGATATCCAGCACCGCGGCAATGTCGTCGTACGACAGGTCCTCGATTTCCCGCAGCAACACAATCTCGCGGTGCTCGGCGGGCAGGCGCAGCAAGGCGGCGTCCAGCAGGCGCAGGCGCTGCGCCGTTTCCAGCGCGGCATCGGGCCCGGGGGTCGGGTCCGGGGCATCGGCGTCGTCTTCCAGGGCCACGAATTCCACGGTTTTGTGGCGCCGCAACAGGTCAAACGCCAGGTTGCGCGCAATGCGAAACAGCCAGGTGGTGAAGCGTGCGTCCGGCCGCCAGCCCGGCAAGCCCTGGAACGCGCGCAGGAACGTCTCCTGCGTCAGGTCCAGCGCATCGTCCTGCGAACGGGTCAGCCGCACCAGAAAGCGGTAGATGCGGTCCTGGTAGCGCGCCACCAGTTCCGTGAACGCCGCCACCTCACCCCGCTGCGCGCGCGTGATGCATTCGGTCTCGTCGAGGTCACGGTGGTTTCGCATGGCTGGAACCCCGTTCAACGAACGGGCGCGAAAAAAGTTCCAGCTACTGTAGCCGGTGCGGTTCCCGGGGCAAAAACGGGCTCAAGGCGAAATTTTCTGCTTGAGTATTTTGGCCACCGGCTGCGGCAGTTTTTCCAGGGCGCCCAGCACATGCGGCAGGGCTTTGAGCTTCAGGCCGGAAAACGCGTTGGGCACGATCACCTCGATCAGGTGCGGGCCGGCATGCGCCAGCGCAAAGTCCAGGGCGGTGTTGAGCTGCTCGCAGGTGGCGGCGCGCACGGAGTGCACGCCCAGCCCGTTGCCCAGCGCAACAAAGTCCAGCGGCGGTGTCGAGAGGTCGAGCTGCGACCTGGCGATGGGCCCCACCGTGTCGGCCCCCACGCGCTCCAGTTCCATGTTGAGGATGGCGTACGAGCGGTTGTTGAACACAATGGTGATGACATTGAGCTGCTCGCGCGCCATCGTCCACAGGGCCTGGATGGTGTACATGGCCGAGCCATCACCCACCAGCGCAAACACCTGGCGGTCCGGGCAGGCAATGGCCGCGCCCACGGCCACCGGCAGCCCCTGGCCGATGGCGCCGCCGGTCAGGGTCAGCAGGTCGTGCCGGGGTGCCTGCGCGGTGTGCTTGGACAGGGTAACGCCCGAGGTCTGCGCCTCGTCCGAGACAATGGCCCGCTCGGGCAGAACCGCGGCCACCGCCTGGCACACTTTGTCGGCCGTCAGCGCGCCACTGGGGCGCTTGGGCACCGCGGGCTCCAGCAGCGCGGGCAGCACATCCTGCGCCCGCAACACGGCCGCCAGCGCCTGCAGGCTGCCCAGCGCGTCCTGGTCTAGCCCCGCCAAGGTGTGGACCTTGCAGCCCTCGGGCACCAGATAGCTCTTCTTGCCGGGGTAGGCAAAGAACGACACCGGGGCCTTGGCATCCACCAGGATCAGGTGCTCCAGCCCGGCCAGTTGCACCGAAGCCAGTTCGGCCAGGTAGGCCAGCCGCTCCACGTAGGGCAGGCCCGCGCCGCGCTCCATGCGGGTCGGGAAGACCTCGGCATGCAGAATCGCCCCCGTTGCCCCGGAAATACGCGATGCCAGCAGCAGTGCCGGCTCACGCAACGCCTTGCCGCCCAGGAGAATGGCCGTCTTGCCACCACCGGTCAGCGCCTGGGCAACCGCGGCAAGGGTCTCGGCGGATGCCACGGGCGCAACGGCCTGCACCGGGGGCGCCGCGGGCTCGGCCCCCTCGCCCCAGGACACGTCCGCCGGCAAGATCAGGGTGGCCACGGCGGCAGGCGTTGCCGTGGCGGCCGCCACCGCGTCCACCGCGTCGCGGCACAGCGCCTGCGTGCTGGCCGAGGTGCGCACCCACGGCGACACATTGCGGGCCACGGTCTCGATGTCGGACTGCAACTGCGCGTCGTACTGCACATGGGTGGTGGCGTGGTCGCCGACGATGTTGACGATGGGCACGCGGGCCTTGCGGGCGTTGTGCAGGTTGGCCAGGCCGTTGCCCAGGCCGCAGCCCAGGTGCAGCAAGGTGGCGGCCGGCTTGCCGGCCATGCGGGCGTAACCGTCGGCCGCGCCGGTGGCCACGCCCTCGAACAGGGTCAGCACGGCCCGCATCTCGGGCGCCGAATCCAGCGCGGCGACAAAGTGCATCTCCGAGGTGCCGGGGTTGGTAAAGCAGGCCGTCACGCCGGCGTCGATCAGGGTGCGCACCAGTGCTTGTGCTCCGTTGGTCATGGATATGTCTCCTTCTGTATTTATGTATCTATCGTCAAACCGCTTGGGCAATGGCCTGCGCCGCCATGCGTGCCGACAGGATGCAGCCGCCCAGGAAGGTGCCTTCCAGTGCGCGCAGGCCGTGCACGCCGCCGCCGCCAAAGCCGGCCGCTTCGCCCACCGCATACAGCCCCGGTATGGGTTCGTTACCGGTGCTGAGCACGCGGCTGTGCAGATCGGTCTGGATGCCGCCCAGGCTCTTGCGGCTGGTGATGAATTCGCGGATGGCGATCAGCGGCAGCGCCTTGGCGTCGTTGATGGGCTGGAACTTGCACAGGCGCACCTTGTCGCCCCGGTACTGCCGCAGCGCGGCGATGCGGCGCAACTGCTCGTCGTTCATGTACTTGTCGCCGCGGGCAATGGTGGCGTCGTAGCTGGACACTGCGTCGCTCACCGCGTCCAGCTGCACCGCAGTGTCGCCCTGCAATGCGTTCATTTTCTCCACCAGTTCGGGCAGGCTTTGGGCCACCACGAAGTCCTTGCAGTGGGTCAGCATGTCGTTGACCAGCCAGCGGTTGCCCAGCAGCACGTCGCGCAGGAAGCCAAACACCTTCTTGTCGCGCAGCGACGGGTTGAATTCGGCGCCCGAAATGGCCAGCTCCTTGAGGGCAATGCGGTGGTTCATCACCTGCCACGAATACGCTTTTTCCTGGGCGCAGATGTCGGTCACCAAGCGGCGGGTGTCAAAGCCCGACACCAGGGGCTGTGGCCCCATGCGCTCGCCGCGCCAGTTGAGCCACAGGGCCGAGCGCGACGGCACCAGGGACAGGCCGTGGTTGGGCTTGCGCGGGCGCGGGTGGTGCACGCCGGCGGCGTAGTTCCACATCTTGTCAAGGTGGGTGAGCCTGCCACCCACGTTGGCCACTGCCGTGTGCAGCGTGCCGTCGGCAAAGCGGTGCGAGCCGTTGAGAAGGGTCTCGGGCGGGCGGCCCCAGTCGGCATGCCAGTGCTGGCGCACCATGTCCAGGCTGCCGTTGATGCCGCCGGTGGCCACCACCACCTGCTCGGCGCGGGCTTCGAAGGGAATGCCGCTGCCCTCTGCACAGCCCTGTACGCCACAGACCGTGCCGTTTTCCACCAGCACCCGCTCCACGCGCTGGCCAAACTGCAGGGTGAGCCGGCCGGCGTTGGGGTGGCTGCGCAGGGCCGCCATCAGCTGCTCTGCCAGTGCCTTGCCCGTGCCCCAGACCATGTGGAACCGCGGCAAGGAGTTGCCCGGACGGAACTCGCCACGCTCCACCCAGTTCACCACCGGAAAGAACCGCACGCCATGCCGGTGAACCCAATTGCGCACATCCGGCGTGCAGCGGTGCACATAGGCTTCGGCCCACGCGCGGGGCCAGTGGTCATCCGGACCGAACTCGGCAAAGCTGCACCAGTCGCGCAGCGCCAGCTCCGTGGAGTCGCGCATGCCCAGACGCCGCTGCTCGGGCGAGTCAACAAAGAACATGCCGCCAAAGCTCTCGCGGGCCAAACCGCCGAACACCTCCGGCTGGTCCCGCTCCAGCAGCAGCACCGTCTTGCCGCTGTCGAGCAGCTCTAGCGCGGTAGTGATACCGGCAATGCCGCCGCCCACGATGAGCACCTCACTGCGGTACTGTTGCATGGCTTGTCTCGCTTTCTTGTTGGGTTACCATTCTGGCGCCATCTTAGGCAGGCGCCAGCCCCGCGGCATTGTCCGCACGAGCAGCGCCCCTTGTCTTTTTAATCCCGAACGGATGAACCAGGCCAATCAATCGACCGACAAGACCGTGGGCATCGGCTGGGTGCAGGCCATTGTTGCGGCGGCGCAGCAAGGCGGCGCCAACCCGGCCGACCTGCTGGCGCGCGCCGGCATTGCCGTGATGCCGGCCGACCCGCTGGCACGCCTGCCGCTGGACGCCGTGGTGCGGTTGTGGCGCGCCGCCGCCGAGCTGACCGGCGACACGGCATTTGGCCTGCACATGGGGCTGTCCATTGAGCCCACGTCCTTCAACGTGGTGGCCTACACACTGGTCTCCAGCACCACCCTGCGCGAAGCGTTCGGCCACATGCAGCGTTTCCAGCGGCTGGTGAGCGATGGCGCCCGCCTGCAGCTGGTGGAACAGAACGGGCTGGCCTGGCTGGTCTACCACCCGGTGGAAGACCGTCTGAGCTTTGCGCCCATGCAGGCCGAAGCCGTGCTGTCGTGTTCGGTGCGCCTGCTGCGCTGGATTCTGGGGCCGGCGTTTTCGCCCCAGCGCATCTGCATGACCCATGCCGCCATCAGCCCGCCTGCGGTGTACCAGGACGTGCTGGGCTGCGCGGTGGAGTTCCAGAGCACCTTCAGCGGCCTGGGCCTGCCCACCGCCCTGCTCGATACCCTGCTGCCCGCACGCAACCCCGAACTGTGCCGCCTGCACGAGGCGCTGGCGCGCCAGCACCTGGCCTCGCTGGAGAATACCGCCAGCTTCAAGACCCGGGTAGCCGCCGTGCTGCAGCAGATGCTGGCGCAGGGCCTGGCACAGAAGGAACCGGTGGCCGACGTGCTGGGCGTTTCGCCCCGGGTGCTGCAACAGCGCCTGTCCCAGGAGGGCACCAGCTTTCTGGCCACACTGGACGAAGTGCGCCACGCCCTGGCGCTGGACTACCTGAACGACCCCATGCTGAGCCTGGGGCAGGTTGCCGTGCTGCTGCACTTCTCGGACGCCAGTGCGTTCTACCGGGCGTTCAAGCGCTGGACCGGCAGCGTGCCGGGCGAGTACCGGCGGCAGGCCGCCACGGCCCCCGCTGCCACACGGCAGGCGTGAGGACTGGCGGTCAGCGGCCTGCGGCGCCCAGCGCCCGCAGCTTGTCGCACCACTGGCGCACGCCGTCCGGGCCAAGCTTGTCGACCTGGCCAATGTAGGTTTCCTTCACCGGTGCAATGCCGACAAAGCCCAGAATATTGCGCACCAGCGACTTGATGCTGTGGGCCCGGAAATACCAGCGGTACAGCAGGGCCGGCATGCCCATGGTGACCACCACGCGGGCCGAGCGGCCGGTGAGTCCCTTGCGGCCCATGGGGTTGCTGCCCTGGGCCTTAAAGGCAAAGCCCGGTCGCGCCACCTGTTCCAGAAAACCCTTGAGCACGGCGGGCATGTCACCCAGCCACAACGGAAAGACCAGCACCAGGTGCTGCGCCCAGGCAATGTCGGCCTGGGCCTGCTGCAGGCAGGGCGGCAGCACACCGTGCTCCCAGTCTTCCTGGCTGCGCAGCAGCGGGAAGTCCAGCTGGGCCACCTGCACGCGGCGCACCGTATGGCCTGCCCGCTGCGCCCCTTCGGCGTAGGCGTCGGCCAGGGTCTGGCACAGATGGCCCTGCTCCGGGTCCGGATGCCCCTCTATGAACACGATTCGCCTGCTGGTCATGGGTGGTCCCTGTGGTTTGCAACGCGTCAATTGCTATGTTTTTCATAGCTGTCTGCGCATATTCTAAGCGGCCAAATGCGCGTTTTTATCGTGAATTTCAGTAACCAGCCTTCTTCACCATAACCGTTATATAAAAATATATACTACGCACCTCAAACAAGGGTTTTCTTCATGCAACCGTCCTTTGGCAAACGCGCTTTCGCCGTCCTCGCTCTCAGCCTTGCCATCGGTTCGGCCAGCGCGGAAGAACTGATCGTTTCGGCCGCCGCCAGCCTGACCAATGCTTTCAAGGCGCTGGGCCCCGCCTTCGAGGCACAGCACCCCGGCACCAAGGTGCTGTTCAACTTTGCCGCCTCGGACGCCCTGGTGCAGCAAATTGCCAAGGGCGCGCCGGTCGACGTGTTCGCCTCGGCCGACCAGGAGGCCATGGACCTGGCGCAGGCGCAGCAGCTGCTGGCCGCCGGCACGCGCAAGGACTTTGTCGGCAACAGCCTGGTGCTCATCGTGCCGGCCGACAGCACCCTGGCCGTTTCCACCGTGGCCGACCTGGCACAGGCCGCCGTCAAGCGCGTCGCCGTGGGCAACCCGGCCAGCGTGCCGGTGGGGCGCTACACCCGGCACGCGCTGGAGCAGGCCAAGCTCTGGTCTGCCGTGGAGCCCAAGGCCATCTACGCGCAATCGGTACGCCAAGGCCTGGACTACGTGGTGCGCGGCGAGGTGGATGCCGGATTCGTCTACAACACCGACGCGGCCATCCAGAAGACCAAGGTGCGCGTGGTGGCCACCGTGCCCACCGAAACCGCCATCCGCTACCCCATTGCCGCCATTGCCAACCGGCCGCACGGCGAGATGGCCCGCCAGTTCATCGACTTCACGCTGTCGGCCACCGGGCAAGCCCTGCTGGGTCAGTACGGTTTCCTGAAGCCCTGAGCCCCTCCGACCCGACGCCATGGACGCCGCCTGGATCGCCCTGAGCCTGTCACTGAAAGTGGCGTTCTGGGCCACCGCCCTGAACCTGGTGCTGGGCGTGGGCGCCGGCTACGCTCTGGCACGCGGCCGGTTTGCCGGGCGCGACGTGCTCGACGCCGTGCTGACCCTGCCCATGGTGATGCCGCCCACCGTGTTGGGCTACTACCTGCTGGTGCTGCTGGGACGCAAGGGCGTGGTGGGCGCCTGGCTGCAAGACCACTTCGGCATCACCCTGATCTTCACCTGGCAGGGCGCCGTCATTGCCGCCACGGTGGTGGCGTTCCCGCTGGTCTTCAAGTCGGCGCGGGCGGCCTTTGAGGCGGTGGACACCCAGCTGGAGCAGGCCGCGCGGGTGCTGGGGGTGGGTAACGTGGGGGTGTTCTTCCGCATCACGCTGCCGCTGGCCTGGCGCGGCATTCTGGCGGGCCTGCTGCTGGCCTTTGCGCGCGGCATGGGCGAGTTTGGCGCCACGCTGATGGTGGCCGGCAGCATTCCGGGCCGGACGCAGACCCTCTCGGTGGCTGTCTATGAAGCCGTGCAGGCCGGCCAGGACGACACCGCCAACCTGCTGGTACTCATCACCTCCCTCACCTGCATGGCCGTGCTGCTGACAGCCGGCAAGCTGGCACCCGGGCGCACCGCGCACCCCTGAGGCAAACGCCCATGCAGTTCAACATCGACATCCAGAAAACCCTGCGCGCCGGCCACCGCACGTTTGACCTGCGGGTGCGCTTCCAGTCCACCTGCCAGCGGCTGGTAATCTACGGCCCCTCGGGCGCGGGCAAGAGCCTGACGCTCAGGGCCATGGCCGGCCTGCTGACGCCCGACGCCGGATGCATCCAGCTCGGTGGCCAGACCCTGTTTAACAGCGCCACCGGCACCAACCTGCCCGCGCAGCGGCGCCAGATGGCCTATCTGTTCCAGGACTACGCCCTGTTTCCCCACCTGACGGTGCGCCAGAACGTGGCCTTCGGCGCCCGGCGCGGCTGGCTCAACCCGCGCACGCGGGTGACCGATCCGGCGGTGGACTACTGGCTGCAGGCCTTCGAGCTGCAGGCCGTGGCGCACCAATACCCGGCGCAGCTGTCGGGCGGCCAGCGCCAGCGCACCGCCCTGGCGCGCGCCCTGGTGCCGCATCCGCGTGCGCTGCTGCTCGACGAGCCCTTCGCCGCGCTGGACCCCGCCCTGCGCGGGCGCATGCGCGGCGAGCTCGACCGCCTGCAACGCCAGCTGAACGTGCCCATGGTGCTGATCACGCACGACCCGGACGACGTGGCGGCGTTTGGCGAGCACGTGCTGCACCTGCGCGATGGAGTCATCCAGGACACCGCGCAAGACCTCGGGGCCCTCGCCCGGGAGGCCATGCCAGCTTAAAAAATTTTGCCCATCGTTATATTGACTTATATATAGCGAATGGCAACCCCCTTTTCCAACCTTCCACAGGACACCTGCTATGCCGATACGCCAACACCCCAGGCCAAACAACCGGGCCCGAAGAAAAATGCTGCTGTGCCTTGCCCTGGCAGCGGGCTCCCTGCCGGCGGCGCAAGCCGCCGACACGGACGAGAAAAAAACCCCACAGCTGGAAACCATCACGGTGCTGGGAACGCGCGCCCAGATGGGCGAGATTGGCGAGGACCAGGTGTCTTCCGCGCTCGCCGCCGAAGACATGCGCCGCAACCACCGCGACAACATCGGCGACGCCCTCAACCTGCTCTCCGGCGTGACTGTGTCCAACAACTCGCGCAACGAAAAAGTCATTTACGTGCGCGGCTTCGATGCGCGCCAGGTGCCGCTGTTCATGGACGGCATTCCCCTGTACGTCCCCTACGACGGCTATGTGGACTTCAACCGGTTCACCACGGCCGATCTGGCCGCCATCCAGGTAGCCAAGGGCTTCAGCTCGGTGCTGTACGGCCCCAACGCCATGGGCGGCGCCATCAACCTGATTTCACGCAAGCCCAAGACACGCTTCGAAGGCGATGCCAGCGTGGGCTTCGCGTCCGGCAACGAACGCCAAGCGAGCATCAACGTCGGCTCCAACCAGGACAGCTGGTACTTCCAGGCGGGTGCGAGCTATCTGCAGAGTGACTCCTTCCCGCTCTCGGCCGACTTCAAGCCCACCGCCACCGAAAACGGCGGCCAGCGCGAAAACGCCTACCGCAAGGATAGCAAGGGTTCGTTCAAGCTAGGGCTCACGCCCAACGCCGCCGACGAGTACACCCTGAGCTACTACAACCAGCAGGGCACCAAGGGCCAACCGCCCTCCACCATCCCTGCCGCCGCCCGCTACTGGCAATGGCCCTACTGGAACACCAGCGGCGTGGCCATCGTCACCAAGACCCTGATCGGCAGCGCCGAAACCCTCAAGGCCCGCGTCTACCGCGACACCTATGCCAATGAAACGGACTCCTACACCGATGCCAGCTACAGCACCCTGAAGACCAGTGGCTCGGGCAGCGTCGGCACGGGGCGCAGCCTGTACGACGATGCGGTCACCGGCGCGTCGCTGGAGCTGGAATCCCTGCGCTGGAACGCCCACACCGTGCGCACCATTGCGCATTACAAGGAAGACCTGCACACCGAGACCGATGCCACCGGTGCCACCAACGCCAACATCCGGGACGCCCAGATCTCGCTGGGCGCCGAAGACACCATCGCCCTGAACCACGCACTGGCGCTGTCCGTGGGCGTGGCCCGCCACATGCTGCGCCCGCTGTCGGTGTACAACAGCAGCAATGCCTATGCGCTGCCCGACACCAAGGCCGCCACCAATGCACAGGCTGGCCTGTACTACGACTACTCGCCCAACGCCCGCCTGTACACCACGGTCGCGCAGAAGTCGCGCCTGCCCACCCTCAAGGACCGCTACTCCCAGCGGCTGGGCAGCTACATTGAGAATCCCAACCTGGGAACCGAACGCTCCATCAGCTACGAAGTGGGTTATCAGGGCGCGCCGTGGGCGGACGCCAAGGCACAGGCGGCCGTTTTCTACGCCGACACCAGCGACAAGATCCAGTCGGTCTACGTCGGCGCCATCGGAACCAGCTGCAGCAGCACCTTCAAATGCCAGATGCAGAACGTGGGCAAGGTGCGCACCAGCGGCGTTGAACTGAGCCTGAACACCGCGGTCAACGCCCAGCTGGAAGTGGGTGGTAACTACACCTACATGGAACTGGAGAACGTCAGCGACCCGACCGTGCGCATCACCGACATACCCCGCCAGAAGCTGACGGCCCAGGTGCTCTACCGGCCCACCGGTTCGCTGGAAATCCTGGCGTTCGCCGAATACAACAGCAGCCGCTGGTCGTCCAACACCGTCGAGCTGCCCGACTTCACCACCCTCAACCTCACCGCCACCTACCGGGTGCGCAAGGACGTGAGCGCCGAATTCGGCGTCACCAACCTGGAAGACAAGAACTACCAGCTGGCCGACGGCTTCCCCAGCCCCGGACGCATGTGGTTCGGCACGCTGCGCTACCAATTCTGATCCCCACCACCACAAGGAAACAACCCACCATGGCCTCCAACCGCCTTGCCACCCGCATCACCTGCTCGCTCACCCTAGCAGCCGCCCTGCTGCTGTCCATCCAACCCGCCACCGCCGCGGACGAGATTGCGCTGGCCCAGACCAGCGGCTGCCTCGCCTGCCACCGGGGTCTGGAGACCCGCATCGGCCCGCCCTTCAAACGGGTCGCCGAAAAATACGCCGGCCGCCAGGACGCCAAGACATTGGCTATGCTGGTCGACAACGTCATCAAGGGAACCGGCCCGAACGGCCTGGGCTGGATGAAGGACGGCCTGGCGACCCTGCCCTTCATGCCGCCCAACGGCAGTGTGACGCCCAAGGACGCGACCAAGCTGGTCCGCTGGGTCCTGGCCACCACCGGCGAAATTCCCAACCCAACCGAATTCGTGACCGAGAGCATTGCCATTTCGGGCGCCGTGGAACACCCGCTGAGCTTGCGTGTGGACGACCTGCGGAAATTTCCGCCACAGCAGGTTGGCGAGGTCCCCATGGTCTGCCAGTCCGGCGCCAACCTCGGTCAACTTGAGCACCTCAAGGGCGTGCTGCTGCGGGACATCCTGGAAAAGGCCAGCATCGTTTCGCACAGCCACAACGACGTCAAGAAGATGGCCATCATTGCCACGGCCAGCGACGGCTACAAGGTGGTCTTCTCATGGACCGAGGTGTTCAACTCGCCGCTGGGTGACGGCGTCATCGTGTTCTTCGAGAAGGACGGCAAGGCGCTGGGCGACGACGAGGGCCGCATCGCCCTGGTTTCCACCAAGGACACCCGCACCGGGCCACGCCATGTGAAATGGCTGCAAGGCATCGAAGTGCGCAAGATCGTGGAGTGAGCCGGTCATGCGCGCAGCCGAGTCGGGCCACTACGCTCTGATGGTCCAGGCCATCGGCGGCACCCTGCGCAATGCGCAGGAAGGTGAACTCCCGCTGTTCGCCTGGACACTGGGCCTGGCGCAGCCCGAGCACCACGCCCTGCTGGCGCAGTGCCTGCCCGATCTCGCCGTCGGGAAGCCGCTCTCCGAGCAGCAGCACGCGCGACTCGGCCACCGCACGCCACCCGACTTTGCCCTGCTGGCCCGGCTGCTCCATACCCACCGCAGCCCTGGCGCCGATCCGCTGCACGCCGACTGGCTGGCGCGGGCCGTGGCGGCGGCCTGCTTCGGCAGCCGCCACCTCTGGGAGGATCTGGGTCTGGACGGGCGCGAGGCGGTCTCCACACTGCTGCGGCATTACTTCACGCCCCTGCACGACCTCAATGTGCGCGCCCTGCGGTGGAAGCACTTCCTGTTCATGGAATTGGGCCTACAGCGCGGCCAGCCCGGTCTGCGCCCGCCGACCTGCGAACGCTGCGAAAACTATTCGGTATGCTTTCCCCCTCGACGTGTGGAAAGGTGCATGAAATGAAACCCGTAGACGACAAGGCCATCGCGCTCAGGGGGGCTGTGTGGATGACAGTCGGCGGCGAAAACCTGGGTGGCCCTGGTCGCATTGCCCTGCTGGCCGCCATCCATGCGTCCGGCTCCATCACGCAGGCGGCCAAGGCCATGAAGATGAGCTACAAGGCCGCGTGGGACGCGATCGACGGCATGAACAACCTGGCCGGCGAGCCGCTGGTGGAACGGCTCACCGGCGGCAAGGGCGGCGGCGGCACCCGGCTGACCCGGCGCGGCCAGCAGCTGGTCGACAATTTCCGGCTGATCGAATCCGAACACCGGCGTTTCATCGACCAGCTCAGCCAGCAGGCCGAGGGGGTCACCAACGACTACTTCCTGATCCGGAGAATGACCATGAAAACCAGTGCGCGCAACCAGTTTCTGGGCACCGTCACCGCCGTGCAGCGCGGTGCCGTCAACGATGAGATCGAACTCGCCATCGTGGGCGATCAGAAACTGGTGGCCACGGTGACGCACGAGAGCACCGAAGGCCTGGGGCTGCGGCTGGGCGCGGAAGCGTTCGCGCTCATCAAGGCCTCGTCCATCATTGTTGCGACCGACACGCAGGGCGCCCGCTTCTCGGCGCGCAACCGGCTGGCGGGCACCGTCAGCCGCCTGCAGACGGGGGCCGTGAACACCGAGGTGGTCATCGACCTGCCCGGCGGTGGCGCCATTGCGGCCGTCATCACCAACGAGAGCGCAAGCACCCTGGGTCTGGCCGTGGGGCAGCCGGCCACGGCCATTTTCAAGGCGTCCAGTGTTATTGTCGGAACCCCGGCCTGAGCCGGGCCCTGTGTTCACCCCTGTAGACCTAGCCCGGGAAACCGATCCCCCATGAAAGTATTTGGTATTGCCGGTCACTCCGGCATGGGAAAGACCACGCTGCTGGAGCGGCTGGTCCCCGAACTCGCGTCGCGCGGCCTGCGCGTGTCGCTCATCAAGCACAGCCACAAGTCGATCGACATCGACCGCCCCGGCAAGGACTCCTACCGCCTGCGCGAAGCGGGCTGCAACGAAGTGGTGCTGCTGGGCAACGAACGCTGGGCCCTCATGCACGAGTTGCGCGGCGAACCGGAGCCGTCGGTGGAATACCTGCTGGGGCGCCTGCAGCCCTGCGACCTGGTGCTGATCGAAGGCTTCAAGCAGGGCGACTTTCCCAAGCTCGAGGTCTGGCGCGCATCGCAGGAGCGCGCCACCCTATGGCCCGACTGGCCCAACATTGTGGGCATTGCCTCCGATACGCCACCCGAGGCCGGCGATGCTGCCCACCCCGCGCAGCCGGCGCGCCTGGCGCTGCAGGACCTGCACGCCATTGCCGATTTCGTCCTCCAGCACGCCCAGCCGCTCTGAGCGGGTCGCCGTTTTGCTATGGTTTCCGTAGCTGTCTGCGCAGTAAATACGGGCGCTTCAGGCCGTTTTAGTCTGAAATTCCGTCGTCCGCTGCTTGCACACGGGGCGGGCGCGGCACTTTCTTGAAGCGGATGGCGCGGTCCAGCTCGATGGCGTCTTTCTTGACCTGACGCTCGGCATCCATCTTCTGGCCATGGGCCAGCCATTCGGCGAATTCGGCGGGGGTCTCCAGCGTCATGCGCCCCATCACGGCGGCGCGGAAGTCGTGGATCACCACCTCGGCCGCCTTCTGCAGGTTGATCCGGCCACCGCTTTGCAGCGCGCCGCGCTTGCGGCCAATGGCTTCGAGCAGTTGCTCGTCGGTCTGCCCGGCCACGCCGGTGAGCTTGTAGCGCGCCTCCACCTGGGCCGGGTAGTGCTGGCGCAGGTAGTCCAGCAGTTCCAGGGCCACCTCTTCTTCGTCAAAGGCGTTCTTGCCAATGGCGCCGCTGGCGGCCAGGTTGTAGCCGCTCTTGGCCACGATGATGCGCGGCCACAGCACGCCGGGCGTGTCAAACAGGTAAAAGGCGTCCTGCAACACGATGCGCTGCTCGATCTTGGTCACGCCGGCCTCGTCGCCGGTCTTGGCGGCACGCTTGCCCTTCAAGGTGTTGATGAGCGTGGACTTGCCCACGTTGGGAATGCCGCAGATCAGCACCCGCATGGGCTTGGCCATGCTGCTGCCCCGGTGCGGCGCCAGGGCAAAGCAGGCGTCGATCAGCGCCTTGGCCGGCGTCGCCATGCTGGCGTCCAGCCCCAGGGCACGGGTGCCCGGCAGGGCGTTGAAATGGGCCAGCCACTCCTGGGTGCGCGCCGGGTCGGCCAGGTCCTGCTTGTTGAGCACCTTCAGGGCCGGCTTGCCCGCCGTGAGCTGGGCCAGCATGGGGTTGGCGCTGGAGCCCGGCAGGCGGGCGTCCAGCAGCTCGATGACCACATCGATCTCCCTGATGCGCTCTTCGATCGCCTTGCGCGTCAGGTGCATGTGACCGGGGAACCACTGGATTGCCATGCCGTTTTACCTCGTGTGGATGCGCATCAGACCTTGGCCAGCGCCTGCGCCAGGTCCGCCTGCAGGTCATCGATGTGCTCGATGCCCACCGACAGACGCACCATGTTTTCGCTCACGCCGGCCTTGGCCATTTCGGCCGCGTCGAGCTGGCGGTGCGTGGTGGAGGCCGGGTGCGTGGCCAGCGACTTGGCATCGCCAATGTTCACCAGGCGCGTGAACAGGTCCAGCGCGTCGAGGAAGCGTGCGCCGGCGGCCCGGGGGTCGGCATCGCTGCTCTTGAGACCGAAGCTCAAGATGCCCGAAGCCCGCCCGCCCATCTGGCGTTGCGCCAGTGCGTGGTCCGGATGGTCTGGCAGACCGGCATAGCGCACCCATTCCACCTTGGGGTGGCTCTGCAGGAACTTGGCCAGGGCCAGGCTGTTGTCGCAGGTGCGGTCCATGCGCAGCGGCAGGGTCTCGATGCCCTGCAGCGTCAGCCAGGCGTTGAACGGCGAAATGGCGGCACCCATGTTGCGCAGGGGCACCACGCGGGCGCGACCAATGTAGGCGGCGGCGCCCAGCGCCTCGGTGTAGACCACGCCGTGGTAGCTCACATCCGGCTCGTTCAGGCGCTTGAAGCGCGCCTTGTGCTCGGCCCAGGGGAACTTGCCGCTGTCGACGATGATGCCGCCAATGCTGTTGCCGTGGCCGTTCATGTACTTGGTCAGCGCATGCACCACGATGTCGGCGCCGTGCTCAATGGGGCGACACAGGTAGGGGCTGGGCACGGTGTTGTCCACAATCAGCGGCACGCCATGGTCGTGTGCCACCTTGGCCAGCGCGGCGATGTCGGTCACGTTGCCCAGCGGGTTGCCGATGGATTCACAGAACACCGCCTTGGTGCGGGCATCGATCAGCTTGGCAAAGCTGGCGGGGTCGCGCGGGTCGGCAAAGCGCACCTCGATGCCCTGCTGCGGGAAGGTGTGGGCAAACAGGTTGTAGGTGCCGCCATACAGCGTGCTGGCCGAGACGATGTTGTCGCCGGTCTCGGCAATGGTCTGGATGGCCGCCGTGATGGCCGCCATGCCGGACGCCATGGCCAGGGCCGCCACGCCGCCTTCCAGCGCCGCCACGCGCTGCTCCAGCACGTCGGTGGTCGGGTTCATGATGCGGGTGTAGATGTTGCCGGCCACTTTCAGGTCAAACAGGTCGGCGCCGTGCTGGGCGCTGTCAAAGGCGTAGGCCGTGGTCTGGTACAGCGGCACCGCTGCGGACTTGGTGGTGGGGTCGGGCGTGTAGCCGCCGTGGACGGCAATGGTTTCGATCTTCATGCAAAAGACTCCTGGGTTGAAATGGATGGGGTTTGCGTGCACCGGATTGTCGGGCAGTTTGCGCGCTACACCCGGCCTAGACAGGCCGCTCTAGGAAATAGCGGGAATTTAAGGTGTCTCCACTAGGGTGAGCCGGGAGAATCCGCCCCAGTTCCCTTCCCCATTCTATTTACCCGGAGATCCTCATGGCCAACCAGACCCTTTCCACCGTGACCAGCGACCTGATTGCATCGTATGGCAAGACCGCCAAGAACGTCATCCACGCGTACCGCGTGGGCAACCAGCGCGCGATCGGCTTCATGGACCAGCGCTGGGCCAGCGCCGTTGGCAAGGCCGGCAACCGCCTCAGCGCCGAAGCGCGGGACAACGCCGTGGCCGCGCAGCAGAAGCTGACCGGCTACTACGCCAAGGGTGTTGCGCTGACGACCGACAGCGCCGACAGCGTGGTGGACAAGGCGGTGGAACTGGCCGGCCTGGGCCTGACTCAGGTCGCCGCCAACGCCGGCCGCTTTGAAAAGGCCACCGGCGTGACCGCCCTGAACACACTGGCCGTGGCCGCCGTGCCGGCCGCCCAGGCCGTGACCAAGGTGGCCGCCAAGCTGGAGGCGCAGACCGGCGCGCTGGCCGGCAAGATTGCGGGCAAGAAGCCCAAGGCCAAGACGGCCGCCAAAACCGCGGCCAAGCGCGCGCCAGCCAAGAAGGCGGCGCGTTAACCGTCAGTCAATGGCCAGACGCTGGGCGTTGCCACCGGTTTTCTTGGGCAAGGTCAGCGTCAGCACGCCGTTTTCGTATTTGGCTTTCGCCAGGGACTGGTCGATGTCCTGCGGCAGCTGGAAGCTGCGGGCCACCGAGCCGAAATAGCGCTCGCTGCGCAGCACTTTCTCGTCCTTGGTCTGCAAATCCTGCTGCTTGACTTCGGCCTGCAGGGTGACCATGTTGCCATCCAGCGAAACGTGGATGTCTTCCTTGGCCACGCCCGGCACCTCGGCATGCACGGTGTAGGCCTGGTCGGTTTCCTTCACATCGATCTTGATCTGCTCCGGCCCGGGCAAGGGGTCTCCGTGCAGGGGCTTGACGTAAAAGCCGGGGGCCACATCGCGGAAAAATTCGTCCAGCAGATTGCCGCGTCGAATCAATGAACTCATGCGTACGCTCCTTTGCCTGAAGTTGCAACGGCGCCACCACGACGCCGTCCTGCATCGATATGCAGTTTTACTTTAGTGCCTTGAAGCGCCGCGCGCAAGAAATCCGCCGCCGTCAGGCTTGCGAATTCTCAGGTCCGCCCTGCTTTTCCGCGACCAGGCGTTTGGGCGACAGGTACTCCTGCAGGTAGATATCGAAGGGCATGGTGTCGGCCGCCTCGATGCGGCGCTGGTCGTCCCAGGACGCCTGCGACGCCTCCTCAAACTGGCGGCGCACGGCCGGTGCCAGCGGCACGTCCAGCATGACCTGTTTGGTGTGCGCGGACTGCGCCTTGGCAAAAGCCACGAACGAACCGTCAAAGCGCTCGGTCACCGCACGCAGCACCCGCGCCGACGGCAGCACGTCGGGGTGGTGCAAGGCCTGCTCGGCCGCCTGCACGGCCGCCATGTGGTCGGCGCCCCCATGGACGGCGTCCATGGCCTGGGCAATCGGCGCCAGTTGCCGGACCAGGTCCAGGCCCCAGGTGGTCAGCGCCACGGTGCCGTCACCGCACTCCAGTTGCAGGCCCGGCTCGCGCCCGCGCTCGGCCACGTTGTGCTGGTTGCGCCCCAGGGCGGCAATTTCCTGCGGGGTGTCGGGTGGGCTGTCCGTGAGCAGGCAGTGCAGCAGGAACACGTCCAGGAACCGCATGGTCTGGGCGTTGATGCCCACCGGCTCAAACGGGTCCAGATCCATGAGGCGCACCTCCACATACTCCACGCCCCGCTCGCGCAGGGCGTGCAGGGGCCGCTCCCCCGGAAAGATGACCCGCTTGGGGCGGATGGTGCCGTAGAACTCGTTCTCGATCTGCAGCAGGCTGGTGCCCAGCTGGCGGTACGCGCCATCGGGGCCGCGCACGCCAATGGCCTCGTACGGCGCATAGGGGCGTGTCAGTGCGTCCTGCAGGGAGTCGCCGTAGCCCTGCAGGCTGTTGTAGCTCACGGCCAGCGAGGCCTGCGCGTCACTCTGGTAGCCCAGGCGGCCCATGCGCAGCGAAGTGGCGTAGGGCCGGTACATGGTGTGCGCATTGAGCGCCTCCAGCAGGTGCGTGCGCCCGGCCACGAACGACGAGCACACCGCGGGTGACGCGCCGAACAGGTACAGCAGCAGGAAGGCGTGGCGACGGAAATTGCGGATGAGCCCGAAATAGGCTTCGCTGGACACCCCGGGCAGCGACCAGTTGTAGTGGATGCCCGAAATGGTCTGCATGCGCCGACCATAACGGTAGCCCAGCCCCGTGCGGTACACGCTCTTGGTACGCCCGACGTTGGAACTGCCGTACTGCCCGATGGGAATGGCATCGTCCTGCGGCAGCCCGCAGGGCATGCTGGACACCCACAGCATCTCGTCGCCCAGGGCGCTGGTGGTAAAGCGCTGCACCTGCGTGAGCTCGTCCACGCACGCCTGCACACTGGCATGCGCGCCGGTGATGAGCTCCACCTGAGACTCGCAGAAATCGGTGGTGATATGGGGGTGTGTGAGCGCCGACCCCAGTGCAGCCGGATGGGGCGTCATGGCCAGCGCGCCGTCGGCCAGCGCACGCAGGCTTTCCTTTTCGATACCGCGGCGTATGCCCTGAAGACGCTGGGGCGTCAAGGAGCCCAGGGCCCCTCTCAAACTATCCATGGCTGTGGCCCTTCAACTTTTTTTTGGTTAAGGCAAAGGTAACACAGGCCGGCATTTCCCGCCGGCCGTGGGGGTGTCCTGCGCAGCGCCTCAGGCCGCGCCGAGGTGCGCCGTGGCCCGTGTGATTTCGTGGGACCCTTGCGCGGCACCGCTTTGCGGCACCATGTCGTCTGCGCGCTGCGTCACCTGCGCCAACTGCTCGGCCAGCCGCTCGGGTGACTGGCCGTCGATCCCGATCCAGGCGCCTTGCGTCAGGGTGATGTGCGCCGCCTCCACGCTGCCGGCGCCCGCGCACAGGGTGGTGCGGGTGGGCGCGCTCTCGGCCACCAGCACCAGCATGGCGGGCACCACGGCTTCGGGCTTGAGTGCGGCCAGCACAGCGGGCGGCATCAGGTCTTCGGTCATGCGGGTGGCGGCCGTGGGGGCCAGACAGTTCACGCGGATGTCATGCTTGGCGCCTTCCAGCGACAGCGTCTGCATCAGGCCCACCAGCGCCATCTTGGCGGCACCGTAGTTGGACTGGCCGAAGTTGCCGTACAGGCCGGAGGACGACGTCGTCATCAGGATGCGGCCGTACTTCTGTTCCACCATGTGCGGCCATACGGCCTTGGTGCAGTGCACGGCGCCCATGAGGTGCACGTCCACCACCAGCCGGAAATCGGCCAGCTCCATCTTGGCAAAACTCTTGTCGCGCAGGATGCCGGCGTTGTTGACCAGAATGTCCACGCGGCCCCAGGTGTCCACAGCCTGCTGCACCATGGCCTGCACGGCTTCGAAGTCGGTCACCGACGCGCCGTTGGCAATGGCCTCGCCACCGGCGGCCCGGATTTCTTCCACCACCGCCTGTGCCGCGGTCATGGAGCCGCCAGAACCGTCACGGGCTCCGCCCAGGTCATTGACCAGCACCTTGGCGCCACGCGCCGCCAGCGCCAACGCATGTTGGCGGCCCAGGCCACCACCGGCACCCGTCACAATGGCCACGCGCCCCTTGAATTCGATATCCATAATCTGTTTCCTGAAAATAAGAGAGAGAAAACCCGCGCCAGGCTTCTGTTAGCCTTTGCACATCCGAACGCACTGTACTGCATGCGTTTGCCATTCCTGTTACCCGAAGCGACAACGCCATGGAACTGAATTCCGAAATCCCCACCGCCCCACCCCGCCACGCCTCCACCGTGGTCATGCTGCGGGATACGCCGCGCGGGCTGGAGGTGTTCCTGGTCAAGCGCCACGGGCTGTCGGACGTGATGGGCGGCGCCTACGTTTTTCCGGGCGGCAAGCTCGACGAAACCGACGCCCTGCTGGACGTGCAGACCCACCTGGACCAGGAACCGGCGCAGCTGCACCAGGCCCTGGGCGAGCCCGACACACCGGTGGCCACCGCCGTGGGGCTGTATGTGGCGGCGCTGCGCGAGGCCTTTGAAGAGTCCCGGGTGCTGTTCACGCAGGATGCCGCCGTGGCCCGGGCTGCGCTCCAGCACCAGCAGGCCACGGCCTTCAACCAGATGCTGGCCGATCTGGCGGTGCGCCTGCAAACCCGCAACGTGCTGCCCTGGTCCCGCTGGATCACGCCGCGCATGCCCTCGGTGTCCACCAAGCGCTTTGACACTCGGTTTTTCATCACCACCGTGCCGCCCGAGCAGGAAGCCAGCCACGACAACCACGAGCTGACGGAAAGCGTGTGGCTGCCGCCGCGCACCGCGCTGGAACAGTACTGGAACGGCGAGATCCAGCTGGCCCCGCCCCAGATCATGAGCCTGGCGCATCTGGCCCGCCACGCCACCGTGCAGAGCGTGATGGACAGCGCCCGCAGCGCCCCGCCGCCCCTCATCCTGCCGGAAACCTTTGACGAAGGTGGCACCCGCGTGCTGTGCTACCCCGGCGACCCGGCCCACTCGGTCTCAGCCCGCGCCCTGCCCGGCCCGACCCGTCTGCTGTTTCGCAACAAGCGCTTTGAGCCGGAAAACGGGTTTGAAGCGCTGTTCGCCTGAACCTGCAAAATCAGCATCAAAGAAGGCGCTGGCCAGCGCACATGCTGCGCAGACAGCTATTGATTCGATAGCGCAGAGCGACCCTGCGCACGCAGCGCGCCGTGCGCCTCCAGCCACTGGCGCACCAGCGCCGGGTCGTGCAGGACGCGCAGCTCGGTATAGGCCACTTCGGCCTGCGGGTAGCGCTGGCGCATGAAGTTGAGCCACTGCTTGAGCCGCCCGGCCTGCTGGCGGCGCTCTAGGCGGGCCACCACCAGCTCCCAGAAAGCGCCCATCAGGGGCAGCACCTCGTCCCAGGGCACCAGCGGCTCGCTGTGTTGCGGGTCACGCGTGCCAGCGTCGGCCGCACGGATGGCGAGCGCCAGGCCGGGGTCCACCACCATGCCGCGCCCCAGCATGAGGTGCTCGCAGCCCGAAGCCTGGCGGCAGCGGCGGGCGTCCTCCACCGACCAGATCTCGCCATTGGCCACCACGGGAATGGAAACGCCCAGGCGGATGTCGTTCACCCGCTCCCAGTAGGCCGGCGGGCGGTAGGCGTGGGCCTTGGTGCGGGCGTGCACCACCAGCTCTTCGGCGCCGCCATCGGCCAGGGCCTGGGCGCATTCCACCGCACGGGTGTCGTCGTTGAAACCCAGGCGCATCTTGGCCGACACCGGCACATGCGCCGGCACGGCGCGGCGCACGGCACTGACGATGGCGTGCAGCTCCTCGGGGTACTGCAGCAGCATGGCGCCACCGCCGTGGCGGTTGACCACCTTGGCCGGGCAGCCAAAGTTGAGGTCGATGCCATGCGGCCCCAGCTCGGCCAGACGCGCCGCGTTCTCGGCCATGCTGATCGGGTCGGAGCCCAGCAGCTGCGCCCGCACCGGCACGCCCGACGGCGTGCGCCCGCCGTGAAGCAGCTCGGGCATGATGCGCAGGAAGGTGCGCTCGGTCAGCAGCGTGTGGGTGACGCGGATGAACTCGGACACGCAGCGGTCCACCCCGCCCACGCGGGTCAGGACGTCACGCAGCACACAGTCGAGCAGGCCCTCCATGGGGGCGAGGTAGATACGAGGGGGCACAGGGGTTCAGGCAAGCCAATGGTTGGGGACGCGCATGCCGCATTGTCACTGCATTGCCGCCTTGGCGCCTTGGCGCCTTGGCGCCTGCGTCAAGGTATGCGTTTACGGACGGTGACGTGGAACCAGCCGGCGCTGCGCGGTTGTATCGCGCAGGGTCCCCTGCACCACTGGGTTGGGCGCAACTTCGCAAAGGCGGCTCAAAATTGAGTCGCAAGCCGTGACGATTGAATTGCAATTGGTGAATCGCATCGCGATCTGCTGGCAGCGCTGATGCAATGAACTGTCAGTGGTCAGTTTCTTTAACACATCGGCAACAACATGAGGGACATACTGCTTTGGCAAAACCTCTTGCGCCACACCGAGGCGCACCGCGCGGTCGGAGTTGTCAAACTGGTCATAAGCGACAGGCCGGATAAGTTGTGGAACGCCTGCACGGAATGCTTGGCTAGTAGAGCCAATACCGCCGTGGTGGACGAATGCGGCAAGCTTGGGCAACAAGGCACCAAAGGGCGCATAGTCGACGTGAATCACACCTTTGGGCAATGAAGCCGGAACTTGCTGTGGGAAATGCGTTAGGAGGATCGCTCGTAACCCCGCAGTTTCAGAGGCTTCGACAGATGTTTGGAAGAACTCATGTGCCGTGGCGGTGGCTGTTCCTGCCGAGAAGGCAACAGGCGGCTGACCGGCTTTTATAAATTCGTCGAGGCGTGGCGAGAGGGAAACCTGATTGCCGTGATCATATAAAGGAAAGTCGGCCAGAGCCACGTGTCCAGGCCAGTCGCTTTGGGGCTCGCCGAACCAGTCCGGAAACAATCCAACTACGCAGTCTGCCTCGTGAATCCAGGACCGAAATATCCGATCCACACTAAGCAGGCCGAGCTCGGCCCGATATCTGTTGAGTGGCGCCGTGAAGTTGGGGTCATAAAAGATCTTGTCGAGCATCCACCAAGCCGTCCGTTTCAGCAGAGATGATGTATGCGAATTGATCCAGTTTGGCACCAATCGTGGCGGTCTCAGGTCGGACCGAAAGACGGACGGTGCCAGGTGAACGGTTGCACAAGGAATATGGTCGGTTTCTCTCAGTAAGCGGGGCGAAAACAATAAGGAATTTCCGATGGCAATTGTTTCGCCAGGAACAACATCGGATTTCATGGCCCGATAGTATTCAGGGCAGATTTCGGCATATTCCCTTGCTACACGCTTGAAAGCACGGCTTGGGTCGCCGTCTGCCAGTTCGCCAAATAACGAAGAATATTTCTCGACCGTACTTATGGGTACGAAGCGGATTGCCGCATCTGTTGTGTAACTGCGGAAGAACGGATTTGCATAAAGAATGACTTCGTGTCCGCGGGCGGCGAACTCTCGACCCAGTGCAACAAATGGCAGTACATCGCCGTGACTGCCTGCCGTAGAAATTAGTACTCTCATCTGGAGTGGCTCAAGTGATCGTTTGTTGAAAAGGCCAGACTACGGATACTGGCCCGCCAGGCCCACCACACTCAGAGCCACCGCCTGACCGACTGGGTGTACTGCACGTAGGGTGCCCCGAATTTTGCGCGCAGGAAGCGCTCTTCCGGGATGATCTGAAAGCGCGTGATGTAGGCCACAAAGACCACCACGGCCACGAGCGTCCAGGGGTTGGCGAGGTACACGCAAAGGCCGAGCAGTTGGATCACCATGCCGAGGTACATGGGGTTGCGGGTGAATCGGTACAGCCCGGTTTGGACGATGGCCGTTGACCGGTCTGGCGCGAGCGGATTGAAGGTGGTCTTGGCCTTGCGAAAGGCCAGCAGCCCGGAAAAATCCAGCGCGAGACCCGTCCCGACCAGCAACACCGCGACCGGGATGCGAGCCGGCAGCAGATAGGCAAGTTCAGGCGTGGCGCGTGCCACCAGCCAAGCGACGACCGCACAGAGAAGTGCTATCACCGGGGGTGGAATCTTGTGTTCGAGTGAAAACATGGTGGATGAACCCACGGTGCATGGCAAATGGGCTGCATGCACTATAGCCGCCTGCGCCAAATGGTTGGCGCGCATGGGGTAAAGGCTGTGTTCAGCGTCACTCCATGTCACTACAAAAAATATAGCAATATAACCAATGAATACATTGGCTACAGACCGGTTTTTCTTAGAAATTGGGGCGGAGCGCAAGGCCCCGCCATACGCGCTATCAGTGCCGGATCAAATGGTCAAACGCGCTCAGCGCTGCCTTGGCGCCATCGCCGGCGGCAATCACGATCTGCTTGTACGGCACCGTGGTGCAGTCCCCCGCGGCAAAAACGCCGGGCACGTTGGTGTGGCCTTTGGCGTCCACCACAATCTCGCCAAACTTGGAAAGTTCGACCGTGCCCTTGAGCCACTCGGTGTTGGGCACCAGGCCGATCTGCACGAACACGCCTTCCAGGTTGACCAGGTGCTCCTGGCCGGTGGCGCGGTCCTTGTAGCGCATGCCGTTGACCTTGCCGTCCAGTCCGATGATTTCCAGGGTCTGGGCGTTGGTGTGCACCGTCACGTTGGGCAGGCTGTGCAGCTTCTTCACCAGCACGGCGTCGGCCTTGAGTTCGGGCATGAACTCGAACACGGTCACATGCTGCACCACACCGGCCAGGTCGATGGCAGCTTCCACACCCGAGTTGCCGCCGCCGATCACGGCCACGTCCTTACCCTTGAACAGGGGGCCGTCGCAGTGCGGGCAGTAGGCCACGCCCTTGTTCTTGTATTCGGCCTCTCCGGGCACGTTCACGTTGCGCCAGCGCGCGCCGGTGGACAGGATCACGGTCTTGGCCTTGAGGCTGCCGCCGTTGGCCAGCACCACTTCCGTCAGGCCGCCGGGTTGCGTGGCGGGGATGAGCTTGTCGGCCCGCTGCAGGTTCATGATGTCCACGTCGTAGGCGCGGGTGTGGGCTTCCAGCGCGGCAGCAAACTTGGGGCCGTCGGTTTCCAGCACCGAGATGTAGTTCTCGATGGCCAGCGTATCGTTCACCTGGCCGCCAAAGCGCTCGGCGGCCACGCCGGTGCGGATGCCTTTGCGGGCGGCGTACACGGCGGCGGCCGCGCCAGCGGGGCCACCACCGACGATGAGCACGTCGTACGGCGCCTTGGCGCTGAGCTTGGCGGCGTCTTTGGCGGCGGCGCCGGTGTCGAGCTTGGCGACGATTTCTTCCACCAGCATGTGGCCGGAGCTGAACATCTGGCCATTGAGGAACACCATGGGCACGGCCATGATCTCGCGCTCGGTCACTTCCTGCTGGAAGGCGCCGCCTTCGATCACCGTGGTCTTGATTCTGGGGTTGAGGATGGCCATGAGCGAAAGCGCCTGCACCACGTCCGGGCAGTTGTGGCAGGTCAGGCTCATGTAGACCTCGAAGTGGTAGTCACCGTCCAGCGCCTGGATCTGCTCAATGACGTCCTGCTCCACCTTGGGCGGGTGGCCGCCGGTCCACAGCAGGGCCAGCACCAGCGAGGTGAACTCGTGGCCCAGGGGCAGGCCGGCAAAGCGCAGGCTGGTGGCGGCGCCTGCACGCTGCAGCGTGAAAGACGGTTTGCGGGCGTCGGTACCGTCAAAACGCACACTGATCTTGTCAGCGCGCAGGCCCTGGATGGTTTCCAGCAGCGCGCGGGTGTCGCGGCTGGTTTCGCTGTCATCCAGGGAGGCCACCATCTCGAAGGGCTGGGACACGCGTTCCAGGTAGGCGGCCAACTGGGCCTTGAGGGTATCGTCGAGCATGGTGGTTTCCTTTTACTACTGATTTGATAGCTGCCTGCGCAGGTTCTACGCGGGCTGGCAGCCATTTTTGCGCATAAAAAAGCCGGACGGCAAGGCGCTGGGCGCCCTGACGCTGTCCGGCTTGTGGGTGCCTGCAAGCAGGCACCGCCTATGGCCGGGGCAGGCTTAGATCTTGCCGACCAGGTCGAGGGACGGCGTGATGGTCTTGGCGCCTTCGTTCCACTTGGCAGGGCACACCTGGCCGGGGTGGGCGGCGGTGTACTGGGCAGCCTTGAGCTTGCGCACGGTTTCCTTCACGTCGCGGGCGATTTCGTTGGAATGGATTTCCAGCGTCTTGATCGTCAGCTCGGGGTTGATGATGAAGGTGCCGCGCAGGGCCAGGCCTTCTTCCGGAATGTGCACGCCAAAGGCGTTGGTCAGCGTGTGGGTGGGGTCGCCCACCAGGGGGAACTTGGCCTTGCCCACGGCGTCGGAGGTTTCGTGCCACACCTTGTGCGAGAAGTGGGTGTCGGTGGTGACGATGTAGACCTCGGCACCGGCCTTCTGGAACTCGGCATAGTGCTCGGCTGCGTCTTCGATTTCGGTGGGGCAGTTGAAGGTGAAGGCAGCCGGCATGAAGATCAGCACGGACCACTTGCCCTTGAGGGACTGCTCGGTCACTTCGATGAATTCACCCTTGCCGCTGCGGTTGACGAAGGCGGTGGTCTTGAAAGGCTGGACTTGGGTATTGATCAGGGACATGGTTGGTTTCCTCGTGAAGTTGCTGTTCTGCAAATGAACAGGGTGAATACTAGCCCTTCTATGGAGTCATGTGGTTTGATTGATCCAATCAATCAAATTGACAAAACCTATGGCGCCCCAGCCCTACTCCTTGAACACGCTCTGGTGCAGGCGGCGCAGGGACCACCACACGCCGGTCGCCACCACGGGAATGGCCACGGCGGCGGTCATTTCGGGGCTCCAGGGCCAGCCCCAGTGCTGGGCGCCCTTGGCCAGGTAACTCACCAGCCCGACGATGTAGTAGGTGATGGCGGCCACGGACAGCCCCTCCACCGTGGACTGCAGCTTGATCTGGATGTCCTGGCGGCTGTTCATGGTGGCCAGCAGGGCCTGGCTACTTTGCTGCTGCTCGATCTCGACCCGGGTGCGCAGCAGGTTGCTGATGCGCGAGACGCGCTGCGAGAGCGCGTCCTGGCGCCGCGCCGACCAGGCACAGGTGCTGCGCGCGGGTGAGAGCCGGCGGTCCATGAATTCGCGGATGGTCTGCATGCTCGCCAGGCGGGACTCGGCAATGTCGACGATGCGCTTGTCCACCAGCTCGAAATACGCCGCACTGGCCGAGAACCGCGAGTGCGTGGCGGCGTGCTGGCTTTCCACCTGCCCGGCCAGACGGGTCAGGCGGTCCAGCAGCAGGGGCTCGTCGTCGCGCGTGGCCGAGCGGATGGCTTGCGCCAGTTCGGCCAGCTCGCGCTCGGCGGACGCGAGCACCTGCGAGGCATCACGCGCCGCGGGCAGGCCCAGCAGGGCCGCCATGCGATAGGTTTCGATCTCCAGCAGGCTCTGCACCAGCCGCCCCAGGCGGCGCGGCGCCATGCCCCCCGCCAGCAGGACCATGCGCGAAAAGCCGTCGGCGTGCACCGCAAAATCGGTATAGACCTCGGCAAAGCCATCGGCCACGGTGGACGCCACCAGGGTCTCTTCGTGCAGCACATGCTTGACCAGCGAACCCGATCCAAACGCCTTGGTGGGCAGCACCCACACGTGCATGCTCGCCAGGCACTGGCCGGGCAGCGCTGCAAACCAGCGCTGGGGCACGGCGTCCAGCGCGGCCTCGGGCTCGCGCTCGCCGAAGTGCTCCACGTTGAGCGGGCGCATGAAGGTCCAGGTGACAAACTCGGTATGCAGTTCCCAGCGCACGCGGTAGGGGCCCAGGTCCATGCGTACATGGGTCGAGCCCGCGTTGGGCTGGGGCAGGTGGTGGTCGCGGGCGAGCTCGGCGATATGCGCCCAACTGGCTTCGCGCTGGGCCGCGTCGCACACCATCACCACATGGGAGATGCTCACCGGCACGCCCATGGCCTCGGGCGGCCGGGCGTGGATTTCGTTATGCAGCGCAACGCGCTGGGGGTGTTGCTGCAACATGTCAGTCCTCAACAAAGGCTTCCTCTCGTTTGGATTTCACCGATGGCATGAGCACCACCACCAGCAACAGCGCCGCCGCGGCCAATAGGCCGGCAGACAGCGGACGGGTCAAAAACACGCTCCAGTCGCCACGCGAGAGCAACAGAGCCCGGCGCAGATACTCTTCCATCATGGGCCCGAGTATGAAGCCCAGCAGCAGCGGGGCCGGCTCGGTTCCCAGCTTGATGAGCAGGTAGCCGATGAAACCGAAGATACCCACCATCCAGATGTCAAAGGTGGCGTTGTTGGTGGAGTACACGCCAATGGCGCAGAACAGCACGATGGCCGGGAACAGCCAGCGGTAGGGCGCGCTGAGCAGCTTGATCCAGATGCCGATGAGCGGCAGGTTCAGGACCACCAGCATGAGGTTGCCGATCCACATGGAGGCAATCAGGCCCCAGAACAGCTCGGGGTTGCTGGTCATCACCTGCGGCCCGGGCTGGATGTTGTGGATGGTCATAGCGCCCACCATCAGGGCCATCACGGCGTTGGGCGGAATACCCAGCGTCAGCAGGGGAATGAAGGAGGTCTGCGCCCCTGCGTTGTTGGCTGACTCCGGCGACGCCACGCCCCGGATGTTGCCCTTGCCAAACGGCACTTCACCCGGGCGCAACTTGGTGCGCTTCTCCAGCGTGTAGGCGGCAAACGACGCCATCACCGCGCCGCCGCCGGGCAGGATGCCCAGCACCGAACCCAGCGTCGTGCCCCGCAGCACCGCCGGCACCATGTTCCTGAAATCTTCCTTCGTGGGCCACAGGCCGGTGACGTTGGCGGTGAACACCTCCCGCTCGCTCTCGTGCTTTCCCAGATTGGTGATGATCTCCCCATAACCGAACACGCCCATGGCAATCACGATGAAACCAATGCCGTCGGTCAGCTCCGGAATGTCAAAGCTGAAACGCGACACGCCGGAATTGACGTCGGTGCCCACCATGCCCAGCAGCAGGCCCAGCACGATCATGGCAATGGCCTTGAGCAAGGAGCCCGAGGCCAGCACCACGGCGCCGATCAGGCCCAACACCATCAGCGAGAAATACTCCGCCGGACCGAACTGGAAGGCCAGCTCCGTCAGGGGCGCCGCAAAGGCCGCCAGGATGAGCGTGCCCACACAGCCGGCAAAGAAGGAGCCCAGGCCGGCGGCGGCCAGCGCGGGGCCGGCGCGCCCGTTGCGCGCCATCTGGTAGCCGTCGATCACGGTCACCACGGAAGACGACTCCCCCGGCAGGTTGACCAGGATGGCGGTGGTGGAGCCACCGTACTGCGCGCCGTAGTAGATGCCGGCCAGCATGATCAGCGCCGACGCCGGCGCCAGTGAGTAGGTTGCCGGCAGCAGCATGGCAATGGTGGCCAGCGGGCCAATGCCCGGCAGCACGCCGATCACGGTGCCCAGGAAACAGCCGACAAACGCGTACAGGAGGTTCTGCGCGGTGAACGCCACGCCGAAACCGAGCGCCAAGTTGTGAAACAGCTCCATGGTGGATCCTCAGGCGACGATGAAAGCGGGCCAGACCGGAAACTGCAGCTTGAGCAGCAGGACAAACGCCACATAGCTCATGGCGGCCAGCACCGTGGCCAGCACGGCCGTCTCCTTGGCATTGAACGCGTCCCCGGCCAGGCTGGCAATGAAGGTCAGCGCGTAGATGCCCGCGATCAGGCCCATGGCCGGCAGATGGATGCTCGGCAGGCCACCCACCATGACGCCGAACACCAGGTTGGCCGCGATGATGAAGAACAGGGGCTTCCAGGCCAGCTTGCCGATCTTGTCACCGTCCACTGTCTCCACCACCAGGGCCTTGAAGGTAATGATGCCACCCAGCACCGCCAGCAGAATGCCCAGCGCCAGCGGAAAGTAGCCGGGGCCCATGCGCGCGCCGGTGCCAATGGTGTAGCCGGTGGCGCCCCAGGCAAAGGCCACGCCGGCCACCATGAACATGAGGCCGGAAAAAAAATCCTTCTGACTTTTTATATTCATCACGCGTCTCCTCTGCCCCATCAGTGCATGGGTGGCGTGGACGATAACACCTCGTCCATCACCGTCAGCCCTTCCGCCACCCGCAGGGCGCCGGCCAGCCGCAGCGGGCGCATGCCGTCGGCCACAGCCTGGCGGCGCAAGGCGTCGATGGACGGGTCGCCACTGACCTTGGCCTTGAAGCCTTCGGACACCACCAGCAACTCGTACAGGCCCATGCGCCCCATGAAACCCGTCATGCGGCAGTCCACGCAGCCGACCGGCTTGTAGGGTTGGTAGCCGCCGTTGATCTGCCAGGGTTTGATCAGTTCGCCCAGGGCTTCGCGGCTGGTGTCCTCGTCGCGCACCCGGCACTGCTTGCACAGGGTGCGCACCAGGCGCTGCGCCAGCACGCCCAGCAGGGTGGCATTGATGAGGTACGACGGAATGCCCAGCTCCAGCAGCCGCGTCACGGCCGAGGGCGCGTCGTTGGTATGCAGGGTGGAGAACACGAGGTGGCCGGTGAGCGCCGCCTGCACCGCCATCTCGGCGGTTTCCAGGTCGCGGATCTCGCCCACCATGATGATGTCGGGGTCCTGGCGCATCAGGGCGCGCAGCCCTTGCGGGAAACCGAAGTCGAGCTGGGGTTGCACCTGGGTCTGGTTGAAGGCGGGCTCGATCATTTCAATCGGGTCTTCCACCGTGCTGACGTTGACCTCCTCGGTAGCCACCCGCTTGAGCGTGGAGTACAGCGTGGTGGTCTTGCCCGAGCCGGTGGGCCCGGTCACCAGAATGATGCCGTGGGGCCGCTTGACCAGTGACTCCCAACGCTGCGCGTCGTGGCTGGAGAAGCCCAGGGCATCCAGATCCTTGACCGTGTTGTCGGGGTCGAAAATCCGCATCACCATCTTTTCGCCAAACGCGGTGGGCAGAGTGGAGATGCGCATCTCGATCTCGTCGCCACGCGGGTTGCGCGTCTTGATGCGACCGTCCTGCGGGCGGCGCTTCTCGATGATGTCCATGCGCCCCAGCAGCTTGATGCGCGCCGTCATGGCGTTGAGCACGCCCATGGGCATCTGGTACACCGGGTGCAGCACGCCGTCGATGCGAAAGCGAATGACGCCCTGCTCGCGCCGGGGCTCCATGTGGATGTCGCTGGCACGCTGGTCAAAGGCGTATTGCCACAACCAGTCCACCACCTGCACCACGCCCTGGTCATTGGCATCGAGCTGTTTGTTGGTCTTGCCCAGCTCCACCAGTTGCTCGAAACTGGCGCCGTTGTTGGCGCCGGATTTGCTGGCCGCCCGCACCGATTTGGCCAGGGCATAGAACTCGGCGGTGTAGCGGTGGATTTCCTGCGGGCTGGCCACCACCCGGCGCACGCTACGCCGGGACTGGCGTTCCACCTCGTCCACCCAGCCGGTGACAAAGGGCTCGGACGTGGCCACGGTCACCTCGGTGGGCGTCACCGCCACGGGCAGGATCTTGTGGCGCTCGGCGTAGGCGGCGCCCATGGCGTCGGCTACCTTGCCCACGTCCACCTTCAGGGGATCGATGCGCAGGTAGTCCAGCCCGCACCGTCCGGCCAGCCACTGGGTCAGCGACTCGATGTCCAGCGGCTTGTTGTCCGAGGCCCGGCGCATGGACACGCTGGCCAGGCGCACCAGCGGGTGCTGCGCGCTTTCGGCCTGCGAACAGCGCGCCACGGTGCGCTGGGCCTCCTCGGCGGAAATGATGGCGTCGCGCTGCAGCCACTCCACCAGGCTGCGCCAGTCCACCGGTCCGTTGTGTGCGGCCTTGGCAGGCGCCGTGTGCTTGTGCTGTGGGCTCATGGGTACACCGGTTTGAAAACGCGCACCCACTTGTCTGCCGGCAGACCCCACTGGCGCTGGATAACATCCGCGCGCTCAAACAGCAGCGCGCGGCTGGGGCGCACCGGCGTGCGCTGGGCCAGCACCACGGTGTTGCCTTCGCGTGTGGCCTTGAAGGCCCAGATGGCCTCCTTGCCAAAGGCGGCCACCATGTTGTCCACGCTGCGCTGGAAACTGGAGGTGCGCCCGAACAGGTTCACCGTCATGCAACCGTCTTCCGTGAGCACCTTGCGGCAGTCGGCGTAGAACTCGGCGCTGTCAAACACCGGGCCAGCGGCCTCCTGGTCGTACAGGTCCACCTGCAGGGCGTCGACCGCACCCAGCCAGCGGGGTTGCCGAATCTCCTGCGAGGCATCGGCCAGCACCACCTGCAGGCGGGCATTGTCCTGCGGCAGCTTGAACCAGCCGCGACAGGCCGCCACCACCTGCGGGTTGAGTTCGATCGCGGCCGTCTTCATGTGCATCACCTTGTAGCAGAACTTGGTGAGCGAGGCTGCCCCCAGGCCCAGCTGCAGGGCCTGGCGCTTGGACACCGTCGCCGGATCCACAAACAGCAGCCAGGCCATCATGCGCTGGACGTACTCATGCACCAGCACCAAGGGGGCGTCCACCAACATGGAGCCCTGGATCCAGATGCTGTCCAGGTGCAGGTGACGGACGGGGCCGTCATCGGAGAAATTGACTTCGGGGAGGGTAAGGGGAGCTTTTCGTGCCATGGGGATTTATACCAGCAGCGCCGCCAGCTTCGGCAAGGCCTGGCAGGCGTTGTCTGTGGTGGCCTGCGCCAGCGCCTGCACCGGCATGCCGCGCAGCTGCGCCACCACACTGGCAATGCGGGGCAACTCCCCGGGTTCGTTGCGCCCCTGGCCCCCGCCCGCCCCCCGCTGCTGCGCCGGAACGTAGCGCCAGTGCGGCGGCATGTCCGGTGCATCGGTCTCCAGCACAATAGCCTCCAGCGGCAGGGTCTTGACCAGCCGGCGCAGCTGCAAGGCCCGCTCAAAGGTCACGGCACCGCCAAAACCCAGCTTGAAGCCCAGCCGGATGAATTCCTGCGCCTGCACCGCGCTGCCGTTGAAGGCGTGGGCAATGCCGGTCCACGGCGGCCCGCCCTTGCCCACCTCGCGCAGCTGCTTGAGCAGGCGGTCCGCCGAGCGCCGCACATGCAGCAATACCGGCAACTGGTATTGGCGGGCCAGCTGCAGTTGCGCCCGGTAGAGATGCTCCTGCCGTTCGCGCAGCGGGCTCTCGCACAAGGCGGGCACAAAGTAGTCCAGCCCGATCTCGCCCATCGCCACCAGGCGCGGGTCCGCATGGTGGGCCTGCAGCTGCGCCTGCAGCGCCAACAGGTCATCGGGGCCGGCCTGCGCCACGTACAAGGGGTGGATGCCCAGGCCATAGCTGTCGCCCCCGGCATGGGCCAGCTGGCGCACGGTGTCAAAGTTGGCCACTTCCACCGCGGGAATGACGCAGTGCCGCACACCCGCCGCGCGTGCGCGGGCCTGCACCGCACCCCGGTCCGCGGCGAACTCTGCGGCATCGAGATGGCAATGGGTATCGATGAACGTCATGGCGCCCCCGTCCGCTCCCGCCAGCTCCCCGGGCTGTGCCCGGTCCATTCCTTGAAGGCGTGGTTGAACGCGCTCTGGTCCTGGAAGCCCAGCAGAAACGCAATGTCGGCCAGGCTCAGGCTGCGCTGGCGCAAATAGTCCTGCGCCAATTCCCGGCGCGTACGATCCAGCACCTGCTGGAAACTGGCGCCGGCTTCGCTGAGCTTGCGCTGCAAGGTGCGCTGGGTGAGGTTCAGGTCCTGCGCCACCAGCGGCAAGCGGGCGCGGTCCTGCGACAGACTCCTGGCAATGGCCGCCCCCACCTGCGCCACGATGCCCGCATGCGCCTGGGTGCGCATTTTTTCGCGCAGCAGCTGCTCGGCGTGCTGCTGCAGCACCGGGTACAGCCCGACGTCCGCGTTGGGCACCGGCAAAGTCAGCAGCGCTGCATCAAAACGGGCGCAGTTGCGGGGGGCACCAAACACCACGTCGGCACCGAAAATGCGCCGGTGCTCGCTGCAATCGCTGGGAGCCGTGTGGGAGAACGCCACCGCAGCCGGCGGCAACGGCGCCCCGGCAAGCCACTCGCCAAACACCCGTATCCCGGCAAACACGCTCTCGGCCAGATGCCGGCTGGCCTGGGGGAAATGGCTGTTCCACTGGTACTCGGCCACCCAGTTGTCGACCACCAGTGCCGAGCGCCCCAGATCGTGGGCCAGGCTTTCGTAGCGCTGGGTTTGCTGGAACACCTGGCCGAAGTCCCGGCAACTCAGCAGGATGAGTCCGTAGACGCTGTAGGTTCCCAGCTTGACTCGCTCACCGACCTGCAGCCCGAAATGCGGGTGCTCCGCCAGCTGCGCGCCCGCGTCCAGCAAGCGCACGTAGTCCCGCGCGGCCAGCGACTCGGGTTGGGGCGACAGGGCATGGGCGGGCAGGCCAGCCGCGAGCGCGAGCGCGCGCAAGTCCACCCCGCGCTCTACGGCCAGTTCCAGCAGGGGCTGCACATAGGCCCCTGCCACCCGGCCGCCACCGCCTTCAGGCGCGCTGTCCGGGGTTGGCATGATTGAACAAACGAATTGTCATGAAAGCGCAATACGCCACAAAAGGGGTTGACTAAGCTGGCGGCCAGTGTAGCAATTGCATGCCGCACACCCACAGAAAGAGGTTGACCATGAAGCGGTGGAATGGCTGGGGCGACGACGCCATTGAACTGGAATTGCATGCCGATGCGATGGCGTTCCTACAGCGGCGCATCGGCCCCGGAACCCCGCCAACCGATGCCACGCTGGAGCAGGCATGCGCCGGCATTCCCGCCAGCCGCCTGCCCGCACACCCACTGGTCGACACCCGCCCCGAAACGCGCCTGCGCAACAGCCTGGGCCAGAGCCTGCCCGACTGGCTCAAGCTGCGCAGCGGCCAGGTCGGCACGGTGACCGACGGTGTGGCCTTTCCCGAGAGCGGTGAGCAGGTGCGTGAACTGCTGGACTATGCGCAGAGCTGCGGCGCCGCCGTCATCCCCATCGGGGGCGGCACCAGCGTGGTCGGCCACCTGACCGTGCCTGCAGGGCCGCAGCCCGTGCTCACGGTCAACCTGTCGCGCCTGTGCCGGCTCACCAACCTGGACCGCCAGGCACAGCTAGCCACCTTTGGCGCCGGCGTGCTGGGCCCGGACCTGGAGGCGCAGCTGCGCGCCCATGGCTACACGCTGGGGCATTTTCCGCAGTCGTTTGAATACTCCACGCTGGGCGGCTGGGTGGTGACGCGCTCCTCGGGCCAGCAGTCGCTGCGCTACGGGCGCATCGAGCAGCTGTTTGCCGGCGGCACCGTGGAAACGCCCCGCGGCACCCTGCGCGTGGCCACCTTCCCGGCCTCTGCCGCGGGCACGGACCTGCGCGAGCTGGTGCTGGGCTCGGAAGGCCGTCTGGGCATCCTGACGGAGGCCACGGTGCGCGTCTCGCCCCTGCCGCAGCGCGAGGAGTTCCATGCCGTCTTCTTCCCCACCTGGGAGCAGGCGCAGGACGCGGTGCGCGCCATGGCGCAGACCAGGCTGGCGCTGTCCATGCTGCGGCTGTCCAACCCCATCGAAACCCAGACCACGCTCACCATGGCCGGGCACGCGCGCCTGATCGGCTTCCTGGAAACCTACCTGGGCTGGCGCGGTTGCCGGGAGCAGAAATGCCTGCTGCTGCTGGGCGCCAGCGGCCCAGGCGATACCGTGGCCCACGCGCTGCGCGGTGCCCTGCGCACCGCCCGGGGCCACGGCGGTGTGGCCATCGGCCAGGCCATGGGCAACAAGTGGAAGACCAACCGCTTTCGCAATGTCTACCTGCGCAACGCCCTGTGGCGCAAAGGCTATGCCATCGACACCGTGGAAACGGCGTGCGACTGGGGCCGCGTCACGCCCATGATGCAGGCACTGGAGGATGCTGCCACCCACGCCCTGGCGCAGAACGGCGAAAAGGTCCACACCTACACCCACCTCTCGCACATCTACACCCAGGGGGCCAGCGTCTACACCACCTTTGCCTACCGGCTGGCGGGCGACCATGCCACGGACCTGGCCCGCTGGCGCAGCCTGAAGGCGGCGGTGAGCCAGGTCATCGTGGCCAATGGGGGCACCATCAGCCACCAGCACGGCGTGGGGTTGGACCATGCGCCCTACCTGGAGGCAGAGAAGGGGCCCCTGGGCATCTCCGCCCTGCGCAGCCTGTTTCGCCACTTCGACCCCCGCGGCATGATGAACCCCGGCAAGCTGGTGGGCACGGACACGCCATGAGCCCGGAGCCCCACACCTTGCCCGACGCAGCACGCGCGCACCTGCTGCAGACCCTGGCGCAGCCGGAGTGGGATCTGGTCATCATCGGCGGCGGCATCACCGGTGCCGGCATTTTGCTGGAGGCCGCACGCCGCGGATACAAGGCCCTGCTGGTGGAGCAGCGCGACTTTGCCTGGGGCACCTCCAGCCGCTCCTCCAAGCTGGTGCACGGCGGGCTGCGCTATCTGAAGGAAGGCCAGTTGCGCCTGACCCGCGACTCGGTGCGCGAGCGGCAGACCCTGCTGCAGCAGGCCCGTGGCCTGGTGGAGCCGCAGAGCTTTGCCTTTGCCGACTACAAGGACCGCAAGCCTGGACGCTGGGTGTTCCAGCTCGGCCTGGCCGTGTATGACTGGCTGGCCGGCCAGCGCGCGCGCCACCATTACCCGGCCGACGAATTCCTCCTGCTGGCGCCCCACATTGTCCGCGCCGACCTGAAGGGCGGCCTGTGCTACCTGGACGCGAAGACCGACGACGCCCGCCTGGTGCTGCGGGTGCTGCAGGAGGCCCGCGGCCTGGGCGGCGTGGCCATCAACTACCTGCAGGCCCAGCACCTGCTGCGGGCGGGTGACGCCACGCACGGCAGGGTCAGCGGCGTGCAGCTGCAAGACGCGGTGGCCGACGCCAGCTACCCGGTACGCGCCCGGGTGGTCGTCAACGCCACTGGCGCCTGGGCCGACCGCCTGCGCCAGCAGCAGGGTGCACCGCGGCGGCTGCGCCCCCTGCGCGGCAGCCACCTGGTGCTGCCCGCCTGGCGCCTGCCGGTGGCGCAGGCGGTGAGCCTGATGCACCCGCAGGATGGCCGTCCGGTGTTTGCCTTTCCTTGGGAAGGCGCCACCCTGGTGGGCACCACGGACGTGGACCACGGCGCCGACCTGCAGCAGGAGGCAGCCATCACGCCGGCCGAGCAGGATTACCTGCTGGCCGCCCTGCGCTGGCAGTTTCCGCAACTCGCACTGGAACCCGGCGACGTGATTGCCACCTACGCCGGCGTGCGTCCGGTGATCGACACCGGCAAGGCCGACCCCTCCAAGGAAGGCCGTGACCACGCCGTGTGGATGGAAGACGGCCTGCTCACCGTCACCGGCGGCAAGCTCACCACCTTCCGCCTGATCGCGCTGGACGCCCTGCACCAGCTCGAACCCCTGCTGCCCCGGGGCAGACCCGTTCCGTCCGAAACACCCGTGCTGGCACCCGGCGCACCGCTGCCAGTGTCGGGGGAGTTGACCGCGCAGCAGCGCCAGCGCCTGCAGGGCCACTACGGCCCGCTGGCCGCGGCGGTGGTGGCGGCCGCACAAGCCGGTGAGCTGCATGCCATCCCTGGCACGGAAACCCTGTGGGTAGAGCTGCGCTGGGCCGCGCGCACCGAAGCCGTGGTGCACATGCAGGACCTGCTGCTGCGGCGCACCCGCCTGGGCCTGCTGCTGCGGGGCGGCGGCGCCGAACACCTGGCGCGCATCCGCACCCTCTGCCAGGGTGAACTGGGCTGGAGCGATGCGCACTGGGACGCCGAACAGGCGGCCTACCTGGCCCTCTGGCACAGCCACTACCGTCCGCCACCCCCCCCGCCGGAGAGCACCCATGCCTGAGCCCACCATCCTGGCCATCGACAACGGCACACAAAGTGTGCGCGCGCTGTTGTTCGACCTGCACGGCAACATCGTCGCCAAAGCGCAGGTGCCTCTGGAGGCCTACTTTTCCACCCACCCCGGTTGGGCCGAGCACGACCCCGAGGACTACTGGCAGGCCGTGTGCACCGCCTGCCAGCGCCTGTGGCAAGAGAACCCCGGCGTGCGCGACACGGTGCAGGGCGTGGCCGTGACCACCCAGCGTGGCACCATGATCAATCTGGGTGCTGACGGCCAGCCACTGCGCCCGGCCATCACCTGGCTGGACCAGCGCCGCACCGACACTGTGCCCCCCATCAGCCTCCTGTGGCAAAGCGCCTTCAAGCTGGCCGGCGTGTCCCACACCATCAACTACTTCCGCGGCGAAGCCGAGACCAACTGGATCAAGGCCCACCAGCCCGCTATCTGGGAGCAGACCCGCCAGTACGTCATGCTCTCGGGCTACCTCAACCACCACCTGTGCGGACGCTTTGTCGATTCGGTGGGCTCGCAGGTGGGCTACCTGCCGTTTGACTACAAGCGCCTGGCCTGGGCGGGCCCGCGCGACTGGAAGTGGCAGGCGCTGGCCGTGAAGCCGGAGTGGCTGCCCGAACTGGTGGCTCCGGGCACGCGCATGGGCGCCATCACGCCACAGGCCGGCGCAGCCACCGGCATTCCCGTGGGTACGCCGCTGCTGGCCGCCGCCGCCGACAAGGCCTGCGAGGTCATCGGCGCGGGCTGCCGCGAGCCGCACATCGGCTGCCTGAGCTACGGCACCACGGCCACCATCAACACCACCAGCAGCAGGTACCTGGAGGTCACACCCTTCATTCCGCCCTACCCGTCCGCCATGCCCGGCGCGTACAGCACCGAGGTGCAAATCTTTCGCGGCTACTGGATGGTCAACTGGTTCAAGGAGCAGTTCGGCCACCCCGAGCAGCACCAGTCGTCCGCGCTCGGAGTCCCGCCCGAGGCCCTTTTCGACGCGCTGGTCAACTCGGTGCCGCCGGGCTCCATGGGGCTGATGCTGCAGCCCTACTGGTCGCCGGGCATCAAGATCCCCGGCCCCGAGGCCAAGGGCGCCATCATCGGTTTTGGCGACGTGCACACCCGCGCCCATGTCTACCGCGCCATCCTCGAAGGCCTGGCCTACGCGCTGCGCGAGGGCAAGGAGCGCATCGAGCAGCGCAGCGGCGTGCCCATCACCGAGCTGCGCATCTCCGGCGGCGGCTCGCAGAGCGACGCCGCCATGCAGCTCACCGCCGACATCTTTGGTCTGCCCACGTCGCGGCCCCATGTGTACGAGACCTCGGGCCTGGGCGCCGCCATCGACGCCGCCGTGGGGCTGGGCCTGCACCCGGATTTCAGCACCGCCGTGGCGGCCATGACCCGGATTGGAAAGACCTTCGAACCCCTGGCCACCCACCACGCCACCTACGACGCGCTGTACCACCGGGTCTACCAGAAGATGTACGGCCGGCTGCAGCCGCTGTACCGGGCCATCCAGCACATCACAGGGTACCCGCGCCTGCATTGAGTGGCCCCAACCACCCCGCAACGCACCCAGATTGGGCGTTTGTTGAGGCAAACACACCAAAACTATGCATTTTATGGATATGCAGCACTTATTTGGTGCATAAACAATGGGAAAATAGCCGCTACTTTCTTTTTGCACCAAATAAAGGCACGCGCGATGAAATACCCGTCTTTGGAAAGCTTCCTGGCTCATGTGGCTGAACGCAATCCCCACCAACCTGAGTTTCTTCAGGCGGTCACCGAAGTCATGGAAAGCCTGTGGCCCTTCATCGAAAAGCACCCCCGGTACGCCGAGCACAGCCTGCTGGAACGCCTGGTGGAGCCCGAGCGCGTGATCATGTTCCGCGTGTCGTGGACGGACGACCATGGCTCCGTGCAGGTCAACCGCGGCTACCGCATCCAGCACAGCATGGCCATTGGCCCCTACAAGGGCGGCCTGCGCTTTCACCCCTCGGTGAATCTGTCGGTCTTGAAGTTCCTGGCCTTCGAGCAAACCTTCAAGAACGCGCTCACCACCCTGCCCATGGGCGGTGGCAAGGGCGGCTCCGACTTCGACCCCAAGGGCAAGAGCCCCGCCGAAATCATGCGTTTCTGCCAGGCCTTTGCCAGCGAGCTGTTCCGCCACATCGGGTCTGACACCGACGTTCCGGCCGGCGACATTGGTGTGGGTGGGCGTGAGGTCGGCTTCATTGCCGGCATGTACAAGAAGCTCAGCAACCGCGCCGACTGCGTGTTCACGGGCAAGGGTCTGTCGTTTGGCGGCTCGTTGATTCGCCCCGAAGCCACGGGCTACGGCACGGTGTATTTCGCGCAGGAAATGCTCAAGACGCGCGGCAAGTCGTTTGATGGCCTGCGCGTCTCGGTATCGGGCTCGGGCAATGTGGCCCAGTACGCCGTGGACAAGGCCATGGCCTTGGGCGCCAAGGTGGTCACGGTGTCGGATTCGAGCGGCACCATCGTTGATGAAGACGGTTTCACCACGGCCAAGCTGGCTGAGCTGATGGAGGTGAAGAACCACCTCTACGGCCGTGTGAGCGATTACGCCAAACGCACCGGGGTGAAGTTTGAAGCGGGCAAGAAACCCTGGCATGTGCCCGTGGATGTGGCCCTGCCCTGCGCCACGCAGAACGAACTGGACGCCGCGGACGCTGCCACCCTCATCAAGAACGGCGTGCTGTGCGTGGCCGAAGGCGCCAACATGCCGTCCACCATCGAAGCCGCCAAGGCGTTTGAGGCCGCAGGCGTGCTGTACGCGCCGGGCAAGGCCAGCAACGCCGGTGGCGTGGCCACCTCGGGCCTGGAGATGAGCCAGAACGCCATGCGCCTGAACTGGACGGCCGAAGAGGTGGACAACCGCCTGCTGATGATCATGCAAGGCATCCATACCGCCTGCCTGAAGCACGGCGTCCGCGCCGATGGCACGGTGAGCTACATCGACGGCGCCAACGTGGCCGGCTTCGTCAAGGTGGCCGACGCCATGCTGGCGCAGGGCGTGATCTAAATCAGGCCGCAGGCCCCAGGCGCCCCGACACCAGGGTGAGCTGGCGGCTGCAGCGCGCGGCCAGCGCGGCGTCGTGCGTCACCAGCACAAAGGCGGTGCCGTGGGCACGCGCCAGTTCCAGCATGAGGTCGAACACGCCATCGGCGGTGCTGCGGTCCAGGTTGCCGGTGGGCTCGTCGGCCAGCACGCAGTCGGGCCGGGTCACCAGCGCCCGGGCAATGGCCACGCGTTGGCGCTCGCCGCCCGACAACTCTGCCGGGCGATGGTGCACGCGGTCCTGCAAGCCCACGCTTGCTAGCATTTTCATAGCTGTTTGCGCACACTCTGCGCGGTCAAGACGCCGAATGGTCAATGGCATGGCGACATTGTCCAAGGCACTGAACTCGGGCAGCAGGTGGTGAAACTGGTACACAAAGCCCAGGTGCTGGTTGCGCAGGCGCCCCTGCTGGGCGGCGCCCAGGCGGGCCAGGTTCTGCCCGTGCAGTTCGACCGTGCCGCTGGTGGGAGCATCCAGCCCGCCCAACAGGTGCAACAGCGTGCTCTTGCCGGAGCCGGAGGCACCGACGATGGCCAGGGTCTCGCCCCGGCGCACCTGTAGGTCCACGCCCTGCAGCACAGTCACGTCCAGCCGGCCCTCGGCAAAGCGCTTGGTCAGGCCCTGGGCCCGCAAGACGATTTCGCCTGGCCCTGCGGGCGCCGGCGAACTTCCACCCAGCCCGGCCACCAGCCGGTACTGCGCGGCGCCGACCGCGGCGCGCGATGCAGGGTCGAGCGGCGACGGGCCGCCCCTAGCCGCGAGGGCCCCCTCGGGGGGCAGAGAGGACACGTTAGTGCCGAACGTGGGGGCATCATTTCTACTCATAACGCAAAGCCTCCGCCGGGTTGACACGGCTGGCGCGCCAGCTCGGATACAGGGTGGCCACAAAGGCCATCACCAGGGCAATCACCGCAATCGGCACGATGTCGCCTTGCTGCGGATCGCTGGGCATGCGGCTGATCAAGTAGATGTCCTTGGGCAGGAAGCTGGCGCCCAGCGCGTGTTCCAGCGCCGGCACGATGACGTCGATGTTGAAGGCCACACCCAGGCCCAGCGCCAGACCGGCCAGCGTGCCGATGACCCCCACCATGGCGCCCTGCACCACAAAGATGCCCATGATGCTGCCCGGGCTGGCCCCCAGCGTGCGCAGGATGGCGATGTCGGCGCGCTTGTCGGTCACCGTCATCACCAGCGTGCTCACCAGGTTGAAGGCCGCCACCGCCACGATGAGGGTGAGGATGATGAACATCATGCGTTTTTCGACCTGCACGGCGGCGAACCAGGTGCGGTTCTGGCGTGTCCAGTCGCGGATGTAGAGCTCGCCCGTGAGGCTGCGGCTGAGTTCATCGGCAACCGCCCTGGCCTGGTGCAGGTCGCGCAGCTTCAGGCGCACGCCCGAAGGACCTTCGAGGCGGAAAATCCGGGCCGCGTCGTCCACGTGCACAAAGGCCATGGCCGAGTCGTATTCATAGTGGCCAGAGTCAAACGTGCCCACCACCGTCATCTGCTTGAGCCGGGGCACGACGCCGGCGGGGGTGACCTGCCCGCTGGGCGCCACCAGGGTCACCTTGTCGCCGGTGCGCACGCCCAGGCTGCGCGCCAGCTCGGCACCCAGCACCACGCCAAAGCTGCCCGGCGCCAGCTGGGCCAGCACCGCCGACTGGGCGCCGGCGGCCAGATCGGTCACCTCGTGCTCCAGCGTAGGGTCAATGCCGCGCACCATCACGCCCTTCATGTCCTCGCCGCGTGCCAGCAAGGCCTGCGCCGCAATGAACGGAGCCGCACCCACCACCTGCGGGTTGGAGCGGACCTGGCTCAGCGTCAGGGCGACATCGGGCAGCGCCTGGCCGCTGGCGGCATAGACCTCGATGTGCGAGACCACGCCCAGCATGCGGTCGCGCACCTCTTTCTGGAAGCCGTTCATCACGCTGAGCACGATGATGAGCGCCGCCACCCCCAGTGCAATGCCCAGCATGGAGACCCCGGAGATGAAGGAGATAAAGCCGTTGCGCCGGGTGGTGCGGCCGGCCCGCGTGTAGCGCCAGCCCACAATGAGCTCATAGGGAATTTTCATCATCCCCGGATTGTGGCATCCATGCGGGACAATCAGGGTATGCACACCGTTATCTCCTACGCGGCACCCGCCAGCCCCCAGTGCCGCCAGGCTCTGGACGGGCTGCAGCTGCCCCACCTGACGCGCCTGCTGCGCCAGCTCAGCCCCGGCGCCGCACACCCCGGCCAGGCCGACCAGCTCACACCCCTGCACGAGCGCGTGCAGGCCCTCCACCTGGGCCTGGGGGACGCCCCCGATGGCCTGCTGCCCTGGGCCGCGCAGGATGCCGCCCAGCTGGGCCTCACCGCCGCGCACGGCGGCGAAGGCTGGGCCTGGATCACACCCTGCCAGTGGCAGGTGCACACCCACCATGTGGAAATGGCAGACCCGCAGCAGCTGGCGCTCACGCCGGACGAAGCCCAGGCCCTGCACGCGGCCATGCAGCCCTACTTTGCCGAGGACGGCATCACCCTGTTTCCTCAGGCGCTGGCGCACACGCACACCCGCTGGCTGGCGCAGGGCGAGGTCTTCCGGGCCCTGCCCACCGCCTCGCTGGACCGCGTGTCCGGGCAGCCGGTCGATGCCTGGATACCCCGCCAGGAGCAGGCCAAGGCCCTGCGGCGGCTGCAGAACGAAATGCAGATGCTGCTGTACACCCACGCCGTCAACGACGCGCGTGCCGCGCGCGGCCAGCCCACGGTGAATTCCTTCTGGGCCAGCGGCACCGGCACGTGGGCTCCGGCCGACACCGCGGCCGGCCCCAGCACCGTGCTGCACACCCTGCGCAGCGCCGCGCTGCAGGACGACGCCCCCGCCTGGGCCCAGGCCTGGCAGGAACTCGACCGCACCACCCTGGCCGAACTGCTGGAGCACCTGCAGGCCGGCCAGAAGGTGCAGCTCACCCTGTGCGGCGAGCAGCAGGCGCAGACCCTGCAATGGCAGGCCCCCGCGCTGTGGGAGCGCCTGCGTCGGCGCCTGGCTGCACCGCAGGCCACCACCTGGTTGAAGACCCTATGAACATTGTTCCCCGCGACATTCCGCCGCGCTCCGTCTGGGCACTGGAGCAGGCCGGCATCCACCCGCTGCTGGCGCGCCTGTACGCCGCACGCGGCGTCACCGGCACCGAAGAACTGGACGACGCCCTGGCCAAGCTGCTGCCCCCCAGCACCATGCGGGGCCTGCCCGAGGCCGCCACCCTGCTGGCCGACGCCATGGACGCAGGCAAGCACCTGTGCGTCGTAGCCGACTACGACTGCGATGGCGCCACCGCCTGCGCCGTGGCCCTGCGCGGGCTGCGCCTGCTGGGCGCACGGCATGTGAGCTACATCGTGCCGGATCGCATCGTCGACGGCTATGGCCTGACCCCTCCCATTGCCCGGCGCGTGAAAGACGCAGGCGCCGACGTACTGATCACCGTGGACAACGGCATTGCCAGCGTCGAGGGCGTGGCCACCGCACGGGAACTGGGCTTACAGGTGCTGGTGACCGACCACCATCTGCCCGCGCCCGAACTGCCGAACGCGGATGTGATCGTCAACCCCAACCAGCCCGGCTGCCCGTTTGAAAGCAAGTCCATTGCCGGTGTCGGTGTGATGTTCTACGTGCTGCTGGCGCTGCGCAGCGAGCTGCGCAACCGCGGTGTGTTCACGGCGCAGAACCAGCCCAAGCTCGACACCTTGCTGCCGCTGGTGGCGCTGGGCACCGTGGCCGACGTCGTGCGGCTGGACGCCAACAACCGCCGCCTCGTCGCCCAGGGGCTCAAGCGGGTGCGCGCCGGCGCCATGCCTGCGGGCCTGGCCAGCCTGTTTGCGGCGGCCGGGCGCAACGCCGGCATTGCCACCACCTTCGACTTCGGCTTTGCCCTGGGGCCGCGCATCAACGCCGCCGGGCGCCTGTCGGACATGACGCTGGGCATTGAATGCCTGCTCACCGACGACCCGGCCCGCGCCGACGAACTGGCCAAAACGCTGGACGGCATCAACCGCGAGCGCCGCGAAATCGAGGGCGACATGCGCGAGCAGGCCATGATGATTGCCGAAGGGCTGTTCGAGGAAGGCGACGAACCGCCGCCGGCCATCTGCGTGTTCGACCCGGACTTCCACGAAGGCGTGGTCGGCATCGTGGCCAGCCGCATCAAGGACAAGCTGCACCGCCCCAGCTTCGTCTTCGCCGCCAGTGCTGCACCGGGCAAGGAGCACGAGCTCAAGGGCTCGGGCCGCTCCATCCCCGGCTTTCACCTGCGCGATGCGCTGGACCTGGTGGCCAAGCGCAACCCCGGCGTGCTGCTGCGCTTTGGCGGGCACGCCATGGCAGCCGGCTGCACCATCACCGAGGACGGGCTGGACGCCTTTGAGCAAGGGCTCATCGCGGTCGCCCAGGAGTGGTTGGACGCCGCCACGCTGACCCGCCGCCTGGACACCGACGGCCCGCTGGCGCCCGAGTACCGCCGCGTGGAACTGGTGGACACCCTGCACAAGGAGGTCTGGGGCCAGGGCTTTGCGGCGCCCACTTTCAGCGAAGAGGTCGAAGTGATCTCGCAACGGCTGGTGGGCGAAAAACACCTGGCCCTCAAGCTCAAGCACCAGGGCCAGCCGGTGGACGGCATCTGGTTTGGTCACACCGAGCCGCTGCCGGCCAGGGTCACGCTGGCCTTCCGCCTGGACGCCGACGAGTGGAACGGCGTGCGCCGGGTGCGCTTTCTGGTCGAAGGGGCGAAAATTTAGCATCTTTTCGCCTTCAAACCACCGTAAATACTGCGCATGTAGCTATTGTTTTAATAGCATGTCAGCTTGTGTAAGATGCAGGCAAATTTTTAAGGAGTTCTCCCATGTCCCGTGAAGTCGTCGTTGTCAGCGGTGTGCGCACCGCCATTGGTACCTTTGGTGGCAGCCTGAAAGACATTCCCCCCACCGAGCTGGCCGCGCAGGTGGTGCGCGAGTCGCTCAAGCGCGCCAATGTGGACGGCAAGGACGTCGGCCACGTGGTGTTCGGCCATGTCGTCAACACCGAGCCCAAGGACATGTACCTGTCCCGCGTGGCCGCCATCAACGGGGGCTGCGCCGAAGGCACACCCGCCTTCAACGTGAACCGCCTGTGCGGTTCGGGCCTGCAGGCCATCGTCTCGGCCAGCCAGAGCATCCTGCTGGGCGACACCGACATCGCCATCGGCGGCGGCGCCGAAAACATGAGCCGCGCGCCCTTTGCCAGCCTGAACATGCGCTGGGGCGCCCGTATGGGTGACACCAAGATGGTGGACATGATGATCGGCGCGCTGCACGATCCCTTCCACACCATCCACATGGGCGTGACGGCCGAGAACATCGCCGCCAAGTGGGGCATCAGCCGCGAAGACCAGGACGCCCTGGCCGTGGAAAGCCACAACCGCGCCCAGCGCGCCACCGAGGCGGGCTACTTCAAGGACCAGATCCTGCCCGTCATGCTCAAGAGCAAGAAGGGCGACGTGGCCTACGCGGTGGACGAGCACTTCCGCTCCAACTGCAGCCTGGCCGACATGGCCAAGCTCAAGCCCGCATTCCTGAAGGAAAACGGCACGGTGACCGCCGGCAACGCCTCGGGCATCAATGACGCGGCCGCCGCCGTGGTGCTGATGGAAGCCGGCGCTGCCAAGGCCCGCGGCGCAAAGCCGCTGGCCCGCCTGGTGTCCTACGCCCACGCCGGCGTCGACCCCAAGTACATGGGCATCGGCCCGGTGCCGGCCACGCAGCTGGCCCTGAAGAAGGCCGGCCTGACGGTGAACGACCTGGACGTGATCGAGGCCAACGAAGCCTTTGCCGCCCAGGCCTGCGCCGTGAGCCGCGACCTGGGTCTGGACCCGGCCAAGGTCAACCCCAACGGTTCGGGCATTTCGCTGGGCCACCCCATTGGCGCCACCGGCGCGCTGATCACCGTGAAGGCCATTTACGAGCTGCAGCGCATCCAGGGCCGCTACGCCCTGGTGACCATGTGCATTGGCGGCGGCCAGGGTATTGCCGCCATCTTCGAGCGGCTTTAAGCCGCGGCGCCCGGGCCACCGGGCAGCATGTGCCCGGTCTCGACGCAGCGCGCGTGCCAGGACAGCGCCTCATTCAGGATGTGGGGCGTGTGCTGGCCGGGCGCGGCGCGCTGGGCGCGTTCAAAGTAGTCCTGTAGGGCCGGGCGGTAGTCCGGGTGGGCGCATTTCTCAATGACCAGCCGGGCCCGCTGCGTGGGCGACAGGCCGCGCAAGTCGGCCAGCCCCTGCTCGGTCACGATCACTTCCACATCGTGCTCGGTGTGGTCCACGTGCGAGACCATGGGCACGATGCAGGAAATGGCGCCATTCTTGGCCACCGAAGGCGTCACGAAGAACGACAGGTAGGCGTTGCGCGCAAAGTCGCCCGAGCCGCCAATGCCGTTCATGATGCCCGAGCCCATGATGTGGGTGGAGTTCACATTGCCGTAGAGGTCGGCCTCGATCATGGCGTTCATGGCAATGATGCCCAGGCGGCGCACGACCTCGGGGTGGTTGCTGATTTCCTGCGGCCGCAGCACGATGCGCTCGCGGTAGAAGTCGATGTTGGCGTTGAAGTCGGCCAGGGCCTTGGGGCTGAGCGACAGTGCGGTGGCCGAGGCCATGGTGAGCTTGCCCGAGCGCAGCATGTCCAGCATGCCATCCTGCAGCACTTCCGTGTACGCCGTCATGTTCTCGAACGGGCTCTCGTTGAGGCCCGCCAGCACGGCGTTGGCAATGTTGCCCACACCCGACTGCAGCGGCAGCAGATTGGCCGGCAGGCGGCCGCGTTTGACCTCGTGCTGCAGGAATTCGATGATGTGGCCGGCAATGCGCTGCGAGATCTCGTCCGGCGCGGCGAAGGCCGAGTTGCGGTCGTGCTGGTTGGTTTCCACCACGGCCACCACCTTGCTCAGATCGCAGTGCAGATAAGGCTCGCCGATGCGGTCGCCCGGGCGCACCAGCGGAATGGGCTGGCGGTCGGGTGGCAGGCGCGTGCCGTAGTAGATGTCGTGCATGCCCTCCAGACCGGGGTTCTGCATGGTGTTGACTTCCAGGATGATCTTGTCCGCTTGGTCCAGCCAGGTCTTGTTGTTGCCCACGGACGAAGAGGGAATCAGCCGCCCGTCGGGCAGGATGCCCGCAACTTCGACCACCGCCACATCCAGATGCCCCAGGAAGCCGAACCAGGCCAGCTGGGCCACGTGCGAGAGATGGATGTCGGTGTACTGCATCCGCCCGGCGTTGATCTGCTTGCGCACCGTGGGGTCCGACTGGTAGGGCAGGCGCATGGCAATGCCGTCCACGCCGGCCAGCACGCCGTCGAGTTCGGGCGCGGTGGACGCACCGGTCCACAGGCCGATGCGGAACTGCTCGCCCTGGGCACTGAGGCGCTCGATGCGCTTGGCCAGCGCATGGGGCACCGCCTTGGGATAGCCCGCACCGGTAAAGCCGCTCATGCCGACGTTGGCACCGGCCGGAATCAGCGCGGCCGCTGCGTCGGCCGACATGATGCGGGATTGCAGGAGGGGGTTACGTATGCGATCGGCAGTGGACATAGGAACTCGAAAGTGGGAAAGAAGAAACACCGGCGCGCGAAATCGCGCCAAACGCTGGAATCTTATCAGGTGAGCCCGTATAGTTAAGGGTAAACCCTAGGTCCCGACCGTCGCCGCCGGCGGCGGCCTTGCCCATGTTAGGGTTCTGGCTGGCGCTGACGGAAACATTCCATGGACAAACACTACCTCACCCCCCTTTTTGCCCCCGAATCCATTGTGGTTTTCGCGGGTCAGGCCGACGATGCGGCCACGCAGACCTCGCAGGCCCGGGCACTGCATGAGGCATTGCGGGCCCAGCGCTTCCACGGGAACCTGGTGTTTGTGGACATCCATACCAGCGGCACGCTGGCCGACCTCGCACAGACCCGGGCCGACCTCGCCATCATCGCCCTGCCCCCGCAGGACATCGCCGCCGCGCTGGAAATCGCCGGGCGCATGGCCTGTCGCTCGGCGCTGGTGATCTCCAGCGGCATCAGCAGCGACGACGCCGAGAGATTCAAGAAAATTGCCCGCCGCGAAGGGGTGCACCTGCTGGGCCCCAACAGCCTGGGCCTGCAGCGCCCGCTGCTGCAGCTCAATGCCAGCGCAGCCGGGCCCCTGGCCCGCACGGGTTCGCTGGCGCTGGTGTCGCAGTCGGGGGCGCTGACGTCCTCCATGCTCGACTGGGCCAGCAACAACGCGGTAGGGTTCTCGTCGGTGGTGTCCCTGGGCCCGCACACGGGGGTGGACATTGCCGACGTGCTGGACTTCCTGGCCAACGATGCCCACACCCACAGCATCGTCGTCTACATGGAAGGCATTGCCGACGCGCGCCGCTTCATGAGCGCGCTGCGCACGGCGGCCAACGCCAAGCCGGTGGTGGTGCTCAAGGCCGGCCGCAAGCCCGCCGGCAACGAAGCCGCGCAGACCCACAGCGGCGCCATCGTCGGCAGCGACGACGTGTTTGACGCCGCCCTGCGCCGCGCCGGCGCGGTGCGGGTGCGCTCCTTCGTGGCGCTGTTCTCGGCCTCCAAATGCCTGGCCTCGCGCTACCGGCCGGTGGGCAAGCGACTGGCCATCGTCACCAACGGCGGCGGGCCGGGCGTGCTGGCGGCCGACTGGGTCAATGAAATCCTGCTGCAACTGGGCAAGCTGTCGCCGGAAACGGTCCGCGCCCTCAAGCCGCAGCTGCCCGCGCTAGCGTCGCTGTCGGACCTGATCGACCTGTCGGAAGACGCCGGGCCCGAGCATTACCACGCCGCCATTACCGCAGCCGACCACGACCGCCAGATCGACGGCGTGCTGGCCATCTACTCGCCCAAGGCCGGCGGCGACGCCTCGGCCGTGGCGCGCGCGGTGGCCGACGTGAAGCGCACCATGGGCAAGCCCCTGCTGTCGTGCTGGATGGGCGACGCCTCGGTGGTACCGGCCCGCGGCATCCTGCTGGAAGCCTCCATTCCCAGTTTCCGCACGCCCGAGGCCGCCGTGGGCGCCTTTGGCAACATCGCCTCGTTCTACCAGGCCCAGCAGTTGCTGCAACAGACGCCGCCACCGCTGTCCACCCTGGCCCAACCCGACATCGAAGGCGCACGGCTGGTGATCGAGGGGGTGCTGGCCGAGCGCCGCAAGGTACTGACCGAGATGGAGTCCAAGACCCTGCTGTCGGCCTTCCACATTCCCGTGACCCAGACCATCCTGGCGCGCAGCGCCAACGAGGCGATGATGATCGCCACGCAGCTGGGCTTTCCGGTGGCGCTCAAGATCGACTCGCCCGACATCAGCCACAAGTCCGACGTGCTGGGCGTGGCGCTCAACATTGCCAACGCCACCAGCGTGCGCGACAGCTACAACGACATGATGCAGGCGGTGGCCCGCCTGCAGCCCCATGCCCGCATCAATGGCGTGACGGTGCAGAAGATGGCACGCGCGCGCCGCGGCCGCGAGGTCTGCGTCGGCCTGGTCACCGACGATCCGTTTGGTCCGGTGATCACCTTCGGCGCCGGTGGCACCATGATCGAGCTGATCAACGACCGGGCCATGGAGCTGCCGCCACTCAACCAGTTTCTGGCCCGCCGCCTGATCGAACGCTCCCGCGTGGCCGAAACGCTGGGCGAGTGGCGCGGCAGCAGCGCGGTCAACATGGATGCGCTGGAGCAGGTGCTGCTGCGCGTCTCGGAAATGGTGTGCGAGCTGCCCCAGCTGCGCGAGATGGACATCAACCCCCTGATCGTCGACGAGTCGGGCGTGGTGGCGGTGGATGCCCGCATCGTCATCGACCACGCGCCACAGGCCGCCAGCGGACGCTCCAACAACTACAACCACCTGGCCATCCTGCCCTACCCGGCACGCTTCGAGCAGGTCTGGCCGCTGCGCGGCGGCGGGGAGTACCTGGTGCGTCCCATCCACCCCGACGACGCCCAGATGCTGCAGGCCCTGGTGCAGAGCCTGTCGCCCGAGAGCCGCTACTTCCGCTTCGTGTCGTCCCTGGCCGAACTGCCGCCGTCCATGCTGGCACGGTTCACGCTGATCGACTACGACCGCGAAATGGCGCTGGTCGCCGTGTTCAAGGAACGCATGGCCGGACCGGATGGCGACATCGTCGAGTCCGAACGCATCGTGGGCGTCTCGCGCTACATCACCAACCCCGACCAGTCGAGCTGCGAGTTCGCCCTGGTGGTGGCCGATGACTTCAACGGCAAGGGCCTGGGCTCACGTCTGATGCAGAGCATCATGGACGTGGCGCGCGAAAAGGGCCTGTCCGACATTGAAGGCCTGGTGCTGGCCAACAACCCCGGCATGCTCAAGCTCATGCGGAGCCTGGGCTTCACCGTCAAGTCGTATGCCGAGGACGCCGACTTCAAGCTGGTCACGCACGCGCTATGACATCCGCAGAGACCCTGGCAACAGGGCGGCGCCATCCATTACCGGATTTTCTGACCTTCATCAACCGCCGCTGGCAACGCGCCCCGTAAGCTCGGGACCCTTTCCAGCACCCTCCAGGAGAACTTTCCATGCCCGCACTTGAATGGTCGGATGCCCTGTCGCTCGATTTGCCCATGATGGACACCACCCACCAGGAGTTCGTCGAACTGCTGGCCGTGGTGGAAGCGGCCTCCGACGCAGACCTGCTGCCCGCCTGGCAACAGCTGGTCGACCACACCGACGACCACTTCGGCCGCGAGGACCGCTGGATGGCCGACACCCGTTTTGCCTCCAGCAACTGCCACAGCACGCAGCACCATGTCGTGCTGCAGATCATGCAGGACGGCGCGGCCAAGGCGGACCGCGCCATGGTGCGGCAAATGGCCCGCGAGCTGGCTGTCTGGTTCCCGCAGCACGCCCAGGCCATGGATGCCGCCCTGGCCCTGCACATGCGCCGCGTGGGCTACGACCCGCTCACCGGCATCGTGCACGCCCCCGAATCCCTGCCCCGCGAAGAAATCCAGGGCTGCGGCGGCGTCACCTGCTCCGACAGCGAAGCAGCCGAAGTAGCCGCCTGAGCCCCGGCATGCCCACCGATATGCCCGTCCACCGCCACCGCCCGCACGAGGACGTGCAGGCGCTGATCACGGGCACCCTGTTTGTCGCCCTGGGCGTGGCCATGTACGGCCACGCCGGCCTGCTGACCGGCGGCACGGCCGGACTGGCGTTCCTGGCCCATTACGCCAGTGGCGTCGGTTTTGGCCCGGCGTTCTTCCTCATCAACCTGCCGTTCTACGTGTTTGCCTGGCGGCGCATGGGCCCGGTCTTCACGGTCAAGACCTTTGCCGCCGTGGCCTTGCTGTCGCTGTTTGTGCACTTCCTGCCACTGGGCCTGCGCTTTGAGTACCTGTCGGCACCGCTGGCCGTGGTGCTGGGGGGCTTGCTGATGGGCACCGGCATGCTGATCCTGTTTCGGCACAAGGCCAGCCTGGGCGGCCTCAACGTGCTGGTGCTGTACCTGCAGGAGCAGCTGGGCTGGCGCGCCGGCAAGATCCAGATGCTGCTCGACAGCCTGATCGTGCTGGGCGCGCTCTTCGTGGCCGACTGGCAGCGCGTGGGGTTGTCGGTGCTGGGCGCCGTCGTGCTGAACCTGACACTGGCCATCAACCACCGCCCGGGGCGCTACATGGCCGTCTAGGCGCGCACGCCCTAGCCAGCCACCATCTCCACGATCTGAATCTGGTTGCGCCCGGCCCGCTTGGCCTGGTAGAGGGCCTCGTCGGCCTGCTTGAGCAGCGCCGGAGCGCCCAGTCCGGGCACCAGTTCGGCAATGCCGCACGAGAAGGTGCAGGAAAACCAGGTGTCCTGCACCGGATGGCGGAAATGGGAAAAGTCGACCCGTATGCGGTCCAGCACCTGCTGCGCCCGCTGCGCGTCCGAATCGGGCAGGACTACCAGGAACTCCTCACCCCCGTAGCGTCCCACCGCGTCGGTCCTGCGCAGGCGCTGCTTGAGCAACCAGGCCAGGCTGCGGATCACCTGGTCGCCCAGGGGGTGGCCAAAGGTGTCGTTGACCTTCTTGAAGTGGTCGATGTCGATCATGGCCACGCTCAGCGGCGTGCCCTCGGCCAGGGCCATGCTCACGGCCGCATCCAGGCGCTGCTTGGACGTGGTGTGGTTGAGCAGGCCCGTGAGGCTGTCCAGGTACATGGAACGGCGCAGAATGCGGTAGCGCTCGATCTTGCTCTGGACCACCGCATTCAGGATCACCGGGTTGAACGGCTTGGTCAGGAAGTGGTCGCCGCCCAGGCGCAGGGCCTCCACCTGCAGGGCCACGCTGGTGTCGGCCGACAGATAGACCACCGGCGTCGAGAGAAACTCCTCGTGCTGGCGGATGACCCGGGTCACCTCCACCCCGGTGCAACCGGGCATGTACATGTCCATCAGCACCAGATCCGGCTGGAACCGGACCAGGCTGGTCAGCACCTCCTGCGGCCGGGCGATGGCCTTGGACTCGATGCCGCACTCGCCCAGCGTGCGCTGGATCAGCGTGCTGGCGGTCTTGGAATCTTCCACTACCAGCACCCGGTAGGGCGACTCCACCTCCGTGACGCAGAGCTTGACCATGCGGTTCATGATGACGGCCTGCGCCGTGCCCACCGGGAAGCAGAAATTGCAACCGGCCCGCAGGGCCAGCTTGATGGCGTCGAAGTCGGCCGTCAGGTTGAGCCCCATGATGCTGCTGACCGAAAACCGGCCACGCAGGGCCTGCACCCGTTCGATGAAGGCCGCGGGCTCCAGGCCCAGGGCATCCACCAGTACCATGACCGGCTCCTGGGTCACTTCCGGGGCGGCGTGCGGGCTGTGCAGCGCGACCTGGATGTTGAAATAGCCCGCCTGCGTGACCAGATCCTGCCAGCTGTCGGGGGTGGCTGTCAGCAGCCAGATGTTCTTGGTTGCCAGCAGGTCGGTCGCGGCGCTGCCGTCCTGGTGCTGGCGCCGCTCGGGTGCCGCGGCGGCGTTGTCCCCCAGGAAGGTGGCAATGCGGGCGCCGATTTCACCAATCTGGCCATCGAGCTCCTCCAGCATCGCGTCGGGTATGCGGTCCCCGCTCCAGCTGTCGAACAAGGCCAGCACGTTTTGCTCCAGCGCGCGGGCGCTCTGGTGCAGGCCCGACAGGCCCTTGGACTCCAGGAACGCCGTGAAACTGGAAACGGCAACCGCAAACTCCACGAAACTGTCAAATACCGGATGGCCTTTGCAGGATTGCCACTGCGCCAGGAATCCATCGCTTTTTCTCTTGAGCTCGGCAGGTGAACAAGACATGTCTCTCCTCGTGACCGGTTGACCGGTTCTGTGGGTATCTTAGTTTGTGTTGTCGTCCTGGAAACCACCCGCGCGCAGGGTTACCACCAGCGTATCGCGATGCCCCGCCGTGCCCAGGGGCTGAATGGGTGTGGACTCATGGATCACCCGCGCATCGTCGAGCAGCAGCACCGACCAGGGTTCACTCAGGGTGAACCGCTGCCCGTTGGGGCCTGCCGCCTCGAATACCCGGGTTTCTCCACCTTTGACACCCTGGCGACTGACCAGGAATACAGCCACTAAGTCTACCCCGTCACGGTGGGCGCCTTCCGGCGTGGGGCGGCCAATGCCGTCGGTGGTGTCAATGCGGAACTGGTGCGCCTCCCCATACCAGGTCTGCGCTCCCTTGAGCTGCGAGCACAGCGCCCCCAGCATCAGCAGCAAGCGGGACCAGGCGGCGTGCGCCACCGTGGCCGGAGCCAGCGGCTCAAACCAGCGCTGCATGCCGCCGTGCAGGGCGTTGTATTGCAACGGCTGCCAATGGGCCCGATGCGCCACCGGCACCACCTGGCCGCCCTGCAGCACGAAGCTGCCGTGGCGGCGCCGGCGGTAGCGGCCACCGTCTTTGAGGTAGTTGTCCGGAGGCAGGTCGTCCCAGCCCGGCAGCAGCGTGTTCAGGTCGTCCAGCGCCACGTGGGCCAGCTGTGCGACCGACTGCGCGTCCAGCACGGCATACCCCTGCCGGCGCAGCACCGGCACCACATCGGCCGGTGCGACACAGGGTGGAGCAAAAAACTCGGTCGTCATGGAGAGAAGCATAACCCCACGGCGTGACATATTTGCCCTCCAGCCCTGCAGGGTGCACGGGTTTGTCACCTTGGCAACGCATGGCCCTGGCGCACACGGCTACCATGCCCCATCCAACCCGAACCCCCTTCGGGAATTTTCAGAAATGGAAGCGCCCATGTCCGCACTCAGCACCCTCGTCAACCACCAGATCCGCCTCGCGGCCCGCCCCGTCGGCATGCCAAAACCCACGGACTGGAGCCACACCACCGAAGCCGTGGCCGAACCGCAGGAGGGTGGCGTCACCCTCAAGACCCTGGCCCTCTCGCTGGACCCCGCCATGCGCGGCTGGATGAACGAAGGCAAGAGCTACATCCCCCCGGTGGGCATTGGCGAAGTCATGCGCGCCGGCGGCGTGGGCCAGGTTATCGCGTCGAAGAACCCCGCCTATGCCGTGGGTGACTATGTCAGCGCCACCTTTGGCGTGCAGGAATACATCACCATCGCCGCCGACGAGATGAAGCGCAACGGCCTGGCCAAGATCGACCTGCGACTGGGCAGCCTCACCCAGTGGATGAACGTGCTAGGCATGCCCGGCATGACCGGCTACTTCGGCCTGATGGACGTGGGCCAGCCCAAGGCGGGCGAAACCGTGGTGGTGTCCGGCGCCGCCGGTGCCGTGGGCCAGACCGTGGGCCAGATGGCCAAGATCAAGGGCTGCCGCGTGGTGGGCATTGCCGGCGGACAGGCCAAGTGCGAGTGGGTGGTGAAGGAGCTGGGCTTTGATGCCTGCATCGACTACAAGGCCGGCCCCGGTGCCGTGCGCGCCGGCCTGAAGGAGCACTGCCCCAAAGGCGTGGACATCTACTTCGACAACGTGGGCGGCGAAATCCTGGACGACGTGCTGGCCAAGATCACCCGGGGAGCCCGCATCATCATCTGCGGCGCCATCAGCCAGTACAACAACACTACGCCCATCCAGGGTCCCAAGAACTACCTGAGCCTGCTGGTCAACCGCGCCCGCATGGAAGGCATCGTGGTGTTCGACTACGCCGACCGCTACCCCCTGGCCATTGCCGAAATGGCCGGCTACATCAAGGATGGCCGCATGAAGAGCAAGGAAGACGTGGTGGAAGGCCTGCAAACCTTCCCCGAAACGCTACTCAAGCTGTTCAACGGCGAGAACTTCGGCAAGCTGGTGCTGGAAGTGGCGAAGAACTGAGCTGCGTCTGCGCATCTGGCACGGGGTTCTGCGGCTCCCCCCACGCCAGGGTGTGGTAGTCGAATCCGGCCGCCAGCGTCGGCTTGATGATCTGAAAATACGGTGACACGTCGAAGTCGCGCGGCACGTACAGGCTGTAGTGGCGCACATGCAAAATCTCGCGCACATGGTCTACATGCTCCGGGTCCTGCAGGTGTACGGTCTCGATCAACGGCAGGATCGGGTAGCGCACCGACTCGAAGCACTGGGCGATCAGCGTCGAGCAGATGGCGCGCGTAGGGTCGCCGCTGCCGACCGCCAGCATGCGGCGGCGCCAACGCGGCGGGACCGGCGGCGTAGGCAGCAGGTAGCGCGCCAGATCCAACACATTCTTGAGATCGTATTGCTCGCCCAGCCGCTGCACGGCGAAGTCGCACACGCGCTGCGCCTCTTCGGGCGTCATACCCACCGGACGGCATATCCGGCAATGCAGGCCCCGAAAATGCGCCAGGCCGACGGCGTGTACGCCGAGTTCCATATCCGCCTCGACCAGGCACAAGGGCAGGCCGTCCGGCCCATGCGGTCCCGCCTGCGCACCCACAAACAGCGCGGCGTGCGACCAGGTCGATTGCGTCAGGTATTTGATGGCCATGCTGATGCGCGTGTTGCCCTCCACCAGCAGCACGTCGCCGGGGCGCAAACAGGCGGCAAGCTTGTCCGGGTCGATGGGCCACGTGGCGTTGACGTCGCTGCCCGTGCTCCGACGCGTCAGGTAGCGGCTGAGCCAGCGCCCGAGCCAGCGGGCGACGGTTTTCATGGTGCCATCCAGCGTCTTCTTGCGTTCTGCATTTCACTCTCTTTTCGATAGCTGTATATGCATATTCCTGGGGTGCTGGCAATCGATTTTACTGAATGGGCGTCGGCGTGGTCTCATGGACTTTGCCCACCAGTTTCGTCAGCATGCGGCCTTGCGCTTCTTTGATCATTTGCAACGTGTTGAAGGCCCTGGCGCATTGCGCGTTGCTATCCTTGTCCGCATGAAGCACCTGGCCTTCATGGTGCAACTGGCGGCACTCAGTGCTTCACCGCTGGGGCGGCCTGAGTTCCAGTCGTCAACTCTTTGAGCGCCTGATCTGCTAACGAATGACATTGCGCCACTGACATCGGACATGACGCTCGCGGAAACGCTGCAACGCTTCATGGACCATCGCGGGGAACGTCTGCCCGTGATCGACAGCCTGGCCTCTCCGGTCTTGCTGGGCGTGGTCAACAAGAGCACCTTGCGCGCCAGCCGGAGCGCGTGTAAAAAAAGAATTGCTCAAGTCACCTCACGGATAACGCACAGTCCTATCATCGGGTGCACATTCCCAACGCTCATCCTTTGCCCGATTGGATTCCTGCCGTGACCCATCTGCCTATTTCGCCCACAGCGCCGGCCTGGCGCACGGCCCTGGCCGATATGTCGCCGGCCAACTTCGGTATGGTCATGGCGACCGGTATCGTGTCAATGGGCTGCAACATGCTGGGCCTGCACGCGCTGGCCTTGGTGCTGTTCACGCTCAATATGCTGCTCTATGTACTGATGTGGGGGCTCTACCTGGCGCGCCTCACGCTCTTTCGCAAACGTTTTTTTGACGACCTGTTTGACCACCTGCGCGGCCCGGCCTTTTTCACCGCTGTGGCGGCCACCAATGTGCTGGGCAGCCAGTGCCTGCTGCTGATGCACTGGACCACTGCAGGTCTGGTCTTGTGGGCCTGGGGCCTGGCGTTGTGGCTGCTTCTGACCTACACCATCTTCACGGTGCTCACCATCAAGGAAAAAAAGCCCACACTGGATCGCGGCATCAGCGGCGGCTGGCTGCTGGCGGTCGTGGCAACGCAATCCGTGGCGGTTCTCAGCGCGCTGCTGGCCACGCACATTGACCAACCCCTGCGGCTGGAGCTGAACTTCTTCGCGCTCTCGATGTGGCTGTGGGGTGGCATGCTCTACATCTGGATGATGTCGCTCATCTTCTACCGCTACACCTTCTTTCCGTTCAGCCCGGGCGACCTCTCGCCGCCCTACTGGATCAACATGGGCGCCATGGCGATCTCGACGCTGGCGGGCTCGCTGCTCATTATCAACACGCCGGACGCGCCTTTCATCGCCTCACTGCTGCCCTTTCTGAAAGGGTTCACGGTGTTTTACTGGGCCACCGGCACTTGGTGGATTCCCATGCTGCTGGTGCTGGCCGTGTGGCGCTACGGCACCAAGCAGTTTGGCCTGCACTACGACCCCTTGTACTGGGGGGCCGTGTTTCCGCTGGGCATGTACGCTGCGTGCACGCAGGAAATGCGCCTGGCAATGGGCTTTGATTTCCTCAGTGTGCTGCCGATGGTGTTTCTGGGCGTCGCGCTGCTCACCTGGAGCTTGGCCTGCGTCGGTGCAGCCAAACAGGCTTGGCGCATCACGGTGCGCGGGTTGGAGGTTTAAACGGTCATCAAGCCGCCAGCGCGGTGGCCTTGATGTGGTCCAAGACCACAAACAGCTCATTCACCTGGGCGGAGGTGAACAGTGCGTCTGGCGATGCCGCCAGACCTGAAGGCGTTCCATATCTGGTCAATTTTGCTTTTGAGGTCGCCAGTGAACATGTCAGAGTGGGGGGTAAGGCAGGCTACGAGGATAGCCAATGCGGCGCGCCCCCAAAACGCTATGTATTTAATAGCTGTCTGCGCCGGTTATACGCGGTCTGGAGACCTATTCGGCTTAAAAAATGGGCCTGCTGCCCTGCCCCACGGGGTTTACTCCAGCAACGCGGCATACACCAGGTTGCGAAACAGCGGGCGGTAGTAGTCGCGCTGGTTGGGGGCCTGGATCATCATGAGGGCGAAGAAGTCCTTGGCCGGGTCCACAAAGAACGTGGTGCCGGCAATGCCGCCCCAGTAGTACAGCCCCTTGGAGCCGGCCATGCTGGCTACGCCCTCCTCCAGGCGCACGGCAAAGCCCAGGCCGAAGCCGTGACCGGGCGGCAGCAGTTCGCCCGAGCGGCCGGCGCGGTGCACGCCGATGCTCCCGAGATGGTCGGCCGTCATGGTGCGCACGGTGGCGGGGCTGAGGATGCGCTGGCCGTCCAGCGCGCCGCCGTTCAACAGGCATTGCAAGAAGCGGGCGTAGTCGGCGCTGGTGGAGGCCAGGCCGGCGCCGCCAGCTTGCATGGCCACAGGCTTGCGCACGTCGATCAGGCGCATGGGAATGCCACCGTCGGGGTCTTTCTCGAACGCTTCGGCAATGCGGTGGTGCTTTTCGGGCGGCACCACGAAGCTGGTGTCCACCATGCCCAGCGGCCCCATGATGTTCTCCTGCAGAAAAGCCCCCAGGCTCTGGCCGCTGACGGCTTCCACCAGCGCGCCCAGCAGATCGGTGGCGCGGCTGTATTCCCACACGGTACCGGGCTCGAACATCAGCGGAATGCCAGCCAGCGCCTGGGCAAACTCCGCGTTGCTGCGGTCGCGCGAGGCCAGGCGCGCCTGGGCGTACTGGCGCTGGATGGGTTCGCTGCCCAGGATTTCGTAGGTGAGACCGGCGGTGTGGCGCAGCAGGTCCTGCACCGTGGGCGCGGCCTTGGGGTGGCGCAGCACCGTGTGGCCGGTGATGTGGCTGGCCACCTGCACATCGGCAAAGGCCGGCAGGTACTGGGCGACCGGGTCGCTGAGCAGCAGTTGCCCGCGTTCCACGAGCACCATCACCGCCACCGAGACGATGGGCTTGGTCATGGAGTAGATGCGGAAGATGGCGTCCAACGCCATGGGCGTGCCGGCGGCCGGGTCTTGCCGGCCCACGGCTTCATGCAACACCACCTGGCCGCGCCGGGCAATCAGGGCCACGGCGCCGGGCAGGCGGGCGCGGTCCACCTCGGCCTGCAGCACCTGGGTGAGGTGGCGGGTGCGCTGCGGGCAAAAGCCCAGGGTGGCGGGAGCGCCGGCGGGCAGAACGGGGGAAGCGGTCATGGCACAGGCTCCTCGGATACGGGGTGCAAGGAAGGCAGACGGGCACCGCAATGCAGGCAGTAGCGGGCCTCGGGCAAGTGGCCCTCGGTCAGGCACTCGGGGCAGGTACGCGCCGGGTGAGGGGAAGAAAAATGCCGGGCGGTCATCTCCGCGGTGACAATGCCGGTGGGCACCGCCAGCGTGCCCCAGCCCAGCAGCATCATGGCCGAGGAAATGAGACGCCCCAGGTCGGTCTTGGGCGTGATGTCGCCAAAGCCCACGGTGGTCATGGTGGTGATGGCCCAGTAGACGGCGGTGGGGATGCTGGTGAAGCCGTTGGCCGGCCCCTCCACCACGTACATCAGGGTGCCCATGACCAGCACGATCATCAGCACCGCCGACAGGAACACCATGATCTTGCGCCGGCTCGCCTGCAGGGCGCGCCCCAGGGACTGGTACTCCACCACGTAGGCGGTGAGCTTGAACACCCTGAACACCCGCAGCAGGCGCAGCACCCGCACATCGATCAGGGCATGCACCTCCGGCACCAGCAGGGCCACGTAGGTGGGCAGCAGCGCCAGCAGGTCGATGATGCCAAAGAAGCTCAACGCATAGCGCCACGGGTGGCGCACGCAGGCCAGGCGCGCCACGTACTCCAGCGTGAAGGCCGCGGTGAAGACCCACTCCAGCGCCGCGAACACCAGACGGTGGGGCGGCGCAATGCCCTGCATGCTGTCAATCACCACCACCAGCACGCTGGCCAGGATGATGCCGATCAGCCACTGGTCAAACCGCCGGCCGGCCCGCGTGTCCGATTCAAAGATGACGCGGTACAGCCGCTGCTGCCAGGCGGCTTGTGCGGGGTCTCCTTCGGTACGGTGTGTGTCTTCTGCCATCAACCCTCTGCTTCCTGCAAGTGGCGCCACATGACTTTGCCGGTACCACTCTTGGGAAGGGTGCTGGCGAACTGCACCACGCGCGGTACCTTGTATACCGCCATATTGTCGCGGCACCAGTCGATGATGTCCTGCTCGGTCACCAGGTCCTGGTGCGAAGGCCGCAAGACCACCACCGCCTTCACCGATTCACCGCGGTAGCTGTCCCGGGTGGAGATGATGCAGGCCTCCTGAATGGCCGGGTGGCGGTACATCAGCGCTTCCACCTCGGCGGGCCAGACCTTGAAGCCCGAGGCGTTGATCATGCGCTTGAGGCGGTCGGTGATGAAGAAGTAACCGTCTTCGTCGACCCGGCCCAGGTCACCGGAGCGGAAGAAGCGCTTGCCGTCGATCTCGACAAAGGCAGCGGCCGTGGCGTCCGGGCGCTTCCAGTAGCCCTGGAACACCTCGGGGCCGTGGATGACGATTTCGCCCTGCTCGCCCACGGCCATTTCCTGCAGGGTTTCCGGGTCCACCACACGGGCGTCGGTGCTCATGAAGGGAATGCCCAGGCACTGCTGCTTGGGCGCGTCCGGCGGGTTGCTGTGCGAGGGGGCCGCGGTCTCGGTCAGGCCATAGCCTTCCACGTAGCGCAGGTCGTACTGCTCCAGCAGGCGCTGGGCCACGGCCTGGGGCATGGCCGCCCCGCCGCCACCGATGTAGACCAGGCTGGTGAGGTCGAAACTGGCGAAGTTGGGGCTGCCCAGCAAGTCGATGACCATGGTGGGAATGTTGGTCCAGTGCGTCACCTTCCAGCGCGAAATCAGGCGCCCGGCCAGGTCGCGGTCCCAGCGCGGCATGACGATGAGCGTGGCGCCGCCGCGGATGCTGGTGTGCATGACACTGACCATGCCGGTGATGTGGAACATGGGCACCACGGACAGCACCACGTTCTCGGCCGAGCCGTTGCCCCACAGCCCGGCGGCGACCGCGTTGTGCATGACGCTGGAGTGCGGGTGCATGCAGCCCTTGGGCAGGCCGGTGGTGCCGCTGGTGTAGGGCAGCAAGGCCATGTCGGCGGGGCCCACCGCCAGCGCCGGCGGCGCATCGGTCACGCCCAGCGCGTCGTCCCAGCGCAGCACCTGCCCGCCCTGCAGCGACGGCAGGGCGTGCTGGGTCAGCAGCCAGTCCCGCCAGGCGGCAGGAGGCGCGTTGTCGCCGCTCACCGTGGCGTCAAAGGCATCGGTGAAGTGCGTCACGACCAGGTGGCTCAGGCGGTCCTTGGCGTCCAGCGCGTCACTGGCGCGGGCCAGCTCGGCCGCCAGGTCGGCCGTGGTGATGGCGACCTTGGCGTCGGGGTCGGTGATGTAGTGCTTGAGCTCTTCGGCACGGTTCATGGGGTTGACCGGCACCACCACGGCATTGGCGCGCAGGATGGCAAAGTGGGCAATCACCAGCTGCGGGCAGTTCTGCATGTTGAGCACCACCCGGTCGCCCTTTTTCACACCCAGCCCGTGCAGGCAGGCCGCCAGGCGCTCGGCCTTTTGCAGCAACCCGGCATAGCTCACCACCTGCCCGAAGAAGACCAGTGCCGGCTTGTCCGGGTAGCGCCGGGCGCTGGTCTCCAGGTTGTCCCACAGGGACGTCGCCGGCAGATTGATGGCATGGGGCAGCCGCTTGGGCCAGAACTTGTAATGGGCGCGCACGAGAACTCCTGATGCAGATGGGAATGCACCAAGCCTAGCGCGCATTGGCGCCGCCCGCATCCGGGTCACCCCCCGAAAACTGCCCGCGCAGTCACCCACGCGACGCCCGCAGCGGCTACCATTCAGGCATCGGGCGGTGCCCGGGAATGCGGCTCCCATCCCCTTCTTACTTTGACAGGAGAACCCTTGATGACAACGAAACCGGTCAGATTGGCAACCGCGGCGCTCACCATGCTGGGCGCCCTGCTGCTGGCGGCCCCGGCCCACGCCGGCAAGACCCTGGATGCCATCAAGGCGCGCGGGCAGGTCATTTGTGGCGTGCACACCGGTCTGGCGGGCTTTGGCGCCGCCGACTCCACGGGCAAGTGGACCGGGCTGGATGTGGACGTGTGCCGCGCCGTGGCCGCCGCCGTGCTGGGCGATGGGGAGAAGGTGAAATGGGTGCCCCTGCCGCCGGCGGCACGCTTCACGGCGCTGCAATCGGGTGAGGTGGACATTCTCTCGCGCAACACCACCTTCACGCTGACCCGCGACGCCTCGCTGGGCCTGAACCAGACCGCCGTCACCTACTACGACGGCCAGGGTTTCATGGTGCCCGTCAAGAGCAAGATCAAGAGCGCCAAGCAGCTCAAGGGGCAGACCGTGTGCGTGCAAAGCGGCACCACCACCGAGAAAAACCTGACCGACTACTCCAAGGCCAACGGCCTGGCCATCAAGCCGGTGGTGTTCGACAAGCTCGAAGCCGCCGAGGGCGCGTACTTCTCGGGGCGCTGCATCGCGTACACCACCGACGCCTCCGGCCTGGCCTCGGTACGCAACAAGTCGGCCAAGAACCCGTCCGACCACCTGATCCTGCCCGAGCTGATCTCCAAGGAACCCCTGGGCCCCCTGGTGCGCCGCGGTGACGACGAATGGTCTGCCATTGTGAAATGGGTGATCTACGGCCTGATGGAAGCCGAGGAATACGGCATCACGCAGGCCAATGTGGACCAGGTGAAGGTCACCAGCAAGGACCCCGTCGTGGGCCGCATTCTCGGCACCACGGAAGACACCGGCAAACTGTTGGGCCTGGACCGGGACTGGATGGCGCGCACCATCAAGGCCACCGGCAACTACGGCGAAATCTTTGAACGCAACGTGGGCTCCAAGTCCGCCCTGCAACTGCCGCGCGGTCTGAACAATCTGTGGAACAAGGGCGGCATCATGTACGCCCCTCCGATCCGCTGACGCGCACCACGGGGCATGGGCATGCCGGTCAAACGCAAACGCTGGTCCTGGCGCAGCCAGGCGTCTCGCGCGCTGATGTACCAGGGGATCGCCCTCGCCGCCATTGCGGCGGTGTTGCTGTTTCTGGCGCACAACACCAGCGCCAACATGCATGCGCGGGGCATACGCACCGGTTTTGACTTTCTGAGCAGCGCCGCCGGTTTCGACATTGGCGAGAGCCTGTTTCCCTTTGATTCGGGCGAGCCCTACTGGCGGGCCTTCCTGGTCGGCTTTGTCAACACGCTGCGCATCGCAGTACTGGGCATCGTGCTCACCACCGTGATCGGCACCCTGGTGGGGGTGGGCCGCTTCTCCCGCAATGCACTGATGCGCGGCCTGTGCATCACCTATGTGGAATTCTTCCGCAACATCCCCGTGCTGCTGCAGCTGCTGATGTGGTACCTGATGTTCACCCAGGTGCTGCCCTCTGCTTCCGAGCCGCTGGCCTGGGGGCCGCTGTACCTGAGCAAGGGGGGGCTGAACTTTCCCATTCCCGTGTGGGCCAGCGGCCATGTCTGGGCCGCCGGGGGGCTGCTGGCGGGCGGGGTGATGGGCTGGATCTACCGCCGTTACGCGCGCCGGTCGTTCGAGCAGACCGGCCAGCCCCGGAGCATGGCCTGGGTGCCACTGGCGCTGGTACTCGCCGGTGGCATGCTGGGCTGGGTCTTGGGCGGCGCGCCCGCTGCCTGGAATGTTCCCCTGCAGGGGGAGTTTGCGGTGGAGAACGGCGGCGCCCTCACACCGGAGTTTCTGGCGGTGCTGCTGGGCCTGACGACCTACACCGCCGCGTTTGTGGCCGAGGTGGTGCGCGGTGGCATCCAATCGGTGGCGGCCGGGCAGATCGAGGCCGCCAGCGCCCTGGGGCTGAGCCGCGGCCAGACCATGCGCCTGATCACGCTGCCGCAGGCCCTGCGCGTGATCATTCCACCGGTGACGAACCAGTACCTGAACCTGACCAAGAACTCCTCCCTGGCCGTGGCCATCGGCTACCCGGATGTGGTGTCGATTGCCAGCACCACCATCAACCAGACCGGCCGCGCGATGGAATGCATCGCGGTCATCATGCTGGTGTACCTCAGCACCTCGCTGTTCACTTCCCTGCTGATGAACTGGTACAACGCCCGCGCAGCGATCCAGGACCGCTGAAGACTGCTTATGCCTGGCACGACCTACCAACCCATCGCGCCGCGGCCCGCCCCGTTCAAAAGCGAGGGCCTGCTGGCGTGGATCCGCATCAACCTGTTCAATGACTGGAAAACCACACTGGGCACCCTCGTGATCGCCGGCCTGCTGCTGTACGTGCTGCCGCCCTTGGTCCAGTGGGCGCTGTTCCAGGCCCACTGGCGACCCGATTACGAGGCCTGCCACGCCGCCGCCACAGGCGCCTGCTGGGGTGTGATTGCCGAGAAATACCGGCTCATCCTGTTTGGGCGCTACCCGTTTGAAGACCAGTGGCGCCCACTGGTGGCCACGCTGCTGCTGGTCGGTCTGGTGGTGGCCAGTGGCATACGGGCCTTCTGGAAGCCCTGGCTGGCGGCGCTGTGGGTCGCCATGCTCGGCATCTTCTTCGTGCTGATGCGGGGGGGCGTTCTGGGCCTTGCCCCGGTGGAAACCGACCGCTGGGGCGGCCTGCCGCTGACGATTGTGCTGGCCCTGCTGTCCATGTCGCTGGCCTTTCCCATTGCCGTCGTGGTGGCGCTGGGACGCCGATCCGACATGCCCGCCATCCGCAGCCTCTGCAGCATCTATGTGGAACTGATCCGCGGGGTGCCGCTGATTTCGGTTCTGTTCATGGCGTCTTTCATGTTTCCGCTGCTGATGCCCCAGGGCTTCAACATCGATGTCCTGATCCGGGTCCTGCTCGGCATCACGCTGTTTGCCGCAGCCTACATGGCCGAGGTCATCCGCGGTGGCCTGCAGGCCATTCCCAAGGGCCAGCTGGAAGCGGCGGCCACGCTGGGCCTGTCGTACTGGCAGACGCAGCGCCTGGTCGTGCTGCCGCAGGCGCTGGCCATGGTGGTGCCCGGCATCATGAACGGCTTCATCTCCACCTTCAAGGACACTTCGCTGGTGACCATCGTGAGCCTGTACGAACTCACCGGCGCCATGGGCCTGGCGCTCAACGCCGACGCCAACTGGCGCCCCTTCAAGATCGAGGGCTACCTGTTCATCGCCCTGATCTACTTCACCTTCTGTTTTTCCATGTCGCGCTACAGCCTGTGGATTGAAAAACAGCTCAACAAAGGCAACCGCCGCGCATGACTGAACCCATCATCCTCTTCGACAAGGTCAACAAGTGGTACGGCAACGCCTTCCATGTGCTGCGCGACATCGACCTCTCGGTGGCCCGGGGCGAACGCATCGTCATCTGCGGACCCTCGGGCTCCGGCAAGTCCACGCTGATCCGCTGCATCAACCGCCTGGAGGAGCACCAGCAGGGCCGCCTGCTGGTGGACGGCGTGGAGCTCACCGACGACATCAAGGTCATTGACGACGTGCGCAAGAAAGTGGGCATGGTGTTCCAGCAGTTCAACCTCTTTCCCCACCTCACGGTGCTGGAGAACCTCACGCTGTCGCCCATGTGGGTGGGCAAGCTGCCCCGCAAGGAGGCCGAGGAAAGAGCCATGGAGCAGCTCCAGCGCGTGCGCATTGCCGAGCAGGCCCACAAGTACCCGCTGCAACTCTCCGGCGGCCAGCAGCAGCGCGTGGCCATTGCCCGCGCCCTGTGCCTGACACCGAAAATCATGCTGTTTGACGAGCCCACCTCCGCGCTGGACCCGGAAATGATCAAGGAGGTGCTCGACGTGATGGTGGAGCTGGCCAGCCAGGGCATGACCATGGTCTGCATTACCCACGAAATGGGGTTCGCCAAGGCGGCCGCCGACCGTGTGATCTTCATGGACGAGGGGCAGATCGTGGAGCAGAACACGCCGGACGAATTCTTCAGCCACCCGCAGAGCGAACGCAGCCAGAACTTCCTGGCCAACATCCTGGGGCACTGACGCCGCGCCCGCGCGCGGGCCGCGTTACGGGGAGGCGGTGGACAGCCCCGGACCCAGCCGGTCGGTCGTCCAGCGCAGCAGGTCCAGCCACATCTGGCGAATCTCGGCTTCCTGCGGCGTGCGCGAGGCGCTGGTGAGCTCGATCGTCACCACCGGCACCCCCTTGTGGATGCCCCCGTAGTTGCCCAGCGAGCCGGGGTAGATGCCCACCTGGTCCAGGTACAGGCGCCCCAGGCGGCTGGGCGGCGAGGCCGGACCGTCAAAGTCGAGCACGCCGTACGGCGCGTGGACGCTGACGATCAGGTTGGGCTTGAAGCGCTCCATCTGCTCCAGCAGGAAACGCGACTCGGGCTCCGACAGCGGCTTGCTGCCCGGCCAGCGGCGCGGGTCGCGGTGGGTGCGGGTTTCCCAATACACCTTGGCATCGCGCGCCCAGTTGGGCGTGGGGAAGTTGCGGTTCAGGTCCACACCATGGGCGTTGACGCGCCGCGAGGGCCGGGAAAACAGCCCGTCCGGGTTGAGCACCGGAATGAAACGCCAATGGATGGGCAGCGGCGTGTCGGCCGGCGGTGTCTGGGCCAGCGCAATCCAGTGGAACACCAGGGAACCGGAAGACATTTCATCGCCATGGATGCCGCCCAGCACCAGCACGCGCAGGCGTGGGTCGCCGGGGCGGATATCGCGGCTCCAGATGGTGCGCCCCATGACCGAGCGGGCCTGGGTGTCCTGCAGCTGGGCGGCTTCGCACAGTGCCGGGCCCAGATTTGGCATTTTCGAAGAAAAATCGCGGCAATACCGCTCCGGCATTGCGTGAGACGCTATGCTAACCATAGCAAACAGGCCGACAAGGAGATAGGGCAGGCGCATGCCGCAATTGTAGGGCTACCCTACGCAGGTACGGGGTTGTTGGCGGCGGGCCGCCGCGCCGGCGCCGATTTCAGGTAAATTGCGCGCATGCCTTTGTCAGCCACCCCGCCGCGGGCCCTCCCCCCCAACTTCTCCCAACCCGAATTCCGCAAAGCCCTGGGCATGTTTGCAACCGGGGTCACGATTGTCACGGCCCGCTCGGGTGATGGCACCCTCATCGGCCTCACCGCCAACTCGTTCAACTCAGTATCCCTGGCGCCGCCGCTGGTGCTGTGGAGCCTGTCGCGCGCGGCCGGTTCGCTGGCGGCCTTCAGCACCGGCTCCCACTACGCCATCAACATCCTGAGCGCCGACCAACAGGATCTGGCACGGCAGTTTTCCCACCGGGGCATCGACCGCTTTGCCGGCGTGCGCTTCACGCCCGGCACCGGCGGCGCGCCGCTGCTGGAAGGGGCGGCGGCCACGTTTGAATGCTTCAACCGCAGCCGCTACGAGGAAGGCGACCATGTCATCTTTGTCGGCGAGGTGGAGCGCTGCGCCCACCGCGCCGGCGCCTCGCCGCTGCTCTACCACGGCGGCAAGTTCTACGCCGAGCACCCCCTGTGAGCCCGCGCAAGGCCCACCTGGACCCGCTGGCCGTCGGCCTGCTGCTAGCCTGCTTTGTGTTCTGGGGCTTTCAGCAGGTGCTGGTCAAGGCTACGCTGGCCGAGGTGGCACCGGTGTTCCAGTCGGCCCTGCGGCTGGCTGGCGCCACCGTGCTGTTGCTGCTGTGGTGCGCCTGGCGCGGCGTGCGGCTGTTCGAACGCGACGGCACGCTGGGCGCCGGCCTGCTAGCCGGAACGCTGTTTGCGCTGGAATTCGTGTGCCTGTTCATCGGGCTGCAGTACGGTTCGGCCTCGCGGCTGACGCTGTTCCTGTACACCTCGCCGCTGTGGGTGGCGGTGCTGGTGCCCTGGGTGGCGAAAACGGAACACCTGTCGCGCACGCAGTGGCTGGGGCTGGCGCTGGCCTTCGGTGCCGTGGCGCTCACGCTGCGCGAAGGCCTGACGGTGGCCGGGCAGCCGCTGCAGTGGCTGGGCGACCTGCTGGGCCTGGCCGCCGGCATGTTCTGGGGGCTGACCACGGTGGTGATTCGCAGCAGCAGCCTGTCGCGCATCTCGGCGGAGAAACTGCTCTTCTACCAGGTGGGCCTGAGTGCGGTCGTGCTGCCGCTGATTTCCTGGGGCCTGGGTGAGCCCTGGCACGCCAGCTTCAGCGCCTTTGCCGCCACCTCGCTGGTGCTGCAGATCGCCGTCGGGGCGTTTGCCAGCTACCTGGTGTGGATGTGGATCCTGGGCCGCTACCCGGCCACCAAGGTCAGTGTCTTTGCCTTTCTGACCCCTGTTTTTGCCCTGGTCTTTGCCGCTTTGTGGCTGGGCGAAGCGGTGACCCCCACCCTGCTGGCGGCGCTGGCCCTGGTGGGCGCAGGCATCACGCTGGTCAACCGCGGCGCCCGCCCGCTAGCAAAACCATAGCTGTCTGCGCCGTATCGGCGCGGGTTGCAGCCCGAAAACGATCTGATTTACAGCGTGATGTCCATGCTGTTGCGCATGGCCGTCTGGGCCACGGCGTCTAGCGCGCCATCGACCACCGGTTGGCCCGAGATGATGCGCAGGCTGCCCACCGCCATCAGCTTGTCGCGGGAGCGGCGCGTCATGGACTGGGTCGTCCCCACGGCACTGGTGAACAGGAACAGCGTGCCGTGCGGGCTGGTCCAGGTGAGCTGCGTGCGCATCCACTGGCCGTTGATGCGCAGCTCCACCCAGGTTCCCAGCGCCAGCTCTGGCGCATCGGCCTCGGCAGCAGCCAGCGAGGGGGCTGCGGCAGAAACGTCGTCCGCCAAGGCCTGCGGCATGTCCGGCAACTCCATGAAATTGGAAGTGCGCGCCTCCTCCGGCGCCACCCACGGGTCGCCGTCCTGCACCCCATGCGCGCGTGCGGGCAGCGGTGCCGGCGCCACCACGGGCGCAGCCGCTGGCGCACCGGCAGGCTTGCGCGCCGATTCGAACGCCATCTGGTGCAAGCCCATCAGGGCCTCCAGAAACGCGCTGGTCTTGGTTACGGGATAGCTGATGGTCTCCAGCCCTTCGCGCAGCGTGGCCAGCAGCAGCGGCACCAGACGGGTCAGCTTGGCCGTGTTCTGGCGCGTCAGCTCCGGGTGGGTGCTCCACAGCAGGGCCGAAATCAGCGCCTGGTATTTGTTGGCCACGGCGGCGCCACCGGCACCCGCCATGCGCGCCTGCGCCACCACCTGGGCCCAGGGGCCGCACAGGAAGTCGATCACCACCGGCGGCACCCGCGAGGCGTCGGCGTGGGACTCGATCTCACGGCCGATCTTCTCGGCCAGCACGTTGCGCTGCTCGGCGTGCTGCAACACTTCCACCGCCCGGTCGCGGGCCTGTGTCTCGCGCTGCGCCAGGCGGCCCCAGGTGCTGCGCAACGAGCCCAGGACCTGTTCAAACGGTTCGGCGTTGTCGATCTCGGCGCCCGCCAGCGGCGCCACGGCCTGCTGCAACGCGCGCATGAATTCGGTGCACCCGGGCGCCTGCTCCGAGGCATAGGCCAGGCTGCGGTGGGTCATCTCCTGCAGCAGCACCCGCGCCGGGTGCTGCTTGTCGGTAAAGAAGCGGGGGTCCGCCAGCGCCAGGCGCAGCAGGGCGGGCTCCAGCTCGCGCACCAGCCGCTGCATGGGTGCCAGCAACCGCGCATCCCGGGCGATGTTGTCCACCATCAGAGCCACCACCTCCAGGCTCAGCGCCTGCGCCACGCCACTGGCCTGGGGGCGCGCACCCTGCTGGGCGGCCCGGGCAGCGGCAGGCGCGCTGCGGCGCTGTTCCAGACGCTGGACCACCTGGTCCACCTGTTTCATTTCCTGGAGGGCTTCCAGTGCCGCCGGCATGGTGGCATCGAAATCGGTCTCCGGCGCTTCCCGGTGGGCCGGGCCGCTCTCGAACTCGCGTGAGAACCGCTGGGCGAACGACTCGACGGCGCGAGCGCCGCCGGCCTGCTGGTCCAGTTCGCCAGCCAGCAGGCGGCGCAGCCGGTCCAGCGTCAGCACGGCCCCGTTGCCCGCCGGCGCGCGCGCAGGAGGCGCCGCACCACCGGCCAGCGGCTGCAGGGTCGGCTCCGCCGCGGTGGCTGGCGCACCAGCCCCCACGTCTGTGGCCGTGAACGACGGCGCCTGCGCGCCACCGCCACCACCGCCCGCACCACTGCTCGGGGTTTGCAGCACCGCATACCCGGCGGCAACCACGCCTTCCAACCGCAGGCGGGCAGACACCTCGTCGTACAGCTTGCGCAGCTCCTGCCCCAGGGCCGCGCCCATGCAATCGAGCCAGTTGAGCCGGGTGGCCTCAGGGACCGGCATCTGGCCCAGCACTTCTTTCAGGGCGGTGACATACACCTCGGGGCGCAGGGGATTGCGTTCGGGGCGCACGGTCTTGAGCCCCTGGGCACTGGCAACCAGGGTGTTGAGTTCGGCCAGGTTGCTATCGGTGGCCAGTGATGCGACCTGCTGGGCACGCGCCACGGTTACGCTCTCCTGCACCTGCCACTCGTCCATCAGCTCCAGCTGGTCGAATTGCACCGTGCCGGCCGCGGCCGGTTCGGCCTGCCGGCCCCGGTCGGAGTCGGCAAACGCCGTGCGCAAGGCCTGTACGTAGAGGGTGCGCAACTCGTCTTCCCGGCTCAGCAGCAACTGGGCGGATGCCGCCAGCGCATCGCGTTCGCGCAGGTCGCGGGCGGCGACCTCGCGGGAGCGCAGCGTGGTCCGTGCCGCGGCAACCAGCTTGCCCATCAACGCCGACCCGCCGGCGGCCGCCCCGTCCAGGACGGACCGGACCAAGGCCGGATTCGGACCAGAAGCGGGAGGCGGGAAGGCGGGCATGGTGTGGAAGATGACCGCGGGTGGCTACTTGAGCGCCTTGAAGCGCATGCGCTTGGGCTTGGCACCCTCTTCGCCCAGGCGCTTCTTCTTGTCGGCCTCGTACTCCTGGTAGTTGCCATCGAAGAAGGTCCACTGGCTGTCGCCTTCGCAGGCCAGGATGTGGGTGGCAATACGGTCCAGGAACCAGCGGTCGTGGCTGATGACCAGGATGGAGCCCGCAAATTCCAGCAGGGCATCTTCCAGGGCGCGCAGGGTTTCCACGTCCAGGTCGTTGGAGGGTTCGTCGAGCATCAGCACGTTGCCGCCGGCGATCAGGGTCTTGGCCAGGTGCAGACGGCCGCGCTCACCACCGGACAGCATGCCCACCTTTTTCTGCTGATCGGCACCGTTGAAGTTGAAACGACCGCAGTAGGCGCGGCTGGCCATCTGGAACTTGCCCACGTTGAGGATGTCCAGGCCGCCGGAGACGTCTTCCCACACGGTCTTGTCGTTGGAGAGGTCGTCGCGGTTCTGGTCGACAAAGGCCATCTTCACGGTCTGGCCGATCTTGACTTCGCCGGAATCGGGCTTCTCGCGTCCGGCGATCAGCTTGAACAGGGTGGACTTGCCGGCGCCGTTGGGGCCGATGATGCCGACGATGGCGCCGGCCGGAATCTTGAAGCTCAGGTTGTCGATCAGCACGCGGTCGCCAAAGGACTTGGTGACGTTGGTGAACTCGATGACTTCATGCCCCAGGCGCTCGGCCACGGGGATGAAGATTTCCTGGGTTTCGTTGCGCTTCTGGTATTCGTAATCGCTCAGTTCCTCGAAGCGGGCCAGACGGGCCTTGCTCTTGGCCTGGCGGGCCTTGGGGTTCTGGCGCGACCATTCCAGCTCTTTCTTCAGGGCCTTGGCGCGTGCTTCCTCGCCCTTTTGCTCGGCTTCCAGACGGGCCTGCTTCTGCATCAACCAGTCGGAGTAGTTGCCCTTGTAGGGGATGCCGGAGCCGCGGTCCAGTTCCAGAATCCACTCGGCGGCGTTGTCCAGGAAGTAGCGGTCGTGGGTGATGGCCACCACGGTGCCGGGGTAGCGCTGCAGGAACTGCTCCAGCCAGTCCACGGACTCGGCGTCCAGGTGGTTGGTGGGTTCGTCGAGCAACAGCATGTCGGGCTTGGACAGCAGCAACTGGCACAAGGCCACGCGGCGTTTCTCACCACCGGACAGCAGGCCGATCTTGGCCTCCCACGGCGGCAGACGCAAGGCGTCTGCGGCGATTTCCAGCTGGTGCTCGGAGTCGGTGCCGGCGCTGCCGATGATGGCTTCCATCTTGGCCTGCTCTTCGGCCAGCGCGTCGAAATCGGCGTCTTCCTCGGCGTAGGCGGCGTAGATTTCCTCCAGGCGTGCCTTGGCCTTGACCACGTCGCCCATGCCCGCTTCCACGGCTTCACGCACGGTCTGCTCGGGGTCCAGCTGCGGTTCCTGGGGCAGATAGCCGATATTCAGGCCCGGCATGGGCAGGGCCTCGCCCTCGAATTCCTTGTCGACGCCGGCCATGATCTTGAGCAGGGTGGACTTGCCGGAACCGTTGGTGCCCAACACGCCAATCTTGGCGCCCGGAAAAAAGCTGAGGGAAATGTCTTTGAGAATGAACTTCTTCGGCGGCACGATCTTGCCGAGGTGGTTCATGGAAAATACGTATTGGGCCATTACGGTGTTACTTTTTGGGAGCGTAAAAGCAGCATTATCGACTGCAGCACCTCCAAACGGTGGTGATCGGGCCCTATTTACGCGCCCCCTCCCGTTTTTTCCAGGTCGTTGCGCAGGGCCGCCAGGGCCACCGCGTCCAGGGCGTGCTCCATGATCCGGCCGTCGGAAACCAGCCGGATCAGGCCCATGGCGCGCAGGCGTTCCATGGTGCGCCGGGACATGGAATGCGACATGCCGCCGGCAGACGTGAACATGAACAGGGTGCGGTGCGGGCTGGCCCAGGTCAGCTGGGCGCGCACCCACTGGCCCGCCAGCGCGAGATCCACCCAGGAACCCGTGCCCAGGCTTTGCACCGTCCAGGACTCCTGTCCTGTCGCGTCCGGCAGCTCCTCAGGCTCGGCGTAGTCCTGCAGCAGCTCTTGCGTGCCGTGCAGATAGCCCGAATCGACGGCCTCGTCTTCGGCCATCCACAGGTCATCCGACCCGGGTTCGACGCTGTCCTGCGCGTCGGCGTCCGCCTCCGCCGCCACGGACTCTGCGGCCCCCTCGGCAGCCGACGCAGCACGGGCGCTGTCAAACGCCTGTTCGTGGAAGGTGATCAGCTCATCAAAGAACACCGCCATGCGCTCGGGCGGATAGGAAATCTGGCTCAGGCCCTGGCGCATCTTGACCAGCATGCCCGGAACCATCTGCATCAGGCGGGCGCGGTTGCGCCGCGCCCGGCGCGGCTGCACGCTCCAGATCAGGTCGTCCACCAGGCCCAGGTAGCCGTCGGCGTCCACCGTGCCGTCCACGCACTGCAGCTGCGACTGGGCCACCACCTGCGCCCAGGGGCCGCGCAGGAAATTGACCACGATCTCGGGCACGCTCTTGTTGTGCAGGCGCTCGGTGAAGTCCTGCGCCAGCCGCTGGGCCAGCAAATTGCGCTGCTCGGCGCGCAGCAGCCCGCGGGCCGCTTCCTCGGCGCGCTGACGCTGGTCGTGCTCCTCGTGGCTCCAGCCCTCCTCGAGCTTGCGCAGGACGCGCGCAAAACCGGCTGCATCGCCCTCGCCCCAGGCCAGCACGTTGACGGCGTTCTCCAGCGTTTTCTGGAAATGGGCATAACCCGACGCGTTTTCCGACGGAAACGCCAGGCTGCGCCCGGTGAGCTTGTCCAGAAACTGGCGTGCCGGGTGCTGGCGTTCGCTGAAAAACCGGGGGTCCGACTGCGAGAGCTTGATCAGCACCGGCTCCAGCGTCTTCAGCGCCTTGCGCACCGGTGGCAGCAGGCGCTGGTCCTGCAGCAGGTTCTCCAGCATCAGCCGCACCACCTCTTCCCCCAGCTCGCGCCCCAGCTTCTTGCTCTTGGTCTGTTCCAGCAGCACCACCTTGTCGCTGGCCGCCGGCGCCTGGCTGGCGCGGGCGGTCAGGCGTTTGATCATGGGCTCCATCAGCTTCATGTCTTCCAGCGCCACAAAGGAGGCCGGCACGGTGTGCATGAAGTCCTTCACGCCAGCCACCAGCGGTGTGGCGTCCAGTTCGCCCGAGAGCAGGCGACGCAACTTGTCCAGCGTGAGCATGGTGCGGCTCACAGAGTTTTCTGCCGGCTTGGTCGGCACGCCGAAACCAGCGCCCCCGCTGCCCACTCCGCCCACCGGCTCCACGCCCTGGGTGCGCAGCCATTCGGACACTTCCTTGTAGAGCTGGCGCAGGCTGACGCCCAGCATGCCCGCTGCGGGCGTCATCAGGGCGGCGCGGGCCGCGTCATCGGCCACATGCTCCTGCAGGCTTTCCCGCAGGGCATACACAAAGGACTCCGGCTTGATCGGATTCAGGTGGGGCTGCACGGTGACCCAGCCCAGCAGGCTGCTGATCAGCGCATTGAGCGCCGGCAGCACGTCGTCCACCGCCAGCAGGATTTCCTGCTGCGTCAGTGCAAATTCGATGTTGGCGTCGATCTGCTCTTCTTCGAGAAACTGGAAATCGTCGAAGCGCACCAGCGGCTGCTCCGTCTTGCGGAACGCCTCGCCCCCGTACACCGCGGCGCGCAGGGCGGCGGCAAAGCTCTTCTTCAGGGCCTGTGCATGGGCGTCGAGCCGCTCAATGGCCGCTTTGGCCGCCGGGGTCTGCTCCACCCGCAGGCTTTTCCCGCGCGTGGGCAGCAGTGTTGCGCGCAAGCCCGCCAGCACGTCGTCCACCAGGGTGTCGCTCTGCTGGAGAACCGCCTCCAGGCAATCGTGCAGGGTCGGCTTGAACGTGCCGGGCTCGTTGGCCACACCAAAACGCCGCAACATGAACTTTTTCATCGTGCTGCATTCTCCCCGTTGCCTGCCACGCTGACCAGCCCCCTGACATATTGTTACCAGCCGCAGGCTGCACGAAGACGTCAATTCCGGTGCTTTTTGCAGTTTGGGGCCTGTCGTGCGACAATATGGGTTGTTGCGGCGCGTCAGTTGCCCGCAACTCCAGCACCTTGCTGGGGGCAAGACCGACAATCTCTGCCCACTTTTGCATCCATCTGCCTTTGACTGACTGGCGGCGCAAGCCCCCAGACAGGCCGATATCCCTAGCGCCCTGGGTGGGCGCCACACTATGAACTTCGAAGAATTGAACCTGGCCCCGGCCATTGTGAAAGCCGTGCGCGAGCAGGGTTACGAGACCCCCACCGCCATTCAGGCCCAGGCCATTCCGCTGGTCCTGGAAGGCCATGACCTGCTGGGCGGCGCCCAGACCGGCACCGGCAAGACGGCAGCCTTCACCCTGCCCATGCTGCACCGCCTCTCCCTGAACCCCGGCGCCCAGAACAAATTTGGCGGCACCGGCATCCGCGCCCTGGTGCTGACCCCCACCCGCGAACTCGCCGCCCAGGTGGAAGAATCCGTGCGGACCTACGGCAAGTACCTGCAACTCTCCAGCACCGTGGTGTTTGGCGGCGTGGGCATGAACCCGCAAATCGCCAAGGTCAAGAAGGGCGTGGACATCCTGGTGGCCACACCCGGACGCCTGCTGGACCTGATGCAGCAAGGTATGCTGGACCTGGGCCAGGTGCAGATGCTGGTGCTCGACGAAGCCGACCGCATGCTGGACATGGGCTTCATCCATGACGTGAAGAAGGTGCTGGCCGCCGTGCCCAAGGACAAGCAGAGCCTGCTGTTCTCGGCCACCTTCAGCGATGAAATCCGCGATCTGGCCAACAGCCTGCTGAAGAACCCGCAAAGCGTGCAGGTCACGCCGCGCAACACCACGGTGCAGCGCATCACGCAGGTGATCCACCCCGTGGGCCGCGGCAAGAAAAAGGCCCTGCTGGCCCACATCATCCAGGAGCACAACTGGAGCCAGGTGCTGGTGTTCACTCGCACCAAGTTTGGCGCCAACAACGTGGCCGAATTCCTGACCAAGAACGGCATCAGCGCCATGGCTCTGCACGGCAACAAGAGCCAGGCCGCCCGCACGCAGGCCCTGGCCGGCTTCAAGAGCGGCGAAGTGCGTGCCCTGGTGGCCACCGACATTGCCGCGCGCGGCATCGACATCGACGACCTGCCACACGTCGTCAACTACGAAATCCCCAACGTCAGCGAAGACTATGTGCACCGCATCGGCCGCACCGGTCGTGCCGGTGCCGACGGCGCGGCAGTGAATCTGGTGTGCATGGACGAAGAAGGTTTCATGCAGGACATCGAACGCTTCACCAAGCAAGAAATTCCGGTCGTCGTCGTGGACGGTTTTGGCCCCGAAGCGGGTGAGCGCGCCGAACCCATCGCCATGGGCCGCCAGACCATCTGGGGCGGCGCAGGCAAACCGCCCAGCCGCGACGTCATGCAGGCAGCCGCCAAGGCCGCCCGCACCGAGATGCTGCAGCGCGTGCGTGAAAACAAGGCCGGTCAAGGCGAGCGCGGCGGCCAGGGTGCCGGTCGCGGCAACGGCGGCGGTGGCCGTGGCGGTCAGGGCGCCCGTGGCAACGGTGGTCAGGGCGGCGGCGGTCGCGGGGGCGAGCAAGCTCCCCGGCCCCAAGGCGCCCGTGGCCCGCAAGGCGCCGGACGCGGCCCCAACCGTGATCGCGCACCCCAGGGTGACGCACAGCCGCGCAGCCACGAAGGCCGTTTCGCCAGCGGCATGGGCGAGCCCCGTGCCCCCCGCGCTGCGGCAGGTGGCCAGCCCGACCCGATGCGCACCAGCGTCGATATGATGGCTGAACGCGGCGCGCGCCGCGGCTACGGCGGTGGCAATCGTGGTGGTTCAAGCAACGGAGGCGGCAATGGCGGATCACGCTCGGGTGGCTATGGTGGCGGGGGCAACGGGACTCGTGGGTCGGGAAATCCTCGCGGCCCTTTTAGCCGATAAAGCCTACACGTCGGTCCACTGCGTGGGCCGGCGCACGCTGCCACTGCAGCACCCCAAACTGGTCCAGCACGTGGTGGATTTCAAGGCCCTGGCGGCCTTGCCCCACGTGGATGACTGCTTCATTGCCCTGGGCACCACCATCAAAGTGGCCGGCAGCCAGGCGGCCTTTCGTGCCGTGGATTTTGATGCCGTTGTGGCACTGGCCCGCGCAGCACATGCGCAGGGCGCTACCAAATTAGGAGTGATCAGCGCCATGGGCGCCGACGCACGCTCCCCTGTTTTCTACAACCGTGTCAAGGGCGAGATGGAAACCGCGCTGGCTTCCATCGGTTTTGACAGCCTGGTGATCGCACGCCCCTCCATGCTGGCGGGGCACCGCGAGGCGCTGGACCAGCCGGTACGCAACGGCGAACGCATCGCCCTGGTGCTGACACGCTGGCTCAAACCGGTGATTCCTGCCAACTACCGCTCCATCCAGGCCGGCGATGTGGCACGTGCGCTGGTCCACGCCGTCAAAGTAGGCCAACCCGGCGTCCAGCGGCTGCTGTCCGGCGCCATGCAGCCGGCCTGAGCCGCATGCGGCGCTAGCCGCGCACGAACAGCGTCACCAGCGGGTCCGGCCCCACCTGACGGCTCCAGTGGCCATGGATGGCCGGGTCGAACGTGGCCCCTTCAGGCAACAAGTCTGCACTGTAGAAATGCTCACCGGGCTTGAAAATGCGCGAGACGCCGCCCTGCAGGCCAATCTCCATCTGCCCGCCGAGAATGAAACACCACTGGGTGTGGCCCGAGCAGTGGAACTGGCTGCGAAAGCCCACCGGGCTGTGGCGCAACTGGTAGCCCCCGGACGCAAACAACTCCGACAACAGCGACTGCGGATTGCCCTGCTCCAGCGGCACGGCTTCCTCGCGGAACCGCGCGCGGCCGTCGGTATCGGTGAACAAAACAACTTTGGTGAATGCAGTCATGGCGGGCTCAGTATTGGGATGCCCGAATTATCCCCAATGGCTCAGGCCGGCTGCGGCACCACCACCCGCACCAGCGGCGCCTCGCGAATCGGCAGATGGATCAGCGCCGCGCCGACGGCCAGCGCAATGTCGGCATACCAGACCCAGTCGTAGCTGCCGGTCCAATCCAGCACCTTGCCGCCCAGGAAGGCACCGAGAAAGCCGCCGATCTGGTGGGTCAACATGACCACCCCAAACAGCGTGGCCATATTGCCCACGCCAAAGAACTTGGCCACCAACCCGGCGGTCGGCGGCACGGTGGACAAAAAAGTAAGCCCCATGACGGCGGCAAACACCAGCACCACCGGCCCGGTCTTGGGCGCCAGCAGGAACACCAGCACCGCCAACGCGCGTGCGCCATACACCAGCGACAGCAGCGATTTCATGCGCCAGCGCCCCACGGCCCAGCCCATGGCTACGCTGCCGACGATGTTGAACAGGCCCAGCATGGCCAGCGCCCAGGCACCCCATTTGGTGGGCAAGCCGCACTGCGCCACCACGCCGGGCAGGTGGGTGGCCAGAAACGCCACATGGAAGCCACAGACGAAAAAGCCACCTGCCAACATCAAAAAGCTGGGCGTGTGCAAGGCCTGACGAATCGCCTCGCGGGTCCCCACCGGCGGCTGGTGCACCGTACCAGCATGCTGAGAGCCGCCCTTCAGGAAGAACGCCGCCGGCAAGGCCAGCAATACCAACAGCCCCAGCACCTGCATGGCCGAGGCCCAACCCACGCCCACCATCAACGCGCCAGCCACCGGCGCCATCATGAACTGGCCGAACGAGCCGCCCGCATTGATGATGCCGGTGGCCATGCCGCGCTTGTCCGCCGGGATCAGCCGCGCCGTGGCCGCCATCAGCACCGCAGGCCCTGCCATGCCGGCGCCGCCCGCTGCGAGAACGCCAATGGCAAAGATCAGTCCCGCCGTGCTGGTCATGAACGGGGTGATGAAGGTGCCGATGGCCACCAACGTCACACCAATGAACAGCACGCGCCCCGCACCCACCCGGTCGGCAAAGGCGCCGGCAAACGGCTGGGTCAGACCCCACCAGAGTTGGCCGAAGGCAAAGGCCAGGCTGATGCTGCCCACGCCCAGCCCGGTCGATGTGTTCAGCGCGCTCAAGAACAGGCCCATCGTCTGGCGCGTGCCCATGGTCAGTGCAAAGGTGGCGGCAGCGGCCAGCAGCACCAGCCAGACGGCCTGTTGCTTGCGCGATGGCAGAGAGGGGGTTGCATCAATCATGGTCGGCTCCGGCATCCGTTTCGTTTGAGGCCAGCAAGGCCAGCGACTCCTGGATCAACGCGTGCAGGGCCTGCACCCGCTCCAGGCCCAGCGTCTGGTTCAGGTGCTCCTGGGCCGCCTTCCAGTGGCGCTGCGCCTGGCTGCGTTTCTCGCGCCCGGCCGCGGTGGCGCAGACCAGGCGGCTGCGGCCGTCCACCCCGGCCGTCATCTCGACCCAGCCGGCATCCACCAGGGGTTTGAGGTTGCGCGTCAGCGTGGAGGGCTCCAGTTCCATGGCCTGAGCCAGATCCAGGGGGCGAATCGGGCCCAGCTTGACGACGTAGGACAGCAGCGAATACTGGGTGGTCTTCAGACCAATTTGCGCCATCTCCAAGTCATAGCGCTGCGACACGCGGCGCGTGAGCTGGCGCAGCTGCAGGTTGGTGCAGCCTTGGGGTTTGGGTGCCACGGGCGTGGCGGCCCGTTCTGTAACGGTGGTGACATTGCGCATGGTTTCATTGTAGCTACAATTGTTGCATATGCAAGTTAATTGCACCATTCGCTGAAAGGACACCCCATGAGCACCCCCAACCTACTCGACGCCTGGCTAGCCGAGGAACAGGCCGTTCTGGCGGCGCTGGAGCGCGGCCCCGGCCCTGGCGTGGCGCGCCCGGACCAGATTGCCGGCATGACCGGCCTGGAAGTGATGCAGGCCATGCTGCGCGGCGACATTCCCTACGCCGCCATTGCCAAGACGCTGGACTTCACCATCGTGGAGGTGGACGCAGGCCGCGCCGTATTCCAGGGCACGCCTGGCCCGGCGCACCTCAATCCCATGGGGGGTATCCACGGTGGCTGGTATGCCACGCTGCTGGACTCGGCGCTGGGCTGTGCCATTCACACCCTGATGCCGCCGGGGCGCGGCTACACCACGGCCGAACTGGGTGTGAACCTGGTCAAGGCCATAGGCCCCAAGGCGCCGCGCGTGCGGGCCGAAGGTAAGGTCGTGCACTGCGGGCGGCAGCTGGCCACCGCCGAGGCGCGCCTGTTTGGTCCGGACGGCACGCTGTACGCCCATGCCACCACCACCTGCCTGGTGTTTGAACTGCCCAAGGGCTGATCCGCCGGTTTGACGCCACAATCAGGGCCGGCACGTGATTCCTTTCAACCCACACCGCTCCTGACCATGCGACTTCTCCACACCATGCTGCGCGTCGGCAATCTGCAACGCTCCATCAACTTCTACACCCAGATCCTGGGCATGCAGCTGCTGCGCCAATCCGAAAACCCCGAGTACAAATACTCGCTGGCCTTCCTCGGGTTTGATGGCGGCAACCCCGGCCAGGCGGAGATCGAGCTCACCTACAACTGGGGCGTGGAACACTACGAGCTGGGCACCGCCTACGGCCACATCGCCCTGGGCGTGCCTGATGCCTACGCCGCCTGCGCCAAGATCAAGGCCGCCGGCGGCAACGTGACGCGAGAGGCCGGCCCCGTCCAGGGCGGCAGCACCGTCATTGCCTTTGTGACCGATCCGGATGGCTACAAGATCGAACTGATCCAGCGCGCCGGAAACGCCGAAGGTACCGGGCTGCGCTAGCCTGACGACATCGGTAGATCAGCCCGCGGAAGGTGGCGTCTTTGACTTGTCAAGGCGATCTTCCAACTCGCCTATATACGCTGCGAGCGTGTTTCCTGACTGCTCTATAGCCGTGCGAAGATTACTTTCGAGTCGTTCCGTTCTTGCCTCCTCTTCGGAATGGGACTTCGCATGCAGGTTTGCCAGCTTCAACAACTCTGCCTCTATGAGGCTGCGCAATTCGCTGAAACGGGATGCTTCTGCCTGGTCTGCAAGCTCTCGGCTCGCCTTCAATTCACGCGACTGCCGACGGGTTTCAAGAAGGGCCGAAGTCTGCAGGTAGACCACAAAAACGAGGAAAAGGACCGTAACAAAAATTAGCAGCCCAAGCATGGCAAGCCCCAATGGAATCCGGGCGGTAGTAAAGCCAAGCGACAGGTCGGTCGGCGTAATGAAAACATTCCAATTGAGCGCAGAGAAGGCAGCGATGGCCGCCAAAACGAGAAGCAACAACAGAGTAGAAAGCTTCATAAGAAACATCCCCAGTAATTGATCGAGTATCAAGGCCACACCCCGTGGCAAACGACGCCGGAACGCCTATGCCCCGCTGTCCACGCATCGCACTGTTCTTCAGCCACCATAGCCAAAAAGCCGCGCAGATCCCAGTGCCGCTTACTTGCGCAAAGCCTGCGTGTCCTTGGCCAGTTGGGTGATCTTGCCCCATTCTCCCTTAACCAGCGCATCGGCCGGCACCAGCCAGGAGCCGCCTACGCACACCACGTTGGGCAGCGCCAGAAACTCGGGAGCGTTCTGCAGGGTCACTCCGCCCGTGGGGCAGAAGCGCACATCGAAGAAGGGACCGCCCCAGGCCTTGAGCATGGCGGGGCCGCCGGCCTGCAGGGCCGGGAAGAATTTCAGTTCGGTAAAACCGTCTTCCAGCGCCTGCATGATTTCGCTGCCCGTGGCCACGCCGGGCAGCAGGGCCAGGCCCGCATCGCGGCAGGCCTGCCCCACCGTACGGGTGTAGCCGGGGCTCACCGCAAAGCGGGCGCCGGCTCGGGCGGCGGCCTGGGCATCGGCCGGGGAACGCACGGTGCCCGCGCCCACCACGGCCTCGGGCACCTCGCGGGCAATGGCCTGCATGCAGGCCAACGCCTGCGGCGTGCGCAGCGTCACCTCCAGCATGCGGATGCCGCCGGCCACCAGCGCGCGCGCCAAGGGCACGGCGTGGGCCACGTCGCTGAGCACGATGACGGGAATGACGGGGGCGTCCTGCATGACCTGCAGAGCGGACAGCGGTGTATTTACAGCCACGTGCATGCTCCTTCTTCCGCGGTCAGCGCGTTGCGGCGCATGTTGGCAAACAGTTCACGCCCCATACCCAGGCCGTTGGACACGCGCAGCGCATCGGGCATGGGCGACAGCAGGCGCGCGTCCCACTCGGCGGCATCGACCAGCACCTGCAGCGTGCCGGCATCGGCATCCAGGCGGATGCGGTCGCCGCTGCGCACCTTGGCCAGCGGGCCGCCGGCTGCCGCCTCGGGCGAGACATGGATGGCCGCCGGCACCTTGCCCGACGCGCCACTCATGCGGCCGTCGGTGACCAGGGCCACCCGGTAGCCCTTGCCCTGCAGCACAGCCAGCGGTGGCGTCAGCTTGTGCAGCTCGGGCATGCCATTGGCTTGCGGGCCCTGCCAGCGCACCACGCAAATCACGTCCTGGTTGAGCTCGTTGGCGTTGAAGGCGTGGTGCAGGGCCTCCTGCGAATCGAACACGCGGCACGGGGCTTCGATCACGTGGCGATCGTCGGGCACGGCAGACACCTTGATCACGCTGCGCCCCAGGTTGCCCTGCAGGAGCTTGAGGCCGCCGTGGACGCTGAACGGGGCACTGACCGGGCGCACCACGGACAGGTCCTGGCTGGCGCCGGCGTCGTGCCAGTGCAGCACGCCGTTTTCGGGGTGCGCGTCGGGAATGGCGGTGTATTCGCGCAGGCCGCCGGCACGCACGGTCAGCACGTCGGGGTGCAGGAAACCGGCGTCCAGCAGCTCGCGGATCACGAAGCCCGGGCCGCCGGCGGCCTGGAACTGGTTCACGTCGGCAGTGCCGTTGGGGTAGACATGGGTCAGCAGCGGCACCACGTCGGACAGGGCCGAGAAATCGTCCCAGTCGATGGTGATGCCCGCCGCGCGCGCCACCGCCACCCAGTGGATCAGGTGGTTGGTGGAGCCGCCGGTGGCCAGCAAGGCCACCATGGCATTGACGATGCTGCGCTCGTCCACCACCCGGCCAATGGGCGCGAAGCGCTTCGCCTTGGTGATGTCCAGCACCGTACGCACCGCTTCGCGCGTGAGTTCGTCGCGCACCTCGGCACCGGGGTTGATGAAGGCGGTACCCGGCACATGCAGGCCCATGGCCTCCAGCAGCATCTGGTTACTGTTGGCGGTGCCGTAGAAAGTGCAGGTCCCCGGGGCGTGGTAGGCGGCCGACTCGGCCGCCAGCAGCTCGGCGCGCCCGACCAGCCCCTGCGCCGCCTGTTCGCGCACCTTGCTTTTCTCGCTGTTGGACAGGCCCGAGGTCATGGGCCCCGCCGGCACGAACACGGTGGGCAGGTGGCCGAAGTGCAGCGCGCCAATCAGCAGGCCGGGCACGATCTTGTCGCACACGCCCAGCATCAGCGCCGCGTCGAACACGTCGTGGCTCAGGGCGATGGCGGTGCCCATGGCGATGGTGTCGCGGGAGAACAGGCTCAGCTCCATGCCGGCCGTGCCCTGGGTCACACCATCGCACATGGCGGGCACGCCGCCGGCCACCTGCGCCGTGGCGCCCAGGCGGCGGGCCTCGGTCTTGATGAGGTCGGGGTAGGTCTGCAGCGGCGCGTGGGCCGAGAGCATGTCGTTGTAGGCCGTGACGATGCCGATGTTGGCACCGCGCTCCACCACCACCTGGAACTTGTCGATGGACGTGGCGCGGGCCTTGTCGCCATCGGGCATGGCCGCAAAGGCATGGGCCACGTTGGCGCACCCCATGCGCTGCGCGCCGGGTGGGCGCGCGGCGGCGGCGTCCAGACGGGCCAGGTAGGCACTGCGGGCGGGAGCACTGCGCTCGCGGATGCGGCGGGTGACCGCTTCCACGACCGGATGGAGGGGGGACAGATTGGACATGATGCTATGTAACAAAATTACATCCTGGATGGTAACTGGGAAACCCCAAGCTGGGAATGCCCCCGGTTACCAACGGGGTACAAAGCGATCTGCCCCGCCGTCAGGCCAGCCGGGCGTTCCAGAGCGAACGAACCCGGACCAGGTCGTCCACCGTATCAATATCTTCCACGCAGCCAGGGTCCGTTACTATGAATTTTGTAGCTGTGTGCGCAGATACCACGGGGGCTGCGCCCTGATTTCCCTGCAAATTAGCCAGTGCCTCGCCACAGGTGCGGGTAAAGCGCACCGGGTGACCGCGCTGGCCGCCGTACAGCGGCAGAAGCACCTCGGTGGCCAGTGGCGCACAGGCGATCTGCAGCAGCGTCTGCGGCGCAATCAGGGGCAGGTCGGCCGGTAGCACCATCCACCCCGGAGCGTCCCACGTGGCCCGCACGGCGGCGGCAATGGAGTCGCCCATGCCGGGGTGGCCGGCCTCTTCCAGGTGCCAGCGCAGGCCACTGGCTTGCACCGCGTCCAGCGTGCGCTGCAACACCGTGCGCCCGGCCAGATCGGCCTGCAGCTTGTGGGTCTGGCCGCCGGATGCCTGAAACCGTTCGCCTCGCCCGGAGGCCAGCACTAGGACAACCGGCAGGTCGTGCGCGTCCGTCATGACTGATTCCCCTGGCTCCGGCTCAGGCCAAGGCGCAAGCGGACCGGCTAGGGACCTCCGGCACCGCCGCCACCCGGTTCTTGACCTGGACGATCTGCGCCACGATGGAGACTGCAATCTCGGCCGGCGTGCGGGCGCCCAAGCGCAGCCCCACCGGTCCGTGCAGGCGGTCCAGTTGCGCAGCCGACAAATTGAAATGCTCGGCCAGCCGTTTCTTGCGCGCGTCCTGGTTGCGCTGCGAGCCCAGGGCCCCCACGTAGAACGCGTCCGAGGTCAGCGCCTCCAGCAGCGCCATGTCGTCGAGCTTGGGGTCGTGGGTAAGTGCAACGATGGCGGTGTGGGCATCGGCCTGCAGCTCCCGCACCACGTCGTCGGGCATGCCTTCCACACGCTGCACGCCTGGCGCACCGTGGCCCGCCAGGGTAAAAGCGTACTCCTCGCGCGGGTCGCACACCAGCACCTCGAAGTCCAGCGCCGTGGCCATGGCCGCCACGGCCTGCGACAGCTGTCCGGCCCCAATCAACAGCAGCCGCCAGCGCGGGCCAAACAGGGTCGTCAAAGTGGAGCCATCAAAATGCATGGCCTGCCCCCGCACCGCATCGTGCAGGGTGACGGCGCCGCTGGCCAGCGTCAGGGTGCGCGCCACCAGTTGGTGCGCCGCAGTGCGCTCCAGCACAGCTTGCACCCAGGTGGTATCGCGCAACGGCTCCTGCACCAGGCGCAGGGTGCCGCCGCACGGCAGGCCGAAACGGGCCGCCTCCTCCTTGGAAACACCGTAGGCCAGCATGGCCGGCTTGCCGGTCGCCGGCTCGCTGCGCGGGTCTGTGGCGGCCTGCTGCATCGTCGCTTTCGTGCGGGCGATCAGGTCGTCCTCCACGCAGCCGCCGGACACCGAGCCGCTCACCATGCCGTCGCCGCGCACGGCCAGCAGTGCACCGGGCGGACGCGGCGCACTGCCCCAGGTCTCCACCACCGTCACCAGGCTGACGGCGTGCCCGGCCTGCTTCCAGGCCAGGGCATCGGCCAGCACCCGAAGGTCAAGGCTTTCCATTGCGGTTCTCGCGTTCGCCGGCGTCAGGCCTGTTTGATGGCATCGCCCGTGATGGGCAGCTTGCGCACGCGCTTGCCGGTCAGCGTGGCCACGGCATTGGCAATGGCCGGGGCCACCAGGGCGGTGGCCGGCTCGCCCACGCCGCCCGGGTTCTCGGTGCTGTCGACCAGAATGATGTCGATCTGCGGCGTGTCGCGCATGCGCACCAGTTGGAACTGGTGGAAGTTGGTCTGCTGCACGCGCCCCTTGTCCAGGGTGATTTCCTGCAGGATGGCCGCCCCCATGCCGAACACCACGCTGGACTGGATCTGGGCCTCCACCGTATCGGGGTTGACCATGCGGCCCACGTCGGCCGCCACCGTCACGCGGTGGACCTTGACGCCGCTGCCCTCCAGGCTGATCTCGGCCACCTGCGCCATGTAGGTGTCGTAGCCTTCCATGATGGCGATGCCGCGCGCGTGCCCGGCCGCCAGCGGCTTGCCCCAGCCGGCCTTTTCCGCCGCCAGCTTGAGCACGTTGGCAATGCGGGGCTGGTTGCCCAGCATGCTCATGCGGTACGCGTAGGGGTCGGTGCCGGCCGCCGTGGCCAGCTCGTCGATGAAGCTCTCGTTGGCAAAGGCATTGAGCGCGTGGCTCACCGAGCGCCAGTAGCCCACCCGCAGGCCGGCATCGTGCTTGACGATGTCGTGCTTGGTGGCGGGAATGTCGTAGCGCGCCACCGCGGCCTCGATCATCAGCGGGTCCTGCACCTCGGCCGGCAGGCCGAAGACGCGCCCGGTCACCGACTGCGAAGTCAGGCGGTAGGTCATGGCGGTGGGTTTGCCATCGGCCCCCACGGCGGCGGCCAGCGTGTTGACCGCCTGGGGCCGGTAGAAGTCGTGCGTCATATCGTCCTCGCGCGACCACACCAGCTTGACGGGCTTGCCCACGGCCTTGGAAATCTGCGCCGCCTGGACGATGAAGTCGAGGTCGATGCGGCGGCCAAAGCCACCGCCCAGAAAGGTGGTCTCAACGGTCACGTCTTCGGGCTTGAGCCCCACCGCCGCGGCCACCGTGCCCTGGGCGCCGTCCTGCCACTGCGTGGGGCCGATCAGCCGCATCTTCCCGTTGCGGAAATCGGCGGTGAAATTCATGGGCTCCAGCGGCGAGTGCGACAGCAGCTGGCTCACGTACTCGGCGCGGATGACCTTGGGCGCTGCCGCAATGACGGCATCGGCATCTCCCACCGCCTTGAGCGGCAGGGCCTTGCCGGTCTTGGACGCGGCGCGAATGCCTTCGAGCATGTTTTTCTCGTTGAGCGCAGCGCCGGGGCCCTCGTCCCAGTTCACCACCAGCGTCTTGCGCGCCATGTTGGCGCGCCACCAGCTGTCGGCCACCACGGCCACACCGTCGGGAATCTCCACCACGCTCACGACACCGGGCATGGACTGCGCGCGGGTGGCGTCAAACGACTTGACCTTGCCACCGATCACCGGACACTGCTCCAGCGCGGCGTAGACCATGCCGGGCAGCTTGACGTCGATGCCGAACTGCGCCGTGCCGTTGACCTTGGCCGGCGTGTCCAGGCGCCGGGTGCGCTTGCCCACGATGCGGAAGTCCTTGGGGTCCTTGATGGCCACTTTCTCGGGCACCGGCAGCTTGGAGGCATCGGCCGCCAGGGCGCCGTAGGTGGCCTTCTTGCCTTTGGGACCCAGGACCATGCCGTTGACGGCCTTGATCTCGCTGCGGTCCACCTTCCAGCGCGCGGCGGCGGCGCTGATCAGCATCTCGCGCACCTGCGCGCCGCCCACGCGCAGCTTCTCCCAGCCATCGCGCACCGAGGTGGAGCCCCCGGTGAGCTGCGGGCCGCCCAGCAAGGGGTTGCCGTAGAGCTTGCCGTTGGCCGGTGCAATTTCCACCTTGATGGCCTTGATGTCGACGTTGAGCTCTTCGGCGATCAGCATCGGCATGGAGGTGTACACGCCCTGCCCCATTTCGGAACGCGCCGAGAGCAGCGTGATGGTGTTGTCCTCGGCAATATGCACCCAGGCATTGGGTGCGTAAACCGCGCTGCCGGCGGCCTGCAGGGCGCCCGGCAGGGCAATGCCCATCAGCAGGCCTCCGCTGGCCAGGGCAGAAGTCTTGAGAAAGTCGCGACGTGAAGTGGTCATGCTGTTTCTCCTCAGGCTTTGCGCATCATGGAGGCGGCATCCTTGATGGCCGCCTTGATCCGGGGGTAGGTTCCGCAGCGGCACAGGTTGCCGTTCATGGCGGCATCGATGTCGGCATCGGTCGGGTTCTTGTTGCCCTCCAGCAGCGCGGCTGCGCTCATGAGCTGGCCCGACTGGCAGTAGCCGCACTGCGGCACATCGTGCTTGATCCACGCCACCTGCAGTGGGTGGGTATTGTTCTTGGACAGCCCTTCGACCGTGGAGACCTTCTTGCCCGCCACCGTGGACAGGGGCGTCTGGCACGCCTTGACCGACGCCCCGTTGACGTGCACGGTGCAGGCCCCGCAATACGACGCGCCGCAGCCAAACTTGGTGCCGGTCATGCCCAGCTCGTCACGAATGACCCACAACAGGGGGGTGTCGGGCTCGGCATGGGCTTCGACGGCTTTGCCATTGACCTGGAATTTGACGCTCATGGGGGTGTCTCCTGAAAGTGGAGCGAAAGGGCCTATACCACAATCGCAACAAACAGCTTAGACCTGGATCAAACAATCGCTATTCGGGTAAACCCCGGTGCGCGGGCAACTCCACGGACCGCCCGCCCGCCCCGCCCCGCCGGCGCCAGCGGGGTGCCAGGCCCCCCCCAGACCTCCCTATACTGCGGGCATGACTTCCATCGCCGACCTCCGCAAGAGCTACGAACGCGCCGAACTCGACGAGAGCGCCTCGCACAGCGACCCCCTGCAGCAATTCGACCAGTGGCTCCAGGAAGCCATTGCCTCCGAGGTGCCCGAGCCCAATGCCATGACCGTGGCCACCGTGGCCAGCAACCTGCGCCCCTCCACCCGGGTGGTGCTGATCAAGGGCTACGACGCGCAGGGCGTCACCTGGTACAGCAACTACGAGAGCCGCAAGGGCCAGGAGCTGGCGGGCAACCCGTTTGCCGCGCTGCAGTTCCACTGGGTGGAGCTGGAGCGCGTGGTGCGCATCGAAGGCGTGGTGGAGCGGGTCAGCGCCGAGGAAAGCGATGCCTATTTCCATACCCGCCCGCTGGACTCCCGCATCGGTGCCTGGGCGTCGCCCCAGAGCCAGGTGATTCCCGGGCGCAGCGTGCTGGTGGCCAACGCCGCCAAATATGGCGCCCGCTTCCTGCTGCAGCCGCCGCGCCCGCCGCACTGGGGCGGCTACCGCCTCAAGCCCGACCGCTGGGAGTTCTGGCAAGGCCGCAAGAGCCGCCTGCACGACCGTCTGCGCTACACGCTGGCCGCCGACGGCTCCTGGGTGCGCGAACGGCTGGCGCCTTAACGAGGCGCCCTACTTCACCGCCACCGCGTCGGTCACGCGGTAGTACAGGCCATAGGGGTCGTCGTGGAGGACGGCAAACTGCCCCTCCACCACCACGGGCTCCATCGAATACTTCACCGGGGTCTTGGTCTTGACTTCCACCATGCTCTCCGGCCCGCCGGGCACGCAGAACGCGCAGGTCAGCGGCACCGAGCTCAGTAAGAAGTGTTTCTGCTTTTCGCCCGGGTCCAGCGGCATCATGAAGCCCTGCACGCGCTGGCTCTTCTGGTTCAGGGCCAGGATGGGCGCAGTGAATACCGGCAGCATCCGGTTCTTCTCCACCTTGGTCTTAACGGCGGTCAGCACCGACCAGGGCAGCACATCGGCCCGCTCCTGCAGCGGCGGGAACGGGCTGTTGGGGGGGTGCACGCCAGGACCGGTACCCAAAGGCAGTGCGCCACCGCCCAGCGGCGAACTCAGCTGCGCCGAGGCCCCCAGCGGCAGCAGGCAGGCGCACAGCGCCGCCGCCAGTACGCTGCGGCGGGTGGAGGGGCGAATGGTGGTGCGTTGCATGGTGGACTCCTTGACCCGTCTATCTTAGTGCTCGTGCTTCATTCCACAAAACCGGCCAATGGCCAGCCCCTTGCAGGCCTGCAGCAATTCCTTCTCGCAGACTTCGTCTTTCTTGCCGGACTCCAGGCACTGGGCGGCAGCCTCGTGGGCGGCAGCCATGGCGCGGTGGCGGGCGATGTCCTGTTGGGTGTCGGCATCCAGCGGTTTCTCGGCCGCTATGGAAACCGTAGCATTCAACGCAATCATTGCGAGGGCTAGCAGTGTCTTATGCATCATTTTTCCTTGGTGGGGTAGAAGTTATCGGCCTTGCAGCAGCTCCAGCACGCTCACGCGGTAGGCCCCCAGCGCCGGCAGAATCGCCGCCGCCAGGGCCACACCCAGCGCCAGGACCGGCACCAGCGCCAGTTCTATCGGCCAGACCATGCCACCAATGAGCAGCGAGTGGTCCAGTTGCAGCATCCAGCCCAGTGCGGCCGTCAGCGCCTGGCCGGCGGCCAGCCCTAGCACGGCCGCCAGCAGGCCCAGCCACAGCGCTTCGGACAGCAGCAGCGCCGCCACCCGCCGCGGGGGCGCGCCCAGCATGCGCAGCAGCGCCAGATCGCCCCGGCGTTCGCGCACCGCGCTCCACAGGGCGATGAACACGCTCAGGCCCGCCGTGAGCAGGAGCACGCCGGCAAAGGCGCGCAGCACGTCGGTGCCCACGCCCAGCATGCTGAGCAGGCGGGTGATTTCCAGCGCGGGGGCGGCGGCCTGCATTTCGGTGCTGGAGTTGATGTAGCGCGGGAAGGTCATGGCCGCCATGGGCGTCTTGTAGCGCACCAGCGCCAGGGTCACTTCGCGCTCCTCCTCCATGATCTTGCGGTCTTCGTCGTCCACGGCGGTGTAGTCTTCGTGCACCTTCCAGACGGAGGCTGTGTCGGTGAGGATCAGGCGGTCCAGCACGCTGCCGGAGGGCGCCAGAATGCCGTGCACGGTGTAGGTACTGTCGCCGTGGACATGGCCTCCGGCACCCAGGCCGTGCGAGCCGACAAACGTGTCCCCCAGCTTCAGGCCCATTTTCTGGGCCACGGTGGAACCCAGCACCACCTGCATGGGCGCGTTCCACAGTTCGCCCTGGGCCAGCGTGGCCTGGTAGTGCGTAATGTAGTCGTGCGAGGTGCCCACGATGCGAAAGCCGCGGAAGTTGTCGCCCAGGCTGATGGGGATGACCTGGGCCACCAGCGGGTGCGCGCGCAGCGCCTGCACGGCCTTGAGCGGCACGTTGCCCGGCGGCACGTCGATGTGGAACACGCCCGAGAGAATGAGCTGCATGGGGCTGCCCTTGGCCCCCACCACCACATCAATGCCGGCCAGATCGCGGTCAAAGGCCCGGCTGAACTGGTAGTTCACCAGCAGCAGGAAGGTGATGGAAGCCAGCCCCAGGCTCAAGAGCAGCAGGTTGAGGGCCGCGCCCAGGGGACGGGACCACAGGTAGCGCCAGGCGAGTGCTATTGTTTTCATAGCTGTTTGCGCAGTAATTTCAAGGACTGGAAGCCGGTTTGGCCATCCGTTCCCGGGGGAATCAGGGCCGCTACGCGGGCGTCGTGGGTGGCAATCACCAGCGTGGCGCCCTGGGTGCGGGCGGTGGCCAGCAACAGCCCCACGGCATCGGCGGCGGCTTCGTCGTCCAGGCTGGCCGTGGGCTCATCGGCCAGGATCACGCGGGGCTGCGCCAGCACGGCGCGCGCCAGCGCCACGCGCTGCGCCTGCCCGCCCGAGAGCTGCGCGGGCTTGCGCTGGGCCAGGTCCTGCACGCCCAGGGCACCCAGGGCGGCGTCGATGCGCGCCGGGTCTTGCGGCTGGCCGCCCGCCCATTGCGCCATGGCCAGGTTCTGCGCCACGGTGAGTGCGGCGCTGAGGTGCAGTTTCTGGGGCAAGAAACCGATGGCCCGGGCCCGCCAGGCGTCTGCCGCCACCGGTTTGAGCGCGGCCAGCGCCTGCCCCGCCACCGTCAGGGAGCCCGCCGTGGGCGCCACCAAACCGGCCACCAGCGCCAGCCAGGTGGACTTGCCGCAGCCAGAAGGACCGCTGAGCAGCAGCACCGCGCCTTGGGCAACATCTACGTCGGGAAATTCCAGCCGGGGGCCGTTCGGGTAGTGGTAACCCAGTTGGAGCGTTTGAATCATGGCCGGTCAGAATAGCAAAGCGGCATAAAGTTCCCGCAGCCCGGACCGGACCGCCTTGGTCAGCCCGCGCGCGGGCGCACCGTGCCAGCCAGCTCCGTGGACGGCGTGACCGTTCCCTTGGCGTGGCGCTGGTTGTTGCAGAAGTCGTGGCTGATGGCCAGGTTTTCGAGGTGGCTGCTGCCGCCCTCGCTCAGCGGGCGGATGTGCTCCAGCGTGGCCGCGCCGGGCAGCACGTGTTCGCCACACACCCAGCAGGGCACCGTGCCGTGCAACTGGCGGGCTACGGTCTTGTAGATCTTGTCGCGGGTGAGGGCCAATCGGCTCATGGGCGCGCGGCTCAGGTCTTTTGCAGCCGCGCAAACGTCTTGCGGAACTTGGCCACCTTGGGCGCAGCCACCGCCATGCAATAGCCCTGGTGGGGGTTGCGGGCGAAGAAGTCCTGGTGGTAGTCCTCGGCCGGCCAGTAATTGGACACCGGCAGCACTTCCGTGACGATGGGGTGGCTGTACACGCCGCTGGCCGCCATCTCGGCGATCACGGCCTGCGCCACGGCCTGCTGCTCGGGCGTGCTGGTGTAGATGCCGCTGCGGTACTGCGTGCCCACGTCGTTGCCCTGGCGGTTGAGCGTGGTGGGGTCGTGGATGACAAAGAAAATCTCCAGCACCTCGCGCGTGCTGATCTGCGCCGGGTCATAAACCAGCTTGACCACCTCATTGTGACCAGTGGTGCCTGTACACACTTCCTCGTAGCTGGGGTGCTGCAGGTGGCCGTTGCTGTAGCCGGATTCGACATCGAGCACGCCGCGCACCTGCACGTACACCGCCTCCGTGCACCAGAAGCAGCCGCCGCCCAGGGTGATGGTTTCAGTAGCAGAGGACATACAGGGGGTCTCCGTCAATCGGGTTGCGCCAGTGGCTCTAAAGCCGGCGCAAGCCGTGTTGGGCGCTCCAGCGCGAAAGCGGTATCTCGACATGGTACGCAAACCCCAGCGCCACTGCCGTGCAGGCGCCCCAGCTGACCAGCAGCGCAATGAGCCCCGCCAGCGGAGTCGTCAGCCCCGCGTGCACGAACAGCGCATTCGCCAGCATCAGGACCGGAAAATGCACCAGAAACAGGGCGTAGGACGCCTGACCCAGCACCGACACCGGCCGCACCAGCACGGTGGGCAGCGCCGGCACCCGCTTGTGGCGCCATTTCACCGCACGCGGCCAGAGCTTGGTGCCCAGCCACAACGCCACGGCCAGCGCCAGGGCAATGCGCCCCCGGAAATCCAGCGCCAGGGCCGAGACGCCGATCAGGGCCAGCAGGGCCAGAATGAGCCCCGGGCGGCGGGACTTGCCGGCCCATGCGGCCACCGCCCCCATGCCGTAGGAGGCGAAAAAATAGAGCGCCCAGTTGTCCCAATCCGGATCGCGGTTGAAGTGAAACAGCGACAGCAGCAGCAGCCCAACGACCAGCGCCCGCGCCAGCTTGCGGGCAAAGGCGTGCCCCCGCCCCACTTGGTGGGCCAGCCACATGCACAGGGCCATCAGGGCAAAGAGCTGGAAGTCGATCGCCACATACCAGGCACCAGCCGACAGCGCCTCGTACCCCAGCACGCCGTGCAGCAGCAGGGCATGGGCCAGCACCTGCGGCCAGGTGGGCGCGGCGGGAATGTATTCATCGGGCATCCACTGGCGCACCGCGGCGGCGCAGGCGGCCGAGATGGCCAGCGCCACCAGAAACGGCAGGATGAGGCGCTGGTAGCGACGCAGCAGCGTACGCCACAGCGGGGCCGGATGCGCACCGCCCGAAGGCTCCAGGCTCTGGGTCGCCAGGTAGCCCCCCAGCACCAGAAACGCCTGCACCATCATGCGCGCGTAGTCGTACAGCCATTCCATGAGGTCGGGTGCGGCAATGCTGATGGCATCCCCTATGGGCCCATAGGCCGCAAAGTGGTGCAGCACGATGCTTTGCGAAGCTAATATTTTCAGCGCATCAATATGCGCGCGGCGAGACTGCATGACGGGAAATCAGGGAGCCGGCAGAACCAGATCAGCCGTTCCGGGGCGGACCCACCGCGCAAACTCACGGGTGGTATCAATGCAGCCTCCGGCATCGGTGTAGATGCCGCGGGCCTCACGGTAACGTTCCATGACGGCCATGATACGCCGGAGCTCGGCGGGCTGCTGCAGCGTGGCTTCAATGCACATGGCCACCTTGTCCTCGTCGATGCGTTCCTCACCCTCAGCGTCGCGGTAGAGACCATGGCGCCAGTGGTAGATCTCCAGGCATTTCTGCATCAGGGTATAGGGCTGGTCGCGCTTCCAGAAATTGGTGAACAAGCCGCCGCCCAGGTACATGACCCAGGAGCCCTCGAACCCGGACGCCTCGGCCGAGGCTTCGTCGGGGTTGCGAAACCAGGTGCGATCCCCCGGCACGAAATAGTGCGGCGGCAACGGCGCCTCCATGGAGCCCTGCTCGCGCAGGAACACCTCGTGGAATTCGCCCGACCGGATGGGCCGCTGGGTCCACAGGGTCTGCAACTGCTGCAGCAGTGCCGGGTTGCACGTCTGCAGTTCCTGTGCGATGCCCAGCACGATGACGTACTCCGACGCGCGGTAGCAGGAGAACGAATACAACGCGCCCGAGACCTCGGGCTGGGTCGCCTTGGTCAACGCGGTGATCAGCGACACATTGGGCCGGATGACGAAGCCCCGGTCTTCGTCGTAGGTCCAGCAATCTTCCGGCCGCTCGGCCTCGGAGGTGTGAAACGCCAGCGTGGTCTTGCGGGCCGCCTGCACGATGTTGTGCCGGATGCGCACGGCCGACAGCAACTCGTCCACACTGGGGAACTCGAAAGCCACCGGCCCCATGAGTATGGCCACCACGATCTCGCGGGTCAGGTCGTCGGGCCGGTTCTGGGTGTCGAGGTGCAGGGTATCGGTGAGCTGCAGCGTGTCGTGGCCGGGCGCCCAGGCCTCGCGGGTGGCGTCATCGAGCCGCAGGTTCAGGTACGCACCCAGGGCATCGTGCCCGACCGACGCCAGCACATGGGGCAGCAGGTCGGGCGCCTGAAGCTGCGCCAGAACGTCCTGGCAGGCGTGGGCCGCGTCCATCGGCGCAGGAAATCGGACCACCAGGCCACTGCAGGAGCTGATGCACGGGTTGCCTGGGGTGTTCATCTGCTGTGCGTGTCTTTCCGTGGTCAAACTTTTTGAATGACAGGCAATATACCCGAGGACCATGGGCCCTCTCAGCGGATGCGCGGTGGTGCCTGCAGCTGCTCGGGCGTGGTGAAGTAGGCCGCCGTGGAGCCGGCACGCGCCCGCCCCTGGGCCAGCTCATGGCGGGCCACGGTGCGCAGGTGCACTTCGTCGGGGCCATCCATCAGGTGCAGGGCGCGGCCCCAGGTCCAGAAGAAGGCCAGGGGCGTGTCGGGCGACAGACCCATGGCGCCAAAAATCTGCATGGCACGGTCCACCACGCGCGACTGCAGGCGCGCGGCCACCACCTTGATGGCCGCCACCTGGGCGCGCAGCACACCGGGCTCGACCACGCCGGCGGGTTGGTCCAGCATCCAGGCCACCTGCAGCACCAGCAGGCGGGCCTGGTCGATCTCCATGCGCGACTCGGCAATCCAGTCCTGCACATTGGAAAAGTCCGACAGGTATTTGCCAAAGGCCTGGCGCTCCAGCGTGCGCTCGGTGGCCAGCGCCAGCGCCAGCTCGCACTGGCCAATGGCACGCATGCAGTGGTGCACGCGCCCCGGCCCCAGGCGCGCCTGCGCCATGGCAAAACCGGCGCCCCAGGCACCCAGCAAATGGTCAGCGGACACGCGCACGTCGCGCAGCACGATCTCACAATGCCCTTCGGGCGAGTGGTGGTGCACCACAGGAATGTTGCGCACCACCTGCACGCCCGGCGTATCCAGGGGAATGAGCACCATGCTGTGCTGGTGGTGGGCGCTGGCATCAGCCCCCTCTTCTTCTGCATCGGAGGTGTTGCGGCACATCACGATCATCAGCTTGCACTGCGGATGGGACACGCCGGTGATGAACCACTTGCGGCCATTGAGCACCAGTTGCTCGCCCTCGCGGCGCACGGTGGTCTGCAGATTGGTGGGGTCGCTGGAGGCTACATCGGGTTCGGACATGGCAAAGGCCGAACGCATCTGGCCATTGAGCAGGGGTTCCAGCCACTGCGCGCGCTGCGCGGGCGTGGCAAACCGGTGCAGCAACTCCATGTTGCCGGTGTCGGGCGCGCTGCAGTTGAACACCTCGGGCGCCCAGTGCAGGCGGCCCATGGTTTCGGCCAGCGGCGCGTAGTCCAGATTGCTCAGGCGGGTGCCGGGCTCACCGGCCTCCAGGCAGGGCAGGAACAGGTTCCACAACCCCTCCTCCCGCGCCAGGGTCTTGAGGTCTTCCAGAAACGGCGGCGGGTACACGCCGTCCTGCACCGAACGGTGCCAGGCCGCGTTGTAGGGCAGCACATAGCGCTGCATGAAGGCATCCAGGCGTTGGCGCAAGTCCTGCGCCCGGGAGGAATGTGCAAAGTCCATGCACCTATTGTCGTCGGCGGGTGGGGTGCCGTCTGAACGCAGGTGACAGGGGCTTGAACAACCCATGCCCCCGCGCTCACATTCCAGAAGCTCAATCCTTGCCGTAATTTGGCGAGCGCGGACCGTACAACACGCCGTTAAGCATACCGGGTGACAACAAACGGGCGGTAGTGATGCCTGCCACTTGATGACTTTGATCCAAAACATTCGCCATCACTTGCTTGACGATGGCCGAAATCAGCAAGCCAGCCAATCCACCCTGTTGTTGGTTCTGCCCCTCCTCACTCGACGCCGAAGCGGAACCCGTCCACAGCAACTTGCCAGTTTTCAGGTCTACCAATTTGGCTTCGGCAGCAACCACCGAGGCGCTATTGACCACCTGATACACCGTGCCGTACTTGGAAATGGTGACGTACAGAACCGCATCTGCGCCAAAAATCTGTCGCAACTTGTCGGCCGACGTTGCATGCATATCGGCCGGCTGTGTCATCCCGTTTTCCTTGAAAGCTTCGGCCACCAACGTTACGGGCATGACATAGTAGCCAGCCTCAGCCAACGGCCGGGTAGCGTACGACAGCACGCTATACGAGGCTTGCACCTCAGGCGTATTGTTCAAGGGGGGAAGAACCAAAATGGACTTGGGTCGGCTTTCTTTGTACGCGGTGTAATCGAATGCCTTTTGCGTCGCGCATCCCGTCATAGCGATTGCGCAGATCACGACCGCCAGTATTTTGAAGTAGTTTTTGCAGTACATAGGGCTCCCTTATTTTTTGAAGTTACGCAACAGGAAGTCCATGAACGTTTCCGATTCAGGGTACTGTTTCTTCTCCGCCCGCATTTGCTGGGCAAATTGATCCAATTTTCCTTGCTGCCCATAGAGCAAACCCAAATGCGCGTAATACCCTGGTGGAACAGCTCCACCACTAGCCCGAATTTTTTGCAGGTCTTCTTCCATCAACTGTGTTTGCGCATCCGGGCTCAGCTTATCGCCACGGAAGTAGGCATCCACGTTAGCCTGGTAGCCCTGCCATTGATAGAGGGTGGTCGGTTTGGTGGCGCAGCCACCCAGCACGGCAGAGACCAGCAAAATTGCGGCCACGCCCAATCGAATTTTTGACATGTGTTGTTTCCTCGATGTGTAGAGAGTGATATCAAGGAGCTGGACGCCACGCGCCACTGTCGATGCCGGTAACAAGATTGTTCACCGCGTCACGAATCGCAAGATCAAGCACCTTTCCATTGAGCGTGGAGTCGTAACCTGCCGTTCCACCAAAGCCGATAACTTCACGTTCAGACAGGCTGTATTCACCAGCGCCTTGTGAAGAAAACACCACTTCCGACGTCAGCGTATTCACAATATTCAAATTGACCTTGGCATAAGCAATCTGCGTTTTCCCACGCCCCAGAATGCCAAACAACTGGCGATCGCCTACATCCTTGCGTCCAAACTCCGTCACGTCACCGGTTACGACAAAGTCTGCTCCCTTGAGTTTTTGAACTTTTTTCTGGATAGCCGCCTCTTCCTTAATTTCCGTCATGTTCGTACGGTCCAACACGTTGAAGCGGCGACTCTGCTGCAAGTGGGTGACCAGAATCGTTTGTGCCTGACCTCCCAAGCGATCTACATTGTCAGAAAACACACCACGCAAAAAAGATGATCGGTTGTCGAACTTGCCAACTGATATGGGAGTGCGTGGGCCGCTATATGTTTGCCCCGCAGACTCCACTTTTTGAATGGGTAGGGTCCTTGATTCTTCTTGATGGGCACATCCGCCAAGAACCAAAACCACCGTCAGCAAGCATGGCGGATAAATATTATTTTTCATGTAAAAGCAATTCCCTTAGTTAATGCCTCATTGGCCATTGAGTGACTTATGCACCCCACCAAAGAGGCGCAATAAATGTACCAAAGAAACATCCAGCGATTGATAAAACGGGGGAGCGTTGGGGCAATTCGCGACAGAAATTAACGAATACAGAAACCCACCGCAAAGGACTGCCCTGCCCCGGGGATTCCACGTCAACGCATCAATTCGTCGGAAATATAAAAATCCGCTGCATTTCGCGCGCCTGCGTTTTCAAACATTTTTTTGATCTATACAAGCAGCTATACATTCGATAGCAAACTTCGCACAAGCAGCAGATTGCTTACAACCCCAGTGCGTCAAACACCCCATCCATGCGCTGCTGCACATCGGCATCCATGGTAATGGTGCGGCCCCATTCGCGTTGCGTCTCGCCCGGCCATTTGTTGGTGGCATCCAGCCCCATCTTGCTGCCCAGACCGCTCACGGGGGAGGCGAAGTCCAGGTAGTCGATGGGGGTGTTTTCCACCATCATGGTGTCGCGCACCGGGTCGACACGGGTGGTCAGGGCCCAGATGACTTCCTTCCAGTCGCGCACGTTCACATCGTCGTCCACCACCACGATGAACTTGGTGTACATGAACTGGCGCAGGTGGCTCCACACGCCCATCATGATGCGCCGGGCGTGGCCGGGGTAGGCCTTCTTGATCTGCACCACGGCCATGCGGTAGCTGCAGCCTTCGGGCGGCAGGTAGAAGTCGGTGATTTCAGGGAACTGGCGCTGCAGCAGCGGAATGAACAGCTCGTTGAGCGCCATGCCCAGCACGGCCGGTTCGTCCGGCGGCTTGCCGGTGTAGGTGGAGTGGTAGATGGGGTCGCGGCGCAGGGTGATGCGGTCCACGGTGAACACGGGGAAATCGGCCTGCTCGTTGTAGTAGCCGGTGTGGTCACCGTAGGGACCTTCCAGCGCATGCTGGTAACCGCTGGGGTGGGTGGCGTCGGGGTAGATATGGCCTTCGAGCACGATCTCGGCGCTGGCGGGCACCTGCAGGTCGCTGCCCAGGGCCTTGACCAGTTCGGTGCGGCTGCCACGCAGCAGGCCGGCAAACTGGTACTCCGAGAGGCTGTCGGGCACGGGGGTGACGGCACCCAGGATGGTGGCCGGGTCGGCGCCCAATGCCACGCACACCGGATAGGGCTGGCCAGGGTTCCTGGCGCAGTGGTCGCGAAAGTCCAGCGCGCCGCCACGGTGCGCCAGCCAGCGCATGATGAGCTGGTTGCGCGAGAGCACCTGCTGGCGGTAGATACCCAGGTTCTGGCGCGCCTTGTGCGGCCCGCGGGTGATGACCAAGCCCCAGGTGATGAGCGGCGCCACGTCGCCCGGCCAGCAGTGCTGCACAGGCAGGCGGGCCAGGTCCACGTCCTGGCCTTCCCACACCACGTCCTGGCACGGGGCCGAACGCAGTTCCTTGGGCGCCATGTTCCACAGGGTCTTGAGCAAGCTGCGCATGCCCACCATTTCCTTGAAGCCCTTGGGCGCCTCGGGCTCCTTCAGGGACGCCAGCAGCTCCCCAAACGGGCGCAGGCCGCTCAGGGATGCAACCCCCATGGCGCGCGCCACGCGTTCGGGCGTACCAAACAAGTTGCCCAGCACCGGCATGCTGTAGCCCGTGGGGTTTTCAAACAGGATGGCAGGGCCACCGGCGCGCAGCACGCGGTCGCACAGGGCGGTCATTTCCAGGTGGGGCGACACGGGCTGGGCCACGCGGCGCAGTTCACCTGCCTGCTCCAGCTGGGCCATGAAGTCGCGCAGGTCGCGGTAGGGCATATCGGTAGGGGCTCGGGTTAATCGGCGGCGGGCGTTAGCGCCTGCCCTTGCCAGCGCAGCGCCAGGGTGTGGGGCAGGTCCAGCAGATCCAGCACGCGCGCCACGCTGGCGTCGATGATGTCATCCACCGTTTGCGGGCGCAGGTAGAACGCCGGCATGGGCGGGCAGACGATGGCGCCCATTTCGGTCACGCTGACCATGTTGCGCAGGTGCACTAGGTGCAGGGGCGACTCGCGCACCATGAGCACCAGGCGGCGGCGCTCCTTGAGCACGACATCGGCGGCGCGGGTCAGCAGGTTGTCGGACAGGCCGTGCGCCACGGCCGCCAGCGTGCGCATGGAACACGGCGCAATGACCATGCCGCTGCATTGGAAGGACCCGCTGGCAATGGCGGCGCCCACGTTGCGCGCGTCGTGCACGCAGTCGGCCAGAGCCTCCACCGCCGCCCGGTCCAGGCCGTGCTCCTGCTGCACGTTGCGCCAGCCGGCGTCCGACACCACCAGATGGGACTCCACGCCCGGCATGTCACGCAGCGCCTGCAGCAGGCGCACGCCGTAGACGGCGCCACTGGCGCCCGAGATGGCAACGATGATGCGCCGCGGCACAGGAGCCGCCGCGTGGGCTGGGGTGGTGCTCATGCGGACGTCGCAACCATTTCGCGCGCCTGCGGCGTGTCCTGGCAGCCCCGCAGGCAGGCATCCCCCGCCCCGGTCGTTCCGGTCAGCGGCGCGGCCAGCAGATCGGCCTGCACGCGTTGCAGCACCATGGCCGCCTGCTCGGCGTCAAAGTCTTCGTGCTTGCGCTTTTTCACGCCATATTGCTGCAACTGGTAGTGGCGGTCGGCGGCGATGCCGTGGCGCGCCAGGCTGCTTTGCACGCACACCAGCGGGCAGCCGTCGAGCGCGATGATGGGTCGGCCGGACTGCGCAATCTTCAACAGGTGGGGCACGTCGCCGCCCACGCCGGCAATGCACGACATTTCGGCCACGCCGTGGCGGTCCAGCCGCAAGGCCACGTGGTTGGCCAGTTGCGCCGCACTGGAGCACCCCGAGCAGGAATACACCAGCGGCAGGACGGCTCCCCGCTCCTTCATGCCTACTCTCCGGGATGGTGCGCAGGCGCGGTAGCAGCACGCCGTGGCGCAAAGCGGGCGAGCACCTGGCTGGGCGTCCATTGCTGCAGGTCGAACACCGGCAGCTCCAGCGCATCCAGCGCATTCTTCACCACCAGGCCCAGCTCGGTATCCCCTTCCATGGACAGGCGGCGGCTGAAGAACAGGGTGTCGGGATCTTCCTGGCGCTGCGCCAGGCGCAGGAAATCGTGTGCGCTGGCGCTGATGGTGAGGTCGGTCTCCGACTGTCTGTGGCTGGCCATGAAGCGATCACCGGTGCAGGTGTAGTCGAACGTCAGGCGTGCGTCGCGCACCTGGATACGCAGTTTTTTGCCCAGCAGGATCTGGCGCACATCCGCCGGAAGATGCGGTACCAGGACCCGGTTGAGCGCTGTCACCAGCAACACCGAACCCGGATAAGCCGGCAGGCGCGCCAGCACGGAACCCACAGTGGGCGGCAGCAAAAAGGGAGCAGATGGGTTCATGGCAATCCAGTCAATCAGGCGACAAAAAACAGCACGGTAAAGAAGTGGCAGCTACTGCCCGCCAGCACAAACAAATGCCACACGCCGTGACCATGGCGGACCTTGTGGTCCGTGGCGTAGAAAACAATGCCCACCGTGTAGAAGGCACCCCCCGCGGCCAGCCAGGCAAAGCCCAGGGGTGTGAGCGCATCCCACAGGGGCGACACCGCCACCAGCGCCAGCCAGCCCATGAGCACGTAGATGACCAGTGACAGCACGCGGGCGCCCTTGGCAAACCAGATTTCCTGCAGGATGCCCAGCAGGGCCAGCCCCCACACCACACCCAGCAGCGACCAGCCCCAGGGCCCGCGCAGCGACACCAGCGCAAACGGCGTGTAGCTGCCCGCGATCAGCAGATAAATGGAGCAGTGGTCGAGCTTGCGCAGCACCGCCTTGGCGCGGCCGCGCACGCTGTGGTAGAGCGTGGAAGCCACATACAGGGCCACCAGCATGGCGCCGTAGACGCTGAAGCTGACAATTTTCCAGGGGTCGCCGAGGTGTGCCGCCAGCCCGACCAGAACGGCGGCTCCAGCCAGCGCCAGCCCCGCACCGATGAGGTGGCTGATACTGTTGAAGCGCTCACCGTAGTACATGGTGATCAGGCTGCGACTGCCTGCGCCGCCGATGCGACCTGGTCCAGCCCCGGCTGGCCATGCCAATAGCCGTTGCATCCCTGGTCGGGCATGAGCGGCTGCATGCTTTGCAGCGCCGCCTGGGGCGCCAGCGTCTGCTTGCGCACCGCGTCGAACACGGCCACCACCTCGGCCATGTTTTCCGACTGCGGACTCAGGCGTACCACGTCCACGCCCAGGGTGCGCATGTCGTCCAGCGCGTCCACCAAGTTGTAGACCTTGGCCGACTGGGTTTGCGTGCCGTTGAGCACCAGGAAACCGGACTGCTCGCGCGTTTTCAGCAGCAGGCCATCGGGGTTCGCAATGCAGCTGAAGCGGCAATCGTCCTTGGGCAGGTTGTGGTGCCGCGCCGTGAAGCAGCGTGCCGAAAAGGCCAGCGGCATGCGCCCGTAGGCAAACACCTCGGTCTGCAGCCCGGCAGGCAGGCCCTGCTGCATCACGGCCAGATCGGTGCGCTTCATCTCCAGCGGCATGACCCAGCGCGTGGCCCCCAGCGAAGCCATCCATTGCAGCGACGGCAGGTTGTAGAGGTTGAGGTGCGGACCGGCCACAAACGGCACCTTGCCCACCAGGCTCTGCACGGCGCCCATGTCATTGGCTTCGACCAGAAAGTCGCCATTGCTGGCGATCTTGTGCATGGTGCCGACCTCGGCCCCCGACTCCAGCAACACCTGGGTAGACAGGACGACTTCCTTGCCCGCCGCGCGCAGTCGCTTGGCAATGTCCAGCCAGTCCGACAGACGCAGCTCGTGGCGGCGCGAGCACACGGTCTCGCCCAGGTACACCACATCGACCGCCGTGCTGGCCATGGCGTCGTAAAAACTGAAGATGGCCTCGCGCTGCCAGTAGTACAGCAAAGGGCCCAAAGCGATTTTCATGGTGCGGGATTCCATTATTTCCAGGGGCGGTGGTAGGCACCCAGCGTATGTTGCTGGCCTTCGGCAACGTTGTCCAGATTGTTCATCCAGACCGGCTTGGGTGCGTAGCGGTGCGGATTGGCCACACAGTGGTCAATGGCTTCACGCCAGACCTTGGTGACCTGCGCCACATAGGCAGGGCTGCGCTGGCGTCCCTCGATCTTGATGGCGCGCACGCCCATCTTCATGAGCTGGGGCAGCAGCTCCAGCGTGTTGAGGCTGGTGGGCTCTTCGATGGCGTAGTAATTCTCGTCGTTCCCCACGTCAAAGCGTCCTTTGCACAAGGTGGGGTAGCCGGCGTTCTCGCCGTCGGCGTAGCGGTCGATCAGCACCCCGTTCAGGCGCGACTCCAGCCCCTTGGGGGTTTCCTGCCAGCGCACGGCCTTGGGTGGCGAGCACACACCGTGGGTGTTGGGCGACTCGCCGGTGACATAGCTGGACAGGGCGCAACGCCCCTCCACCATCACGCACAGGCTGCCAAAGCCGAACACTTCAATCTCCACCGGTGTCTTTTCGATCACCTGCTGAACCTGCGTGAGCGAGAGCACGCGCGGCAGCACCGCGCGCACCACGCCAAACTGCTCGCGGTAGAAGTTGATGGCGTCGAAATTGGTGGCCGAGCCCTGCACCGACAAGTGCAGGCGCAGCTGCGGGTGGCGCGCCACGGCGTACTGCATGAGGCCCGGGTCCGCCAGGATGACGGCGTTCACGCCCAGATCCACCGCCTTGTCCAGCGCGGTGCGCCAGGGCTCGGGATTGGAGGCCTGCGGGTAGGTATTGAGCGCCATGAAGACTTTGCAGCCCCGGTCATGGGCGTAGCGGATGCCATTGGCAATGGCCGCCTCGTCGAAGTTGAGGCCGGCAAAGTTGCGCGCATTGGTCGCGTCGCGCAGACCGAGGTAGACGCAGTTGGCGCCGTTGTCCACGGCGGCTTTCAGGGCCGGCAGGCTACCGGCCGGACATACCAGCTCCATGGGAGCCGTATCAGCAAGGGGGGTTGAAGGTTCCATGCGGGTGTGGGGGTTGAAGCGGGTCCCAAAAAGGGACCCTTGGCACTGGGCGGAACGATACGCCGACGCCCGACGCCGGGTGTTGATCCTGGTCAACGAAGAATCAGAATGCCAGACAAAATCAGTCGGACAATCAAGCGATGACCAGGGATCGCCAGATCCGCACGCTTTTGGTCCCCGCCCCCCTCTGCCTTTTGGCAGCCTCGCCGCCCGCGCTTGACCCTGGATGGCCCCCACAGTACACTAATAACCAACCAGTCATTAACTTCATGACCTCTTCCTGCCCCATTTGCGAGATTGCCGCCACCGTGCGGGCCAAGCGTGAGCGCCGCAAGGAGGCACGCCCGGGGGAATTGCTGGCCGCAGCACTGGAACTGTTCGTCGAAAAGGGCTTCGCCGCCACCCGCGTCGAAGAGGTTGCCAAACGGGCGGGGGTATCCAAGGGCACGCTCTTCCTCTATTTTTCCAGCAAGGAAGAGCTGTTCAAGGCCGTGGTGCGCGAGAACATTTCCGGACGCTTTGACGAATGGAACGCCCAGTTTGCCCATTTTGAAGGCAGTTCGGCCGATATGCTGCGTTACGGCATCCAGGTCTGGTGGGAACGCATTGGCGCGACCAAGGCCGCGGGCATCACCAAGCTGATGCTCAGCGAGGCCCGCAATTTCCCGGAGCTGACCAGCTTCTACCAGCACGAAGTCATTCAACCGGGCACCGACCTGATCCAGCGCGTCCTGCAGCGCGGCGTGGACCGCGGCGAGTTCCGCCCCATCGACATCCGTTACGGCGCCTACACCCTGCTGGCACCCATGCTGTTTCTGGCCATGGCCAGTTACAGTGCGCTCAACCCGCAACTTGATCCGAAACAGTACATTGCCGTGCAGGTTGAAACCATACTCTACGGGTTGAGCAGCCAACCGGCGAGCCCTCCCCCAACCCAGGAACCCCGAACATCATGAAACGTTGGTTGAAATGGATCGTCGTCGGCGTGGTCGTCGCGCTGCTGGCCGCAGGCGTGCTGCGCGCCCTGTCAGCCCGCAAGGCCCAGAAGGCGGCGCTTGAGGCCCAACAGGTGGCACAGAAGGCACAAGCCACCGTGGAGCTCACGCCCGCCGATCTGCTGGTGGTCAAGACCCTGGATCTGGCGCAGGGCCTGGCCATCTCCGGTCCCCTCAAGGCCGTGAATTCCGCGGTGGTGAAAGCCCGCGTGGCCGGCGAGCTGCAGGGCTTGACGCTGCGCGAAGGCGACGTGGTGAAAGCCGGCCAGATCATCGCCCGTGTGGACTCCACCGAGTTCCAGGCCCGGGTGCGCCAGGCACAGCAGCAGGCCGAGGCCGCCAAGGCCCAGGTCGACATCGCCAAACGCAGTTTTGACAACAACAGCTCGCTGGTGGACAAGGGTTTCATTTCGAAGACGGCACTGGAATCGTCGCTGGCCACGCTCGCGGGCGCTGAGGCCAGCTACCGGGCCGCACAGGCCGGTGCGGACGTCGCTGCCAAATCACTGGACGACACGGTGCTGCGGGCACCCATTTCCGGCCAGATCGCCCAGCGCCTCGCCCAGCCGGGCGAGCGCGTGGCGGTGGATGCGCGCATTGTGGAGATCGTCGACCTCAGCCGCCTGGAGCTGGAAGCCAGCCTGAGCGCCACCGAATCGCTGGGCGTGCAGGTGGGCCAGACCGCACAGCTGACCGTGGAAGGTGCGACCAAGCCACTGACCGCCAAGGTCGTGCGCGTGAATCCCAGCGCTGTGGCCGGCAGCCGCGCCGTGCTGGCCTACCTTGTCATGGAGCCCGCCCCCGGCTTGCGCCAGGGCCTGTTTGCCCAGGGCACCCTGGGCACCGGCACCACACACACCCTGGCGGTTCCCCTGACGGCCGTACGCACCGACAAGCCGCAACCGTACGTGCAGGTTCTCAGCAACGGGCAGGTGGTGCACCAGACGGTCACGCTCGGCCCGCGTGGCGAAGCGGACGGCCAGAGCATGGTCGGCATCGAGGGCGTGGCCGAAGGCGCCACCGTGCTCAGTGGCAGCGTGGGCAGCATCCGCGCGGGCACCGTGGCCAAACTGCCGGCAAGCGCCAAGTAAGCCATGTGGTTCACCCGCGTCAGCCTTCAAAATCCGGTCTTTGCCACCATGGTCATGCTGGCCCTGGTGGTGCTGGGCTTCTTCTCCCTGCAACGCCTGCAGGTTGACCAGTTCCCCAACGTGGACTTCCCGGTGGTAGTGGTCATTGCCGACTACCCCGGCGCCTCGCCCGAGATCGTGGAGAGCGAGGTGTCCAAGAAAATCGAGGAAGGTGTCAACTCCATTGCTGGCATCAACGCCCTGACTTCGCGCAGCTACGAAGGCCAGTCGGTAGTGGTGATCGAATTTGGACTGCACATCGACGGGCGCAAGGCCGCCGACGACGTACGCGAGAAGGTGGCAGCCGTGCGGCCCAACCTGCGCACCGAAGTCAAGGAGCCCCGGGTGCTGCGTTTCGACCCGGCGGCGCGCGCCATCTGGTCCGTGGCGGTACTGCCCGACAACAGCGCTCCGGCAGACAAGCGCATGAGCGCCGTGGAACTCACCAACTGGGCCGAGCAGACCTTCAAGAAACGGCTGGAAAACGTGCGCGGTGTCGGCTCGGTCACCCTGGTGGGGGGAACCCTGCGCGAAATCAATGTGTACCTGAACCCCCAGGCCCTGGAGGCCTTCGGCGTCACGCCCGACCAGGTGGTCGCGGCCGTGCGCAACGAGAACCAGGACGTGCCGGTGGGCACCATCCACTCCAGCGAGCAGGAACGCGTCATCCAGATCCAGGCGCGCATGCAGCGCCCCGAGGACTTCGGCAAGATCATCGTGGCCCGCAAGAATGGCGCCCCCGTGCGGGTGGACCAGCTGGCGCGGGTGGTGGACGGCGCCCAGGAGATCGAGAACCTGGCCCTGTACAACGGGCAGCGCACGCTGCTCCTCAACGTCCAGAAATCACAGGACGAAAACACCATTGCCGTGGTGGACGCCCTGCAAAAAACGCTGGCGGAGATGAAGAAGCAGCTGCCCCCCGGCGTGAAGCTGGAGCAGATCACCGACGGTTCGCGCCAGATCCGCGTGTCGGTCGACAACGTGCGCCAGACGCTGATCGAAGGCGCGGCACTGACGGTGCTCATCGTGTTCCTGTTCCTGAACTCGTGGCGCTCCACCGTCATCACGGGCCTGACCCTGCCCATCGCGCTGATCGGCACCTTCTTCTTCATGAACCTGTTCGGCTTCACCATCAACATGATCACGCTCATGGCGCTCTCCCTGTGCGTGGGCCTGCTGATCGACGATGCCATCGTGGTGCGCGAAAACATCGTGCGCCACGTGCAGATGGGCAAGACGCCCTACCAGGCCTCGCTGGACGGCACGCAGGAAATCGGCCTGGCCGTGCTGGCCACCACGCTGTCCATCGTGGCGGTGTTCATGCCCATCGGCTTCATGGGCGGCATCATCGGCAAGTTCTTCCACGAGTTCGGCATCACCATTGTGGCGGCCGTGCTGATCTCGATGTTCGTCAGCTTCACGCTGGACCCCATGATGTCTTCCATCTGGCATGACCCCAGCATCGAGGCCCACGGCCATCGCCACGCTCCGGTCACGCTGTACGACAAGACCATTGGCCGCGTCACGGGCTGGTTCGACCACGCCACCGACTGGCTGGCCGACGCCTACCAGAGCATCCTGCGCTGGGCTCTGGTCCACAAGCTGGCCACGGTAGGACTGGCGCTGGGCATTTTCGTGGGCAGCATCTTCATGGTGCCACTGCTGGGAACCGAGTTCGTGCCCAAGGCCGATTTCTCGGAAACCATGCTGAACTTCAACACGCCGGTGGGCTCTTCGCTGGAAGTCACCGAGGCAAAGGCACGCCAGGTGGAGGCCATCGTCCGCGAGTTCCCCGAGGTGCGCTACACCCTGACGACCATCAACACCGGCAGCGTCAACGGCAAGATCTACGCCAGCATCTACATCCGCATGGTGGACCGCAAGAACCGCAGCTTCAGCGTCGACACCATGTCGACCATCCTGCGCCAGCGGCTCCAGCGGGTGCCGGGCATCACCGTCACCCACGTGGGCCTGCTGGACTCGGTGGGCGGGCAGAAGCAGATCCTGTTTTCCATCCAGGGGGCTGACACCGCCGAACTGGAGCGCCTGACCCAGCTGGCAATGGCCAAGATCCGCAACATCCCCGGCCTGGTCGATCTGGACTCCAGCGCCAAGCCCAACAAGCCCACGCTGGACGTGGTGGTCAAGCGCGACATCGCGTCAGACCTGGGCCTGAGCGTTGCACAGGTGGGCTCGGCCCTGCGCACCCTGGTGGCAGGCCAGACCGTCAGCAACTGGCGCGCGCCGGACGACCAGACCTACGACGTCAACGTCCGCCTGTCACCGCAAACCCGCGACAACCCGCGGGATCTGGACCTGCTGCCCTTCACCGTGGGCAGCAATGCCGATGGCAGCCCGCGTATCGTGCGGCTCAACCAGGTGGCCGAGGTGCGGGAATCCACCGGCCCCAACCAGATCAACCGGCGCGACCTGATGCGCGAAGTGGCCATCAGCGGCAACGTGTCGGGCCGCTCCGCCGGCGAGGTGTCGGCCGACATCACCGCAGCCATGGACACCATCGCCATGCCGCCGGGTTACGGCTACAAGTTCAGCGGCTCCACCAAGGACATGGCCGAGGCGTTTGGCTACGCCATCTCGGCGCTGGCGCTGGCCGTGGTCTTCATCTACATGATTCTGGCCAGCCAGTTCAAGAGCTTCCTGCAGCCGCTGGCCCTCATGACCGCCCTGCCCCTGACGCTGATCGGCGTGGTGCTGGCCCTGATGATGTTCAATTCCACCCTGTCCATGTTCTCGATCATCGGAGTGGTGATGCTGATGGGCCTGGTGACCAAGAACGCCATTTTGCTGGTGGACTTTGCCATCCGCGCCCAGGAAGACGGCATGGAGCGCAGCGCCGCCCTGCTGATGGCGGCCAAGGTGCGGCTGCGCCCCATCCTGATGACCACGCTGGCCATGATCTTCGGCATGCTGCCGCTGGCACTGGCGCTGTCGGAAGGGGCGGAAATGCGCGCGCCCATGGGACAGGCCGTCATCGGCGGCGTCATCACCTCGTCCCTGCTGACACTGGTGGTGGTGCCCGTGGTGTATTGCTACATGGATGATCTGGCGCAATGGGTGCGCCGCCTCTGGAGCGGTTCAAAAAACCCTTCCCGGTAAAATTTACGATAATCGGCTAACATACCCCATGGAGTATAGAAAATGAACCTCGAAAAAGCCCGCTTCAACATGATTGAGCAGCAAGTCCGCCCCTGGAACGTGCTGGATGCCTCGGTGCTGGAACTGCTCACGGTCGTGAAGCGGGAAGACTTCGTGCCGCTGGCCCACAAGAGCCTGGCTTTCTCCGATCTCGAAATTCCCCTGCCGGGCGGCCAGTGCATGCTGGCGCCGCGCCTGGAAGCCCGCCTGCTGCAGGACCTGGCCGTCCAGCCCCACGAGACCGTGCTGGAAATCGGTGCAGGGTCCGGCTACATGGCCGCCCTGCTGGCGCACCGGGCACACCGCGTGGTGTCGCTGGAAATCGTGCCGGAGCTGGCCAAGATGGCCCGTGACAACCTGCGCAACGCCGGCGTCCAGAACGCCGAGGTCCGCTTGGCCGACGGGGCCGACCCCGTGCCCGCCGAAGGCAGCTACGACGTCATCCTGCTCAGCGGCTCCGTGGCCGAAGTGCCCCACACCCTGCTGTCGTTGCTGAAAGTCGGCGGCCGCCTGGCTGCCATCGTGGGCGAGGAGCCGGTCATGCGCGCCACCTTCGTGACCCGCACCAGCGACACCGCCTTCCGTACCGTGCAGAGCTGGGACACCTGTGCCCCCCGCCTGCAAAACTTCCCGGAGCCTTCGCGCTTCCAGTTCTGAGCCAACCCTGAGTACCCCATGATCACCCAAGTCCGTCCCCGTGAACTGGCCCAATGGCTGCAAAGCGTACGTCCCCATGGCGAGCCCGTGGTGCTGGACGTGCGCGAGCCGTACGAACTGCAGATGGCCAGCGTCACGCCGGACGGCTTCACCATGGTGAGCATTCCCATGGGTGTCATTCCGCCACGCCTGTCGGAACTGGATCCCCAACGCCCTATTGCCTGCCTCTGCCACCACGGCGGACGCAGCATGCAGGTGGCCCATTTCCTGGAGAGCCGTGGCTTCGCGCACGTTGCCAACATTGCGGGCGGCATCAATGCCTGGTCCGCAGAGCTCGACCCTTCCATCGCACGCTATTGATTGACCCCTGTTGATCACCTGCAACCCTTTGTTTACGAGCCTGAGAAAGACCACCATGCCACGCCAACGCCCTCTTCCCCCATTGCGCCTGCTTCCCCTGCTCCTGGCCCTGGGTGCCTCCGTGTCGCTGCCGGTGCAGGCGCAAAGCCTGGTCGACCTGTACGACGCCGCGCGCAGCTACGACGCCACCTACCAGTCCGCCAAGTCGCAATATGACGCCACCCTGGCCAAGGCTGCGCAGGCCAAAGCAGCCATCCTGCCCACAGCGGGTCTGACGGCCTCGGCCAGCCAGATCAACCAGGACACCCAGCTGCCCACGGCGGCGGCCAAGAACTACAACTACACGGCTCAGACCACCACCCTCGCGGTGTCGCAGCCTCTGTACCGCCCCGCCAACTGGGCCACCTACGAGCAAGGCAACAAGAGCGTCGAACTAGCGCAGGCCCAGCTGACGGCCGCCGAACAGGACCTGATCGTGCGCGTCAGCCAGACGTACTTTGACGTGCTTGCGTCCAGCGACAGCCTGGCGTTTGTCAAGAGCCAGAAGGCCGCTGTGGCCGAGCAGCTGGCGTCCGCCAAGCGCAATTTTGAAGTGGGCACCTCCACCATCACCGACACCCGCGAAGCCCAGGCCCGCTTTGACCTGGTCGTTGCCCAGGAACTGGCGGCGGAAAACGACCTGCGCGTCAAGTCCCTGGCCCTGGACCAGCTGGTGGGCCAGCCCCATACCAGCCCCAAACCCCTGCGTGCACCGCTGGTGCTGGCCGAGTTGCAGCCGGCCGAGGTCGAGCAATGGGTCATCCAATCCCAGGACAACCAGCCCAGCATCCGCCAGGCCGCCCTGGCACTGGACGTAGCCAAGCTGGAAACCAGCAAGGCCGAAGCCGGCCACAAGCCCACCCTGGACCTGACCGGCAGCTACACCGTCGCCCAGACGCAGGACGGCACCTCCTCGCTACCCGGTACAAGCACCCGGGGCAACCAGGCCGCCGTGGGCGTGACCTTTACCCTGCCCTTGTTTGCCGGCTTCTCCACCCAGAACCGCGTCAAGGAAACCCTGGCGCTGGAAGAGAAGGCCCGCGCCGACCTGGAAACCGCCCGCCGCGGAGTGGCACAGGGCACGCGGACTGCGTTCTTTGGCGTGCAATCGGGCCAGGCCCAGGTGAAGGCCCTGGAAGCCGCCGAGGCCTCCAGCCAGAGCGCACTCGACGCCAACAAGCTAGGCTACCAAGTGGGCGTGCGCATCAACATCGATGTGCTCAACGCCCAGAGCCAGCTGTTTGACACCAAAGCCAAGCTGGCCAAGGCCCGCTACGACGTGCTGGTGGGTGGCCTGAAACTGCGCCAAGCCAGCGGCGTCCTCGCCGCCTCCGACCTGCAGCCCATCAACAGCCAGCTAGCCCCGTAACAGGTCCCGCACCGCCTCGGCGGTGCGCTGCGCGGCCCCCCGGTGGGCCTGGGTCAGCGCACTGGCGGCAGCACGGGCCTGCTGCAGCGCAGCCGGCGCCTGCAGCAAGGCCAAGGCCCGGTCCACCGCCCGCGGCAGGTCGGGCTGCTCGAAAGCAACGCCGGCCGCCTGCGCCAGTTCTGCCGCCTGCGCGAAATTGAAGGTGTGCGGCCCCATCACCACCGGACAGCCGCAGGCAGCCGCCTCAATCAGGTTCTGGCCACCCAGCGGCGCAAAACTGCCGCCCAGCAAGGCCACGTCCGCCAGGGCAAAGTACTGCGCCATTTCGCCCAGCGAATCCCCCAGCCAGATATCGGCCGCCACGGGCTGCTGCGCCCAGCTGCTGCGGCGAGACACCGTAAAGCCTTGCGCTTCGCACAGGCGGGCCACTTCCTCGAAACGCTGCGGATGGCGGGGCACGATCAGCCACTGCACGCCGCTTGCTACCGTATTGATAGCTGTCTGCGCAGTATCCACGGCGGTTTGCGAGCGCATTTGCTTCAATTTTTCCAGCAGCAGCGCCTCTTCGCCCTCGCGCGAGCTGGCAAACAGCACCACCGGCGCGGCCCGCGCCGCACGCCAGGCACGCCCCTGCGCGAGTTGGGCGGCATCGGGCGTGGCGTCGAACTTGAAGTTCCCCAGCACCCCCTGCACGGGTGCGCCCAGCTGCTGCAGGCGCGCCGCGTCGTCGGCGGACAGGGCCCACACGGCCCGCAGCCCCCCATACGCCGGCCGCGACAACCAGGCCAGGCGCAGGGCCTGGCGCAACGACTTGTCGCTCAGGCGTGCATTGACCAGACACAGCGGGATGCCAGCCTGCGCGCAAGCCGCCACCATGTTGGGCCAGACCTCGGTTTCCACCAGCAGCCCCACGCGGGGCCGGAAATGCGCCAGGAAGCGCGCCACGGCGCCCGGTGTGTCCCAAGGCTGCCAGACCTGCACGTCGCCAGGCTGCAGCAGCGCGCGCCCCTGGGCGCGGCCGGTAGCAGTGCCATGCGTGAGCAGCAGACGCATGCCCGGCAGCGCCAGGCGCAGCTGCGCCACCAGCACGGCGGCCGCCCGCGTCTCCCCCAGCGAGACGGCGTGGACCCAGACGAAGAACGACGCCGTGCCGGGAAGGGTGGTCTGCTCGGAATCGGGCGCGGCGTAGTAGCCAAAGCGCTCCTCGATGGCGTGGCCGTATTCGGGCTCCGCCCGCGCGCGCCGGCGCAGCTTGCGCCGCACCAGCGGCTGCAGCAACTGCATCACCCCGGAGTACACCCCGCGCATCATGGGCTCTGCACCGGTGGCGCCACGCTTTCCCAGGCGCGCCACACCGCGTCCACGGCGGGCTGGGGTGTGGCAAAGACGCTGACCTGGCGGGGCAGGTCCGCAGGGGCCCCGTTTTGTGGGCCGGTGCGCCAGGCTGTATCGAAGTTGTAGATCTGCACGTGCGGTAGGTCCAGCGCCACGGCAATGTGGCTCAGGCCGCTGTCCACGCCCACCACGCCGGCACAGCCGGCCATGGTGTCCACCAGGGCGTCCAGTCCCATGGAGGGCCAGACCCAGGCATCGTCCAGTGCCGCGGCAATGGCCTGGCTGGTGGCCTGCTCGGCGGCGTTGCCGTGCGCCAGCGCCACGGAAAAACCGCTGCCGTTCAGGCGCCGGCCCAGCTCCACCCACGACGCCACGGGCCACTGCTTGTCGGCCCGCGAACTGCCGTGCACCAGGGCCACGCAGGGCCTGCGCGCTGCCGGTGCGTTGGCGCCGCCACCCGCAGGCGCCGGTGCGGCAAGGCCACCGGGTTGCAGACCGAAAACCGCCGGCCCCGCCACCGTGTAACCCAGGGCCGCCGCGCACAGCAGGCGGGAGCGCTGCACCGCATGCACATGCGGCTCCAGTGCAATGGGCACATCGGCTACCCAGCGGGCTGGCGCTTCAAAACTGGAGCCATCGGTCTGGTTGGCCAGGCCGAAGCGGTGCCCCTGCGGCGCGGTGCGCGCCAGCCAGGACACCAGGGCCGACTTGGTCAGGCCCTGCAAATCGATCACCGCGTCGTAGGCCTCGCGCCGCAGCGCGGTCTTGAAGGTGCGCCACTCGGCGCGGGTCTGCGACGCCAGCGGCGCCTTGCGCCAACGGCGCAGGTCGCAGGTGATGACCCGCGCCACGCCGTGGCAGCGCGCCACCAGCGGCGCAAAGGCGCTCTCCACCACCCAGTCCACCTGGACTCCCGGCACGGCGCGCAGCAGGTCCTGCACGGCAGGCATGGCGTGCACCACATCCCCCAGCGAGGACAGCTTGACGACCAGAACCTTCACCGCGGCAGCCTTCAATGCGCGGCCTCGGCCACCGTGGCGTCGGGCTTCACGGCGCGCAGCAGGCCCAGCAGGGCGGCCTCGATGCGCGCCAGCGCCTCGGGCGTGTGGCCTTCAAAACGCAGCACCAGCACCGGCGTGGTGTTGGAGGCGCGGATCAGTCCGAAGCCGTCCGGCCAGTCCACGCGCAGGCCATCGATGGTGTTCACGGTGGCGGGCGCCGCAAAGTGCGCCTGGGCCACCAGCTGCTCCACCACGGCATGCGGCTCGCCTTCGGCGCACGGCACGTTGAGTTCGGGCGTGGAAAAACTGGTCGGCAAGGCGTTGAGCAGGGCACTGGCGTCGGCCGCGCGGCTGACGATTTCGAGCAGGCGGCACCCGGCGTAGGTGCCGTCGTCAAAGCCGTACCAGCGTTCCTTGAAGAAGATGTGGCCGCTCATCTCGCCGCCCAGGGGCGAGCCGATTTCGCGCATCTTGGCCTTGATCAGCGAATGGCCGGTCTTGTACATCAGCGGCACACCGCCGGCCGCGGCAATGGCTGGCGCCAAGCGCTGCGAGCACTTCACGTCAAACAGGATGGTTCCGCCCGGCGCACGCGACAGCACATCTTGCGCGAACAGCATCATCTGGCGGTCGGGGTAGATGTTGTTGCCGTCCCGCGTGACGATGCCCAGGCGGTCGCCATCGCCATCGAACGCCAGGCCGAGTTCGGCGTCGCTGGCCTGGAGGGCGGCGATGAGGTCGCGCAGGTTCTCGGGCTTGCTCGGGTCGGGGTGGTGGTTGGGAAAGTTGCCGTCCACTTCGCTGAACAGCTCGGTCACCTCGCAGCCGATGGCCCGCAGGATGGCGGGTGCCGATGCGCCGGCCACGCCGTTGCCGCAGTCCACCACAATTTTCAGGGGACGCGCCAGGCGGATGTCGCCGACGATGCGATCCCGGTAGGCGTCCAGCACGTCCACCACGCGGCGCGTGCCACCGGCCTGCAGGTTCCAGCGCTCGGTTTCCATCATGCGGCGCAGGGCCTGGATGTCTTCGCCGTAGATGGCACGGCCGGCCATCACCATCTTGAAGCCGTTGTAGTCCTTGGGATTGTGGCTGCCCGTGACCTGGATGCCGCTCTGGCACAGCGTGTTGGCCGCAAAGTACAGCATGGGCGTCGTCACCAGACCGACATCGATGACCGCGATGCCGGCCTCCTGCAGTCCGCGCATCAGCCCCTCGGCCAGGCCCGGACCGCTCAGGCGGCCATCGCGCCCGACGGCCACCGTCGTCTCGCCCTGCGCCCGGGCCACCGAGCCGAAGGCGCGACCCAGCCCGAGGGCGACGTCCTCGTTGATCGTGCTGGGCACGATGCCCCGGATGTCGTACGCTTTGAAGATGCTGGCAGAGAGGTGCATAGGGGGGGTGAGTCTGTGTGGCTGGCATTGTAGGCGGGGACGCCAGGGACAACAGGTCCGGAAATGGCTACTTTACCGGAGCGTTCTGCGTATTATGTCCACCATGCGCTGCACACTCGCTCCTGTCACCCCCGCCTGTGGGGACGACGCCTGCTACCTGGCCCTGAAGGCCCGGGATGCGCGCTTTGACGGCCAGTTCTTTACCGGCGTCACCTCCACCGGCATCTACTGCCGCCCGGTCTGCCGCGTGCGCACGCCCAAGCGGGAAAACTGCCGGTTCTTCGCCCTGGCGGCCCAGGCCGAAGCCGCCGGTTTCCGGCCCTGCCTGCGCTGCCGCCCGGAGCTGGCGCCGGGTGCGACCGCCGTGGCCACCACCACCGTGCCCTGGTCCGTGCAGGACGCCTCGGCCATCCTGGCCCGCCAGGCGGCCTGCCTGCTCGACACCCCCGAGGGCTGGAACGAGGGCGCACCCAGCATCGCCGCGCTGGCCGCACGGTTGGGCGTGAGCGCGCGCCACGTACGGCGCATTTTCGAGGCCCAGTGGGGCGTCTCGCCCCTGCAGTACCTGCAGACGCGGCGCCTGCTCACCGCCAAGCAACTGCTCACCGATACCCCGTTGCCCATCACCCAGGTGGCCGCCCTGAGCGGCTACGCCAGCGTGCGCCGCTTCAACGCGGCGTTTGCCGGCCACTACCGGCTGCAGCCCCGCCAGCTGCGCCAGGCCAGCCACTCCGGCGGCGAAAGCACCCCAGCCGCCGGGTCCATCGTGCTCAAGGCCGCCTACCGGCCCCCGTACGACGTGGCCGCGATGCTGGACTTTTTTGCCACCCGCCAGATCGACGGCCTGGAAGCCGTGGACCGGGACCGGCTGACACTCACGCGCACCCTGGCCCTGGACGTGGCCGGGCAAGCGCGCCAGGGCTGGGTGCAGGCCCGGTTTGAACCGGAGCGCTGCACGGTGGTCCTGCACATCAGTGCCTCCCTGGCCGGCGCGCTGCCCCTGGTGCGGGCCCGGCTGCGGGCCCTGCTGGACCTGGACGCCGACCCATGCGCCATCGCCGCCGTGCTGGAGAGCGACTTCCCCGGCACGGCCGGCCTGCGCGTGCCAGGTTGTCTGGACGGATTCGAGCTGGGTGTGCGCGCCATCCTGGGCCAGCAGATCACGGTGCGGGCCGCCCGCACGCTGGGCGCGCGGCTGGTGGAACGCTACGGCACGCCGCTGGCCGATGCCACGGGCCCGGTGACGCGCCTGTTTCCCACACCGCAGGCGCTGGGCGCCGCGTCGGGCGAAGACCTGGGGCAGCTGGGGATCGTGCGCCAGCGCCAGCGCGCCATCCAGGCACTGGCCCAGGCCGTGGCCGAGGGCCGGCTGAGCCTGCACCCCGGTGCCGATGTGCCGGCCACCTTGGCCGCGCTGCAGGCGCTGCCCGGCGTGGGCCCCTGGACGGCCCACTACATTGCCATGCGGGCCCTGCGCTGGCCCGATGCCTTTCCCGCCGGCGACGTGGCCCTGCACAAGGCCCTGGGCGTGCAGGAAGCACCCCGGCCACAGCAGGCGGCCGAACAGGCCTCGCAACGCTGGCGCCCGTGGCGCAGCTACGCCGTGGTGCGGGCCTGGGCCCGCTTGGCCGGGCCACCGCCGGGCACCATTTCACTATCAAATACATAGCTATCCACGCAATCCATACGGGGGCTTCAGCCTGTTTTAACCATGAAATTCACACCCATTCCTGTACGCTGCGCCCTGGCCAGTCCCTGGGGCCCCATGACACTGGCAGCCAACGACACCGCCCTCGTGTGGGTCGGCTTTGACGGCCAGCGCTACGAAACCGACCGGCAGTCGTGGCCCGTGGACGCCAGCCACCCGGTGCTGCGCCAGACGGTCGAACAGCTGCAGCAGTACTTTGCCGGCGAGCGCCAGACCTTTGACGTGCCGCTGGACCTGGGCTGCGGCACGGCGTTCCAGCAACGCGTCTGGCAGGCGCTGCTGGCCATCGGGCCGGGGGCCACCAGCACCTATGGCGCCGTCAGTCAACACATCGGCCAGCCCAGCGCCGTGCGCGCCGTGGGCGGCGCCATCGGGCGCAACCCCATCAGCATCCTCGTGCCCTGCCACCGGGTGCTGGGCGCCCAGGGCGCGCTGACGGGTTATTCGGGCGGCATGGATCGCAAGATTGCCCTGCTGCAGCTGGAAGGTTGCCTGTGACGGCGCCGGTAGCAACCACCCAGTCCAAAGGCTGGGTGCTGGAATTCGTGTTGCTGGCGGCCATCTGGGGCGCGTCCTTCCTGTTCATGCGCATCGGCACGCTGCAACTCGGCGCCCTGCCAACGGCCGGCCTGCGCGTGGGCATTGCGGCGCTGTTCCTGCTGCCCATCCTGCTGGCGCGGGGGCTGGGCCGGGCGCTGCGCGCGCACTGGAAGCTCACCTTCGTCGTCGGCATCCTGAACTCGGCCATTCCGTTTGCCTGCTTCACCTACGCCCTGCAATCCATCACCTCCGGCCTCTCGTCCATCCTGAACGCCACCGTGCCCCTGTTCGGCGCTGTCATTGCCTGGCTGTGGCTCAAGGACCGGCCCAACGGTTCGCGCATCCTGGGCCTGGCCGTTGGCTTCCTGGGCGTGGCGCTGCTGGCCTGGGACAAGGCCAGCTTCAAGCCCGATGCCAGCGGCAACGCCACGGGCTGGGCCGTGCTGGCCTGCCTGCTGGCCACGCTGTGCTACGGCATTTCGGCCAGCTTCACCAAGCGCTACATGGCCGGCATGCCCTCGCTGGTGTCGGCCACCGGCAGCCAGCTGGGCGCGGCCGTGGGGCTGCTGCCGCTGACTTGGTGGTACTGGCCGGCCCACGCAGTGTCGCTGGACGCCTGGCTGGCCGTCGTCGCCCTGGGCGTGCTGTGCTCGGGGGTTGCCTACATCCTGTATTTCCGCCTCATCGAGCGGGCCGGGCCGGCGCGTGCACTGGCAGTGACCTTTGCCATTCCGGTGTTTGCCGTGCTCTATGGCGTGGCGTTCCTGGGTGAAGTGGTGACGCCGTGGATGGTGGGCTGCGGCCTGGTCATCGTGGCCGGCACCACGCTGTCCACCGGGCTGATTTCGCTGGGCCGCAAGTAAAGCAAGAGTTTTGCCGTAGGGCCGCCCCAAGGCTTCACGAAGTGCGGCGAAGCCAAAACGCGGCCCCCGCGGGGGGCAGGGCGCCACACACAGTGGGCAACCGCGGGGGCCTTACTGGATGGCGCCGGCCATCACGTTGATGCTCAGCGCCAGTACCAGCATGTTGAAGGCAAAGGCCGTCACGCTGTGCAGCAGGGTGAGGCGGCGCATGGGGCGCGAGGTGACGACCACGTCCGACACCTGCGAGGTCATGCCCACCACGTGCGCGTAGTACAAAAAGTCGAAGTAGTCGGGCGGCAGCTTGCCGGGGAATTCCAGCCCGGCGCCCTGCGGGTGGCCATGCAGCTCGGACTGGTAGTACCGGTGCGCATAGCGGAAGGCAAAGATGGTCTGCATCAGCAGCCAGGACGCCGCCAGCGCCAGCATGGACAACGCCAGGTGCGCCAGCCGCTGCGCCAGTGCCAGGTCCTTGACGTGCTGCAGCATGAGGGCAATGGCACCCGCGCTGGCAAAGGCCGACAGCAGCAGCAGCAGGAACAGCAGCAGCCCCGGCTGGTCCTGCGCCTGGGCCCGCGCCCGGGTGCGCGCGGCATCAAACTCCACGGCCAACCACCAGGCCAGCACCAGGAAGGTGATCGCGCCGGCACACCAGGCCAGCAGCGCATGCGACTGCGTGGCAAGGGGCAGCGGTAGCAGGGCCACCGCAGCGCCGACGACCACGGCGTACACCACCCGCTGGTGCCCCGTGGTTTCGGAGAAGTGGCGGCGCATGGCGGCTACTGCCGGATCACGTCAGCCCCCGCGGGGGGCTTGAACTGGAAGCTGCCGGCGGCCAGCGGCGCATTCGCCTGGAAGCCGCTGAAGCGCAGGCTGGACTGCTGGCCAAAGCTGTCCAGGATGTCGAGCATCACCAGCGCACCGGCGCGGAAACCGACGCGCACGCTGTGCAACGAACTGTCCTTGGCCTTGGGTGTGGCCACCACCCACTCCAGACCGTCCCGGTCGGGCGCGGCGGCCAGCACAAAGTCGGCCTGCAGGGCCCGCACATCGGAGGCCGAGGCGATCAGCGCCGCCGGCGTGGAGCCCAGCACCTGCGCCTGCTTGCGGGCGGTGACCTGGTTCAGGTCGACGTCATACAGCCACAGGGTCTGGCCGTCGGCCACGATGGTCTGCGGGAACGGCTTCTGGTAGACGAAGCGAAAGCGCCCGGGACGCGAGAACTCAAAGGTACCGCTGGACGTCTTGGTGCGGGCGGCCTGCCCTTCCTTGGCAGGCAGGGTGACCACCTGGGTGAAATCGGTGTGCGCCGTCTTCACGGTCTTGATGAAGTTTTCAAGGCTTTCCAGGCCATCCGCCCGCGCAGACATTGCGCAGACAGCTATTAAAACAGTAGCAAACAGTTTATTCATGTTCAGTCGGGGTCAGAGCACATTGGCTGCGCAAAGTGGTATGACCCACAAAAAGCTATTCGGTTCGCGCCGGCACCAGGATGTCACGCTGGCCGCTGCTGCTCATGGTGCTGACCAGGCCGGCTTTCTCCATGTCTTCCACCAGGCGGGCGGCGCGGTTGTAGCCGATCTTGAGGTGGCGCTGCACCAGCGAGATGCTGGCCTTGCGGTTCTTCAGCACCACTTCCACGGCCTGGTCGTACAGCGGGTCTTTCTCGCCACCGCCGCTGCCGTCCGTGCCGGGCTCGCCGTCACCGTCGACCGTGCCGCCTTCGAGCACGCCCTCGATGTAGTTGGGTTCGCCCTGGCTCTTGAGGTAGCTCACCACGCGCTGCACTTCCTCGTCGCTGACAAAGGCGCCGTGCACGCGGATGGGCAGGCCGGTGCCGCTGGCCATGTAGAGCATGTCGCCCATGCCCAGCAGGGCCTCGGCGCCCATCTGGTCGAGGATGGTGCGGCTGTCGATCTTGGAGCCGACCGAGAAGGCAATGCGGGTGGGAATGTTGGCCTTGATCAGGCCGGTGATCACGTCCACGCTGGGGCGCTGGGTGGCCAGAATCAAATGGATGCCCGCCGCGCGCGCCTTCTGCGCCAGCCGGGCGATCAGCTCCTCGATCTTCTTGCCGATGACCATCATCAGGTCCGCCAGCTCGTCGATGATGACCACGATGTGCGGCTCGCGCTGCAGCGGTTCCGGCGCCTCGGGGTTGAGGCTGAAGGGGTTGTAGATGAATTCGCCACGCGCCGTGGCTTCGTCGATCTTGTGGTTGTAGCCCGCCAGGTTGCGCACGCCGACCTTGCTCATCACCTTGTAGCGGCGCTCCATCTCGGCCACACACCAGGTCAGGCCGTGGGCGGCCTGCTTCATGTCGGTCACCACGGGGCACAACAGATGGGGGATGCCCTCGTACATCGACATTTCCAGCATCTTGGGGTCGATCATCATCAGCCGCACATCGCGGGCCTCGGCCTTGTACAGGAGCGAGAGGATCATGGCGTTGATGCCGACCGACTTGCCCGAGCCGGTGGTACCAGCCACCAGCACGTGTGGCATCTTGGCCAGGTCGGCCACCACGGGGTTGCCCACGATGTCCTTGCCCAGGCCCATGGTCAGCAGGCTCTTGGCCTCGTTGTAGACCTGCGAGCCCAGAATCTCGGACAGCTTGATGCTCTGGCGCTTGGCGTTGGGCAACTCCAGCGCCATGTAGTTCTTGCCGGGAATGGTCTCCACCACGCGGATGGACACCAGGCTCAGGGACCGCGCCAGATCCTTGGCCAGACCCACGATCTGCGAGCCCTTGACGCCGGTGGCGGGCTCGATCTCGTAGCGGGTGATGACCGGGCCGGGCTGCGCCAGCACCACGCGCACATCCACGCCGAAGTCCTTGAGCTTCTTCTCGATCATGCGGCTGGTCATCTCCAGCGTCTCGGGGGCCACGGTTTCCTGGCGCAGTTGCGCCCCGTCGAGCAGGCTCACCTGCGGCAGCTTGCTGTCGGGCATCTCGGAAAACAGCGGCTTCTGCCGTTCCTTGGCCACGCGGTCGCTGGGCGGCAGCTCCATGATGACCGGCTCGATATAGACCGGCTGCGGGTGGTGCACCTCGATCTCCTCGCGCTCTTCGAGCAAGATCTCTTCCCGCTCACGCACCGCCTGCTGGCCCAGCTCCCGGTCCTGGGCCAGTTCCCGCTTCTCGCGCCGCGACTGCACCTGGGCGTCCATCCAGGCGCCGATACGCTCGGCCACCTGCATCCAGGAAAAGCCAAAAACCAGCGCCGACCCGATCACGCCCAGCGCAATCGACACCAGACCGGCACCCGCAAAACCCAACCACTTCACTCCCAAGGGCCCCACCAGGTAACCCAAAGCGCCACCGCTGTGGTCCGGCAGGCGCGGCTCCAGGCTGTACAGCCGAGACCATTCCAGGCCGGTGCTGGCACACAGCAGCAAAACCAGCCCGACCCAGAACACCACGCGGTGCGCGACCACCGGAGCGGGCGCCGCCGCCACGCCGGCGGCATCGCCCCGCAGCCGGTCGGCCAGCACGGCCAGCCACAGGCGTACGCAGACCGCCACGCACCACCAGACGGAAAAGCCCAGCAGGAAATAGCTGATGTCCGCAATCCAGGCCCCCAGGCGCCCGGCCCGGTTGTGCACCGGCAGGCCCACGCCCGAGGTGGACCAGGCGGCGTCCTGCGGCGAGTAGGTCAAAAGGGCAATCAGCCACAAGGCCAGCAGCACAAAGCCGGCAATCAGCGTGATTTCGCTGGCAAAGCGCCCCAGGCCGGTAGGCTCGCGCTGCGGCGCGGGCGAGGAGGAATGAAGGGTGTGGAGGGAGTAAGTCATGGAGCGAATCAGTCCGGGTTAGCTTAACGCAAGCTGCGCCGGCGCGGGAATCCTCAGCGCGGCGTGCGGCGGCGCTCGCACACACGCACCACGCCGCCGTCGAGCGTCTGGATGAAGCCACCCTCCTCGAAGTCCTTCATCACCCGGCTGACCATTTCGCGCGATGCGCCGACCATCTTGGCCAGGTCCTGGCGCGAGATCTTGTCGCGGATCAGGCGGTCACCGTTCTCCGTGGGCACTGCGGTCTCCAGCAGCACGGTGGCCACGCGCCCGTAAACGCCCATCAGGGCCAGGGAACCGATTTTCTGGTCAGCACTGCGCAGGCGCTGCACCAGGCCGCGCATCACGGCGTGGGCCATGGCCGTGCTCTCGCCCAGGCAGCGCAGGAAATCGTCGCGACCGAGCAACAGCACGTCGGTCTGTACTTCCGCCACGGCCGAGGCCGAGTGGGCATCGTTGTCGATCAGGCTCATCTCGCCGATGTAGTCACCGGCCTTCAGGGTGGCCAGGATGACCTCGCGGCCCTTGCGGTCGGTGATCAGCACGCGGGCGCGGCCCGCCAGGATGATGTGCAAGGCGTGCGAGACCTTCCCCTGCTCCACCAGGCTCTCGCCCCGCTTGTAGCGCCGCTTGGTGACCGCATCGGCCACGGACTCGGCCTGCTTGGGCGTCAGCGTTGCGAACAGGGGAACCCTGCGGATCAAATCCAGGTTGCTCAACATTACCATGCCATGGTTTCCATATAGATCATGTGGCGTTTCTTACAATCGGGTCTGTGCCCGGGTCGCGCAGTTCAGAAACCGCCGCATGGGCACGCACTGAAATGGTGTGCATTGCCTCCAAATGTACACGGCCCGGCTCCCGTTTTATGCTAACAAAGGTTACACAATGTCTGACCCCAAACACGCCAAGGTTCTGATTCTGGGCTCTGGCCCTGCCGGCTACACGGCCGCCGTCTACGCGGCACGCGCCAACCTCAGCCCGATGCTGGTGACCGGCATGGCACAGGGCGGCCAGCTGATGACCACCACCGAAGTGGACAACTGGCCCGCTGACGTGCACGGCGTGCAGGGCCCGGACCTGATGCAGCGCTTCCTGGAGCACGCCGAGCGCTTCAAGACCGACATCGTGTTCGACCACATCAGCGCGGTGGACCTGTCCAAGCGTCCCTTCACCCTGACCGGCGACAGCGGCACCTACACCTGCGACTCGCTGATCATCGCCACCGGCGCCTCGGCCAAGTACCTGGGCCTGCCCAGCGAAACGGCCTTCATGGGCCGCGGCGTCTCCGGCTGCGCCACCTGCGACGGTTTTTTCTACCGTGACCAGCCCGTCTGCGTGGTGGGCGGCGGCAACACGGCGGTGGAAGAGGCGCTGTACCTGTCCAACATCGCCAGCAAGGTGGTGCTGGTGCACCGGCGCGACAAGTTCAAGGCCGAGCCCATTCTCATCGACAAGCTGATGGAAAAAGTGGCCTCCGGCAAGATCGAACTCAAGACCTTCCGCACGCTGGAAGAGGTGCTGGGCGACGCGTCGGGCGTCACCGGCATCCGCCTCAAGAACGTGCAGGACGGCTCCCTGGAGGACCTCACGCTCAACGGCTGCTTCATTGCCATCGGCCACGCCCCCAACAGCGACATCTTCAAGGGCCAGCTGGAGATGGATGGCGGCTATATCGTCACCCAGGGCGGCCTCAAGGGCTTTGCCACGCAAACCTCCGTGCCCGGCGTCTTTGCCGCCGGTGACGTGGCCGACCACGTGTACCGCCAGGCCATCACCAGCGCGGGCACCGGCTGCATGGCGGCACTGGACGCCCAGCGCTTCCTGGAACAGGAATAAAGCCCCCACGCCGCGCCGCTGCGCGGGTCGCTGCCCCCGAGGCGGCTCATTTGCCTTGGGGCGGCCCGGTGGCAAATTTCCTTCTTGGGGAGTTTTCGCCTATAATCCAAGGCTTTGCTGAATTCCGCCCGTGAGGGCTTGGATCCAGTAACAAACACCGCCGAGCAATTGGCGGGGGGTTACCGCCACCCTTTTCATTGGCGAGGTGAGGCTAGAGCGAGACCGCACGGCCTGCGAAAGCAGCCCTGTGGTCGCCAGTGATAGCCGTTAAAGAAGTATCGGAGTGTCCTCATGGCACGCGTATGTCAAGTTACGGGCAAAGGCCCCATGGTCGGGAACAATGTTTCCCACGCCAACAACAAAACCAAGCGCCGGTTCCTGCCGAACCTGCAATACCGCCGTTTCTGGGTCGAGACTGAAAACCGCTGGGTTCGCCTGCGCGTCTCCAGCGCAGCCCTGCGTCTGATCGACAAGAACGGTATTGATTCTGTGCTCGCAGACCTGCGCGCACGTGGCCAAGCTTAAGGAGCAGCACCATGGCAACCAAAGGCGGACGCGAAAAAATCAAGCTGGAATCTACTGCTGGCACCGGTCACTTCTACACCACCAGCAAGAACAAGAAGACCATGCCCGAGAAGATGCTGATCAAGAAATTTGATCCCAAAGCTCGCAAGCATGTGGACTACAAGGAAATGAAGCTCAAGTAATGTCCTGGGGGCAGGTCTTCCGCTCTGCCCTCTCGCTTCAAGCCTCAACAAAAAGCCCGACCCGTTCGGGCTTTTTTGTGTCCGCAATAATCAGGCCCCATGACCTCACTCACCCTGCGCCACGTCAACGACCTCGTGTACAGCGTGGAAACCGCGCAGGGCGAGCACGTGGGCAACCTGAAATGGATCCAGGGACGCTGGAAGTTCAAGGCCATCGGCTACGACTCGGCGGGTGACGTGATTCCGGGGGGCGGGCCGCTGACCCACCAGCACAACATGGTGTTTGACACACTGGATGCCGCCGAAGTGAATGCACGACTGGGCGGCCGCTGACGGAGTGGCTGCGCACCGCGCTACCATAGGGCTCCCACCCACCCTTGGCACCCGCACACCCATGCCCGCGACCATTGCCCTCCCCATGCCCGCCCCCAGCGGCGAAGAACTCAAGGCCGCACGCCTGGCGGCCGGACTGAGCCAGGCCCAGGCGGCCGAACTGATGGGTTACGCCCTGCAGGTGGGCAGCCGCGGCGGCGTGCAGTCACGCACTTGGCAGGCCCTGGAAAGCCCGAGCGACGACCGCACCATGCCGGGACCGGTGTTTGCGATGTTCCTGCTGCTCACCGGGCAGCACCCACACTACACGCTGGCCAGCAGGTCGCTGGCGGCGACCGACCCGGCCTGACGCCGCGCCGCCTACGCCACGCGGGCGGCCCGCAGCTTCATCGAAAACTCGCGCAGGGCTGCGATGCCGCTCTCTTCAGCGCGCTGGCACCAGGCCTGCAGGTTGGCCGTCAGCTGCTCACGCGACACCGAGGTGTCGAGCCACATCTGGCGCAGCTCTTCGCGCATGGTGACCATCTTGTCGAGCAGAGGCGATGCGGCGCGGGCCCGGGCCAGTTCGGGGGCAACGGACGCGGGCACCTTCTCTCCATCGCGGTGCATCCAGCGCCGGGCGGCCTGGATGACGCTGGCATCGGCACTGCGGGCTCGCATGGCCTGCAACTCGTCACGCGCGGCCTGGCGCACGCCCTTGGCATAGCGGGCCATGATTTCATAGCGGTTGGCAATCAGCGCTTCCAGCGTCTTCTCGTCGGCCACCGCACGCATGGCGCCATAGGCTGCCCGGGGCGGGGTCTTCTTCACCGTGGCCAGACCGAGGCGTTGCAGCAGGCGGATATACACCCAGCCCATATCCAGCTCATAGGGCTTGACCGACAACTTGGCCGATGTGGGATAGGTATGGTGGTTGTTGTGCAGCTCTTCGCCGGCAATGAGAATGCCCCAGGGCGAGATGTTGGTGCTGGCGTCGGCCGCCTCGAAATTGCGGTAGCCCCAGTAGTGCGCCGCCCCGTTGATGATGCCGGCGGCCATGACCGGCGTCCACGCCATCTGCACCGCCCACACCGCCAGACCGGCGGCGCCGAACAGGGCCAGGTCGATCACCAGCATCAGGCTCACGCCCAGCGATGAATAACGGCTGTAGAGCGCGCGCTCGATCCAGTCGTTGGGTGTGCCGTGGCCGAAGCGGGCCAGGGTGTCCAGGTTTCTGGACTCGGCGCGGTACAGCTCGGCCCCCTGCAGCAGCACCGTCCAGATGCCATGCACATGCGGGCTGTGCGGGTCCTCGGCCTGTTCGCATTTGGCGTGGTGCTTGCGGTGGATGGCGGCCCACTCCCGGGTTACCTGGCCGGTGGTCAGCCACAGCCAGAAACGGAAGAAATGTGAGGCTGCGGGGTGCAGGTCCAGGGCGCGGTGCGCCTGGTGGCGGTGCAGGAACACCGTGACGCTGACCATGGTGACATGGGTCAGGGCCAGGGTCAGCAGCACCAACTGCCACCAGTGCAGGTCCCACAGGCCATGGGCAAGCCATTCAACCGCTGCGTCCAGCACAGTCCAATCCGGTAACAACATGGTCCGATCACTCTCTCAATGGAAAAACAGAACGCCCGACGCCAGGTATCACCCCGCGTGGCCGTCCTGCATGGTAGGCACTTTGAAAAAAAGGAGCGGCAACAGGGCTTTTCCAGCCCCGAGCCGCTGACTCCCGCCAGACGTTTATTTCTTCTGCCAGACCGCGGCAAAGAATCCGTCTGTCGCGTGGCGGTGCGGCCACAGACGCAGGTACAGCTGGCCGTTGTCACCGCCGCTGCATAGGGAGGCCGCTTGCTCGACCTTGAGCCCGGTCAGCACCTCGGCTGCCGGCAACGGGACGAAATCCGGGTTGGCGGCAGAAAAGGCATCGGCTATGGCCTCGTTTTCCTGCGGCAGGATGCTGCAGGTGGCGTACACCAGTCGCCCACCGGGCTTGAGCATGCGGGATGCGCTTTGCAAAATGGCGGTCTGCTTGACGGCCATTTCCTCCACGGCCTGCAGGTTCTGGCGCCATTTCAGGTCCGGGTTGCGCCGCAGCGTACCCAGCCCGGTGCACGGCGCGTCCACCAGCACGCGATCCATCTTGCCGGTCAGACGCTTGACCCGATCGTCGCGCTCATGGGCAATGGCTGCGGGGTGCACGTTGGACAGGCCGCTGCGCTTGAGGCGCGACTTGAACGCGTCCAGCCGGTGCGCTGAGGTGTCGAACGCATACAGGCGCCCGGTGCTGCGCATGGCGGCGCCAAGGGCCAGCGTCTTGCCGCCGGCGCCGGCACAGAAGTCCACCACCATCTCGCCGCGCTTGGGGTCCAGCAGCATGGACAACAGCTGGGAGCCCTCGTCCTGCACCTCGAACTCGCCGCGGACAAAGGCCTCATTCTTGTTCAGCGCGGGCTTGCCGGCAATGCGCAGGCCCCAGGGGGAATACGGCGTGTTGACGGCCTTGATGCCGGCCTGGGCCAGCTCCTTTTGCACATCCGCCCGCTTGGCCTTGAACGTGTTGACCCGCAGGTCCAGCCCGGCGCCCTGGTTGAGGCTGTCCACCAAGGGCCAGAACCCGTCGCCCAGCTGGTCCTTGAGCGGCTGCACCAGCCACTCGGGCAGGTTGTGGCGGTGGCGCTCCATGAGGTCTTCCGGTTTGACCTTTTCGCACTGGTCCAGCCAGCTCTTTTCCTGCTCGGTGAGCGCGCTGCGCAGGAAGTCGCCAGGGCCGTAAAAGCCCAGGATCGCCAGACGGCGCTCCTTGGGGCCGCTGCCGGACGGTGCCAGGTGATCAAACAACAGCTTCTTGCGCAGCACGGTGTACACCGTCTCGGCCAGCGTGGCACGCTCGCGCGGCCCCAGCCTCCGGTTGTCGCGGAAGAAGCGCGACACGGTAGCGTCGGCGGGGTGGTCGAATTTGAGGGTGAGCCGGACCAGTTCGGAACAGGCGTCTAACAGGGCTTTTGGATGCATAGCCTACGATTGTCCCATGAGTGCAGAAAATTCCCCCCCCCTAGTCACCACCCCACCCGGCCGATACCGGCATTACAAAGGCCGGATGTACCAGGTGCTCGACACCGTGCGCCACAGCGAAACGCTGGAACCCATGACCCTGTACCGGGCGCTGTACGGCGAGCAGGGCCTGTGGGTACGCCCCGCCGCCATGTTTGCGGAAACCGTTCTGGTCGACGGCGTCAGGCAAGCCCGCTTCACCCGCATCGCCGACTGATGCGCGCGCGCAGCAGCGTCACGTCCACTTTGTCAGCCCCAAATTTTCAATAAAATTAGCCGAAAAGCGCCGTATTCATTGCGCAGACAGCTACATTTTTTGCAGCAATTGGGCCACCGCGCGGGGGTAGATCAGGTGTTCCTGCGTGAGCACGCGAGCCGCCAGCACTTCCGCCGTGTCGCCCGGCACCACCGGCACCACCGCCTGCGCCAGGATGGGGCCGTGGTCCAGTTCGGGCGTGACCAGGTGCACCGTGGCACCGGCAAACTGGCAACCGGCATCCAGCGCCCGCTGGTGGGTGTTCAGCCCCCCGAAAGCCGGCAGCAGCGAGGGGTGGATGTTGGTCAGGCGCCCGGCGTAGCGCTGCACGAAACCCGGCGTGAGGATCCGCATGAAGCCGGCCAGCACCACCAGCACAGGCTGCGCGGGGGAATCAAACCCGTCAATCAACGCAGCCAGCGCACTGTCGAAGGCCTCCCGTGTAGCGAACGCCTTGTGGTCCAGCACCTCGGTGGCGATGCCGTGCTCCCGGGCAAAAACCAGCCCCTGGGCATCGGCCTTGTTGCTGATCACGGCAGCCACCCGCGCCTGGCGGGTTTGGGCCCAGTTTTCACATTGGGCGGCCCGGATGATGGCGGCCATGTTGGAGCCGCTGCCAGAGATCAGTATGACGATGTTTTTCATGGGAAGCGCCGATTATGACCGTGCGTGGCGCCGCGCCCGGCGCGGACGACCGGCAAAAAATGTCGCCGTTTGGACAGCTGCAAGCGAACGGTCGTGCTAAAAAGACGGTTGTTGATGTACCGAGACCGAACGACTGGAGACCCCTGATGGATTTGGCATTTACCCCTGAAGAGCAGAAATTCCGCGAAGAGATTCGCGCCTGGGTGGGCGCAAACCTGCCTGCCGACATTGCCCACAAAGTGCACAACGCCCTGCACCTGACCCGCGACGACATGCAGCGCTGGGCCAAGATTCTGGGCAAGAAGGGTTGGCTGGGCTTTGGGTGGCCCAAGGAATTCGGCGGCCCGGGCTGGAATTCGACCCAAAAGCACCTGTTCGAGGAAGAGTGCGCGCTGGCCGGAGCACCGCGCATCGTGCCCTTCGGCCCCGTGATGGTGGCCCCGGTGATCATGGCCTTTGGCACGCCCGAGCAGCACAAGCGTTTCCTGCCCGGCATTGCCAGCGGTGAAGTCTGGTGGAGCCAGGGCTACAGCGAACCCGGTTCCGGCTCCGACCTAGCCTCCGTCAAGACCCGCGCCGAACGCCAGGGCAACAAGTACATCGTCAACGGCCAGAAGACCTGGACCACCCTGGGCCAGTATGGCGAGTGGATTTTCTGCCTGGTGCGCACCAGCACCGAGGGCAAGCCCCAGACCGGCATCTCCTTCCTGCTGATCGACATGAAGAGCCCCGGCGTGACGGTGCGCCCCATCATCATGCTCGACGGCGGCCACGAGGTGAACGAGGTGTTCTTCGACAACGTCGAAGTCCCGGCCGAGAACCTGATCGGCGAAGAGAACAAGGGCTGGACCTACGCCAAGCACCTGCTGAGCCACGAGCGCACCAACATTGCCGACGTGAACCGTGCCAAGCGCGAACTCGAACGCTTGAAGCGCCTGACCAAGGCCGAAGGCGTGTACGACGATGTCCGTTTCCGCGACGAAATCGCCAAGCTGGAAGTAGACGTGGTGGCGCTGGAAATGCTGGTACTGCGCGTACTGGCCGCCGAGAAATCCGGCAAGAACTCGCTGGACATCGCCGGCCTGCTCAAGATCCGCGGCAGCGAGATCCAGCAGCGCTACTCCGAGCTGATGATGCTGGCCGCCGGCCCCGCCGCTCTGCCCCTGATCCGCGAAGCCATGGAAGCCGGCTGGCAGGGCGACCAGGCCGTGGCACGCTGTGCGCCGCTGGCGTCCACGTACTTCAACATGCGCAAGACCACCATCTACGGCGGCAGCAATGAAGTGCAACGCAACATCGTCTCCCAGTTCGTGCTGGGCTGAAGGCAATACACCCCCAATTACAGGTGACACAAAATGGATTTTGATTTTTCTGACGACCAGGTACAACTCGGCGATGCCGTACGCAAATGGGTAGACAAGGGCTATACCTTCGAACGCCGCCGCAGCATCGAGAAAGCCGGTGGTTTTGACCGCGCGGCGTGGAACGAACTGGCCGAGCTCGGCCTGTGCGGCCTGTACGTTCCCGAAGACGATGGCGGCCTGGGCATGGGCCCGGTCGAAGGCATGGTGGTGATGGAAGAGCTGGGTCGCGGCATCGTGCTCGAACCGCTGACGCAAAGCCTGATCGCCGGCGGCGTGCTGGCCGGCTATGCCGACGCCGCCACCAAGGCGGCCTGGCTGCCCAAGATTGCCAGCGGCGAAGCCCTGGTGGTGCTGGCCTACCAGGAACGCGCCGCCCGCTACAAGCTCGATGTGTGCGAAGCCAAGGCCACGCAGGCGCCCGGCGGTTATGTGCTCAACGCCACCAAGACCGTGGTGCCAGTGGGCGACCAGGCCGATGCCTTCATCGTGCCGGCAAAGATCAACAGCCAGCTGGCCCTGTTCCTGGTGGAGCGCAAGTCCGCCGGTGTCACCACCACCGGCTACGGCACCCAGGACGGCAGCCGCGCAGCCGACGTCAGCCTGAAGAACGCGCCCGCCACCCTGATCACCCAGGATGGCCAGACGGCCCTGGAGCATGCCGTGGACATCGGCATTGCCGCCACCTGCGCCGAAGCGGTAGGGGTCATGGACAAGACCATGGCCATCACCGCCGAGTACCTGAACACCCGCAAGCAGTTCGGCGTGGTGATCAGCAGCTTCCAGGCTCTGCGCCACCGCGCGGCCGACATGAAGATGCAGCTGGAACTGGCCCGCTCCATGAGCTACTACGCCAGCCTCAAGCTCAATGCGCCCGTGGCCGAGCGCCGTGCCGCACTGGCCCGCGCAAAGTACCAGCTGGGCCAGTCCATGCGCTTCGTGGGCCAGCAGGCCGTGCAACTGCATGGCGGCATCGGCGTAACGGACGAGTACATCGTCAGCCACTACTTCAAGAAGCTCACGCAGCTGGAAATGACGTTTGGCGACACCCTGCACCACCTGGGTGAGGTTTCCAACCGCATGCAGGACACGGCCGGCGTGTTCGCCTGAACGCCAGTCTGTAACAGGGAAACCTTCACATTCCTGGCGCCGACGCAGCGGGAAGTCCCCTAAAATACCTGTCCATACAAGCCGTGCCGCTGGCACCGGCGCTCATGGACGGGATTTTCATCGTGACTTCACATGCTGCCGGGCTTACAGCGTAAGCAGACCGACTGGGCCATGGGCACGGTAGCGCGGCTACTGCGCCCGATTGTCCGCTTGGCGCTGGGTATGGGTCTGAAGCACAGCCAGCTGGATGCGCTGCTGCGGCAAAGCCTGCTCAGCGAAGCCCGCAGTGTGCTCACCGCCCGGGGCGGGACACCCACCAACGTCAGCCAGCTGGCCATGGTCACCGGCCTGCACCGCAAGGATGTCACCAGCCGCCTGCGCGAAGGCGACGACGGCGGCATTCCCCACACCGAGGCCTCACCCGCATCGCGGGTATTCACCCGATGGCTGCAGCAGGTCATGGCCGATCCGGCCTTGTGGCGCCTGCCCATTGCCGACAAGGCGGCAGGCATGTCCTTTGAAACCCTGGCCCGGATGGAGACCCGGGGCGACGTCCATGCTCGGGCACTGCTGGAGGACATGGAGCGGCTCGGCGTGGTCCGCTGTGACGGCAGATTTGTGGAGCTGACCCGCGACGGTTTTGTTCCCTCCAACGACCTGCAGACCCTGCTGTCCTTCCTGGCGGACAACGGTCGGGACCATTTGTCCGCCGGCGTTGCCAATGTGACCGGCGAGGCGCCCCGCTTTCTGGAACGGGCCATCTTCACCGAGGGGCTCTCGGAAGCCGAGTGCGAGGCACTGCAGGCCGGCATCCGCAAGGATTGGGACCAGCTGCACGCCAAAATCTATTCGGACATGCTGGCCTCCGAGCAACGCAGCACGGACGCACCCACCCACCGGATGCGGGTGGGGATTTTTACCTATTTCGAACCCTCCCAGGGCGGCGCGCAGCCGCCCGAGGCAGGGTCCACCGGAGCCCCATCGTGAGAACGCTGGGCTTCGCGCTACGGGTGGCCGTGGTCATGGCCAGCCTGGCCTCGTGCGGAGGCGGATCGACCGATGTGGCGTCCTACCCCGGCTCGGGTGGCACCGGCATCGACCCCGGCTCCGGCGGCACCGGCAATGTGGCCAGCGTCGGCTCCGTCGACGGATTTGGCAGCGTGATCGTCAACGGCGTCACCTACGACAACACGTCCACCACCAACAGCCTGGACTCCATTTCGACACTGGCGCTGGGCATGGTGGTGCGCATTTCGGGCAGCCTGAACAGCCAGACCACCGGGGTGGCGCAAACCCTCTCGGCCGGCGTCGAACTGATGGATACGGTGGCGTCCACCAACCCGGGCGCTGGCACGCTGGTGGTTGCCGGTGTCACCGTACAGACGGGTACGGCAACGGTGTACGACGGCGTTGCGGGCCTGTCCGCCCTGTCGGCCGCTGACCCCGTGTTTGTTTACGGTGTTCCGGAAGGCAGCAGGCTGTTGGCCACCCGCATCGAAAAGCGCGCTTCGCTGCCCCGGTTCCAGACCACCGGCGCCATACAGTCCGTCGACACCCTGGCGCAGACCTTCCAGCTGGGAACACTCACCATCAGTTACGGCGGAACCAGCTACGCGGGTGGCCTGACTGCGGCCGGCCTGGCCACCGGGGTGATTGTCCAGGTCCGCGCCCCCAGCGCCCCTGTGGCCGGCTTGCTCAACGCCCAACAGCTGCAGCTCTGGCAACCCGCCAACCCCCAGGCCGGCGGAAACGTGCACCTGCGCGGCGCGGTTTCGGATTTCTCCACGCTGGCGTCCTTCCGGGTTCTGGGAATACCCGTCAAAGCGGACGGCAATGGGGTCCAGTTCGTGGGTTCCAGCGCGTCCATCGGCAACGGCAGCGAAGTGCAGGTGAAGGGCCACTGGCTCAACAACGTTCTGGTGGCCCAGAAGGTCACGGTTTACACCGGCACCGGCGGCGCGCCAGTGACCTATTCGCTCAGCGGCCCCATGAGTCTGCTCGATACCGGGCAGCAGAGTTTTTCCGTCAAGGGCCAGAAAGCCGTCTACACCGTGCCAGGCACCACCTTCGCCAATGGAACGGTGGCAGACCTGCAAAACGGCAAGAAAGTGCAAGTGCTGGGTACGCAAGTGACCAACGGCGTGCTCAGCGCCACCTCCGTGACCTTCCTCCCCTGACCCCCGCACCGGGGCTCCCCGGTGCCTCCCAGCCGCATCCGCTACGCCTGTCGGGTTTTACCTACCGCTTGTCGCTTACACTGCTTGCAAATGGTAATTTTTCACATAATCAAACCGGGTTGAGTACAGGAAAACCCGGGCCATTCAATCAGGAGTGTGAAATGCAGGCAGGTCGGCACCCACGCAGGGAACACGGGTTTACCCTGATCGAACTGATGATCACCGTAGCGGTCATCGGAATCTTGGCGGCAGTTGCCTTTCCCTCGTATACCCAGTACATCGTCCGGGCCAACCGCTCGGCGGCACAGAGTTTCATGTACACGGTGGCCAACCGGCAGGAGCAGTCCATGCTGAATGCCCGCAGCTATTTTTCGGTTGCCACGGGTACCGCCGCCGAATGGACTGCGGCTTCCATCACGGTTCCCGCCGAGGTACAAGCCAATTACGTGATCACGGTGGCCAGCGACAACACGGCTGGCGCCCCCCCGACCTACACCATTACGGCAACCCCAAGCGGCGTGCAGGCCCAGCGAGACACCAAGTGCGCCAACCTCACCCTGGCACAGGACGGCGCCAAGGGCAAATCGGGCTCGGCACCTTCGGTATCGGCTTGCTGGTGAGCTCACCATGAACACGCAGTACTCCCCGCCTCGCTTGACGCGCAATGGCCAGCGCGGCTTCTCGCTGATCGAGCTGATGGTGGTCGTTGTGCTGGTGGCCATTCTGCTGACCATCGGGGTGCCGTCCTTCAGCAATTTCATCGTCGGGCAACGCGTCAAGACCGCAGCCTTCGATCTGGCCAGCACCTTGCTGCTGGCCCGCAGTGAAGCGATCAAACGCAACGCCGACGTCACGGTGGCACCCAAGGTTGCTGCCGACGGATGGGTTGGCGGCTGGACGGTGACCGTGGGAACCACAACCCTGTCCGAGCAGGCAGCCTACGGCGGCATCGCCATCACCAACCCCAGCATTCCGGCCAACGTGGTTTACCAGGGCGCCTCCGGACGACCGACCGCCGGCAAGACCCAGTTCACGCTCAGCGGCGGCCAGTCAAGCCGGTGTGTCACCGTGGACCTCAGTGGCATGACCAGTACTAAAACAGGAGCATGCCCATGAAACGGACGCACAGCATGGTGGGCCGGCGTCGGGGAGCCCGGGGCTCCAGCCTGATCGAGATTCTGGTGTCGCTGTTGATCCTGATGGTGGCCTTGCTGGGCCTGACCGGCCTGATGGTCCAAAGCCAGAACTCGCAACTGGAATCCTACCAGCGCGTGCAGGCCCTGGCCCTGGCGCAGGATATGGTCTCCCGTATCAATGCCAACTCGGCCGTAGCATCCTGCTACGTCCTGGCCAGCTACTTGGGTACCAACTCCCCCCTGGTCAGCGGCACGGCAGCTACCACCAACAAAGCCAATGTGCCGCAGTGCACGGCGGGGACCGCCAACCAGCAGGCGCGCGCCAACCAGGATCTGGCCGACTGGCACGATCTGATCCTGGGCAGCACCGAGGTGGTCGGCACCAACAAGGTCGGTGCGGTGCTGGGGGCTCGCGGCTGCGTATCGCTAATTGCCGGCACCACCAACGAATACCAGGTCAGCGTCGCCTGGCAGGGCGGAGGCGCCACCTATGCCCCGCCGGCCGGTATTACGTGCGGCAAGGACTTGTACGGTACCGACACCCAGCGGCGTGCGGTCAGCCTGCCACTGCACATCACCAACCTGTCCTGAGCCATGTTCCTCATCCACCCCCATACGCTCCCCCCCGCCGGTCGCGGCCGATCCGGACTGCGGGCGCGACAAGCCGGGCTGACCCTGATCGAACTGATGATCTCCATCACCGTGGGCCTTTTCCTGGTGGCGGGGTTGGCAACCTTGATCGCCAACCAGAGTGGCACCCGGGCAGAAATCGACAAATCCGGCCGGATGATTGAAAGTGGCCGGTATGCGCTGCAAACCCTGGTCCAGGACCTCCAACTGGCCGGCTACTGGGGTGAGCTGTCGATCATTCCCACGGCTCCGGCCGCGCTGCCCGATCCCTGCGCGACTGCGGTTGCCGACATCCAGCCTGCCCTGCCGTTGCACCTGCAGGGCAAGAGCGATGTCATTGTCGCTACGCTCGCGACCGAACCCATAACCTGCGTCACCAACCAGCTGGCCAACACCGACGTGTTGGTCGTTCGGCGTACGGACACGCAGGAAATCCCTCTGGCCAGCGCCGTGGCGGGGCAGGTCTATGTTCAGACCGGACTGACGCCCTCGGGAATGGGCCTGGAATACCGGATGGGAACCGGCAGCGATACCTCGGTATTTACGTTGAAGAAAAAAGACGGCACAGCCGCCAGTCTGCGCAAGGTGTTGATCCACATCTATTACGTGAGCCAGTGCAGTGAACCAGTGGCCAACAGCTGCGCCGGCGCCGATGGAGGAACCCCCATACCCACGCTCAAACGCATGGAACTCGGCGTTGCCGCAGGCAACCCGGCCATGACCGCTGTGTCGATTGCAGAAGGCATTGAAAACCTGCAAATTGACTACGGCGTGGACACCGACAACGACGGCGTTCCGGACGGCGACTACACCAATGGCGCGGCGCTGGGCGTCAGTGACTGGCCCAACGTGATGAGTGTGAAAGTGAATTTGCTGGCCAAGAGCCCCGAAACCACCGCGGGCTACACCGACACCAAGCTCTACGACCTGGGAAGCTTCAAAACCACGGCGGCTATGAATGACCACTACAAGCGCCACGTGTTTTCCCAGACCGTGCGCATCATCAATCCGAGCGGCAGGAGGCCATTGTGAACACGCAAGCCACGCAGAAAGGCACCACACTGATCGTCACGCTGATCATGATGGTAGTGCTCACCCTGCTTGTCATCTCGGCCATCCGCTTTGGCAACATCAACCTGAAGATTGCCGGCAACATGCAATCGCAATCGGAAGCCGTGGCCGCGACGCAAATTGCCATCGAGCGGGTCATGGAACAGGTCAAGGACGCGCCCAACATCGACAAGATTGCGGCCAGCACCACCACCACGCCCGCCATCAACACCGGCGGCGCCGATTACAAGGTTGCCTGGAAAGCCCCGGCCTGCGTCAGCACCCGTCCCGTCAGCAACGCCGAGCTCAACACCAGCAAGCCGGCAGACCTGCCGTGTTTCGAGTCGAGCGACAGCGACAAGCAGGTGAGCGCCAGTGGCAGCTTGACCACCAGCCCATCAGCCTGCAACGACCAGCAGTGGGGCGTGGAGGCATCGGTTGACGACCCCTCCAGTGGAACCAAGGTAACAACCTACCAGGGCTTTTCCGTGCGCGTGTCGGCGCAGGTTCAGTGCCCGTGATCACCCATATTGAATAGCCCGTCGTTTGGAGCACATGATGAAAAAAAATCTGCGCACTGTCTTGTTGACTGGCCTGTGCCTGTTCGTTGGATTATCGGCATCGGTACGGGCGGAGGACACCGACATCTATGTCGACAATTCCGGCACGGCCGGCACCCCCAACGTCCTGTTCATTTTCGATAACGCGGCTAGCTTCGATGCCAGTGCCACCAATACCTGCACCTATGTGGACGACCACCAGGCGCCCTCCCTGGGCAACACCTCGGGTGGCGTGGAGCAATGCGCGCTGTACAACACGGTCTATGCGCTGACGCCCAACTCGGTGAACATTGGCCTGATGGTGTACGAGTCCAACAATATCCGGGACGTCACAAACGCCAACTGCGGGAACTCCAACGGCGGATGCCTCGTACAGCCGCTGATCCCCATGAGCGGAACGGCCAAGGCGGCATTCCTGGCCTGGATCAAGACCTGGAAAACCACCGGCGGCACTGGCGACGGCTACATCAAGTCCAGCACCGAGCGCACCGGTGCCGTCATGCAGGAAGCCTGGGCCTACTACAAGGGCGCCACGGGTCTCTCGGGACGCAACTACGCGGGAATACAACCCACAGCGGGCTGTCAGAAGAACTTCGTCATTTTCGTCGGCAACGCCTTTGGCACCTCCGGCACACCGGGAGACGGCGGCAGCGCCGCCATCTACAGCTCCCTGGCAAGTGCCGGCGCCTCGGCTGACCAGTTGAAAAGCATAGCGATCCCCTCGGGTTCGTACGGTGCCAGCAATTTCTCCTGCGGCAACTACAGCATGGGCAACCACACCGACTCGTCCGGTCTGTACGGTGACGAGTGGTCCCAGTTCATGAAGAGCACGGACATCTTCAGCACCCTTGACGACAGCCAGGGCATCATCACCTACACCATCGGCTTTCTGGGGACCACCTGCAAGCCCGACTACCCGGCCCTGATGACCAGCATGGCCAAAGTTGGCGGTGGCAAGTACTTTGCCACCAGCAGCTACGACGAGATCAAGACCGCCATCGACAAGATCCTCAACGAGGTGCAGGCGGTCAACAGCGTGTTCGCCTCAGCCACCCTGCCCGTCAGCGTCAACGCACAAGGCACCTACCTGAACCAGATTTACCTGGGCATGTTCCGCCCCGACCCCTTTGCGCTGCCGCGCTGGGTGGGCAACCTCAAACAGTTCCAGTTCGCCCTGGTCTACAACGACCCGTCCAAACCCGACCCCAACAATGCCTCGCTGATCCTGGCAGATGCCAACGGCGATGCGGCCATCAGTTCGACCTCCACCGGCTTCATTTCAGCCAATGCAGTGAGCTTCTGGACCTACAAGGACACCAGCAACGCGCCGGATGACGCTACCACCGGTGGCTTCTTCGTCAACGACTCGCGCGGCGCCGGAAAGACCTTCGACAAAGTGGATGGTGAACAAGTCGACAAAGGCGGCGCAGCGCAGCAGATCCGAAAAAAGATACTGACGACGAATTACACCAGCACGCCGGCAGGACCCCGCAAGGTGTACACCTTCTGTCCCGGCCAGGCCCCGCTCAGCGGCGGCTTTGCAACGGTGAGTGCGAGCTGCAACGCGGCACTGAACAACACGAGCAACGCATTTGCCACCAGCAACGCCAGCATTACCGACACAGTGCTGGGTTCGAGCTCCGGCTTCACCCTGGCGGCCGGCGCGCTCACCCGTACCGGCAACGTGGCCACCATCACCAAGGCCGGCCATGGTTTCTCGACGCTGGATCGCGTCACCATTACCGGCGCCACCCAGCCGGAATACAACGTCACCAACGTGGCCGTGACGGCGGCCACCGCCAACACCTTCAGTTTCCCGGTTCTCGAATCACCGGCCTCGCCTGCAGGCGGTGGAACGGCCAAGAAGGGCGGAACAACCGTCACGATTGCCGCATGGGACGCCGCCATCCCCGGCGTGGTCCGTGTCCTGGGCAGCACGACCGTGACGGTAAACACCACCACAGCGCACGGTTTTTCCACAGGTGACAGCGTGACACTGGCCAACATCAGTGACGCCAACGGCTCGGTTATCCCGGCCTACAACGGAAGCCCCACGGTCACGGTGACCGGAACCAACAGCTTCACCTACAGTGTGGCATCCATCGGGCCGGTATCGCCCGCCACGGGAACGATCAAGGTCACCAAGGTCGGCGCCAGCGACCGCACTTCGCTCATCAATTGGGTGCGCGGGGAAGACAACTACGGCGACGAAGCCGGCCCGGGCAACGGCATCACGGTTCGGCCGTCGGTGCATGGCGACGTGCTGCATTCCCGACCCGTGGTGGTGAACTACGGCGATAGCCGCGGCACAGTGGTGTTCTACGGCGCCAACGACGGCATGTTCCACGCCGTCAACGGCAACCAGACCACCGCGCTGGCCAACTACGACGGCACCACGGTGCCCGCGGGTGGCGAGTTCTGGAGCCTGGTGCTGCCGGAGCACTACGGCAAGCTCAATCGCCAACGCATCAACGCGCCCGAATTGAAATTCCCCTCCACCACACTGGCAACGGCCCGGACCAAGGACTATTTTGTCGACGGACCAACCGGTGTCTACCAGAAACTGAAATACCAACTCAAGGCCGACGGCACGCCCGATACGACCCTGCCCCAGGTCATTGACAAAGCCTATCTGTACCTGGCCATGCGCCGTGGCGGACGCTTCCTGTACGCTATCGACGTAACCACGCCCAACAATCCCCAAGTGCTCTGGAAAATCGACCAGAACACTGCAGGTTTCTCGGAGCTCGGCCAGACCTGGTCCCGCCCCCGTATCACGGTGCTGAACAACTATGGCAGCGGCACTCCGGTTCTGGTATTTGGCGCAGGCTATGACCCTGCGCAGGACAGCGAGCCCCCCACCACGAACACCATGGGGCGAGGCATATTCGTCGTCAACGCAGAAACCGGCGCCTTAATCTGGAGCGCCAATCCCACCTGCACCACCAGCGCCACGTGCCGCAATGTGCCCGGCATGAACTACGCCATCCCGTCGGAAGTGACCTTTGTCGACCGGGACGCAGACGGAAAAACCGACAAGGCCTATGTGGGCGACACCGGCGGCAATATCTGGCGCATGGACCTTTTTGACGCCAGCCCCGCCAACTGGACCGTGAGCAAGCTGGCGGCCTTGGGTTGCAGCAGCGGCACCTGTGCTGCGGGAACCACGCCCCGGAAGTTCTTCTTCCCTGCGGCGGTTGTCTCTGTGGGGGTAACCGGTGGCACGACCTCCTACGACGCTGTCATGCTGGCCTCTGGTGACCGCGAGCACCCCCTGAAGGACACAGCCACCAACTCCGCCTACAACGTCACCAACCGCGTCTACTTCCTCAAGGACACCAACACCGCAGTGGCAACCCCCACCGTGAGCGTCACGGTGGAGACGCCACCGAGCCCCAATCCGGCACCGTCCTTGCTGGGCCTGTTCGATGCCACCAGCACCAACTACGCGGGCACCCTGAACGGCTACTACATCACGTTCAGTGGTGCGGGTGAAAAATCGGTCAACGCGCCTGTCACCGTGTACGGCGCCACCTACTTCGGAACCAACACGCCGGCAACGCCTTCGGCCACGTCCTGCAAGTCCACGCTCGGCGTCGCCAAGGGCTATGCACTCAACCCCTTTACCGGCGGCTATTCCAGCAACGTCTTCGATGGTGGCGGCTTGCCTCCTTCCCCCGTGTCCGGGTTGGTCAGCCTCACCCTGCAGGACGGTAGCTCCCTGCTGCGCAAGTTCTGCATTGGTTGCGCCGGCGCCCCTCCCACAACGGGAGGAACCCCTCCACCGGCCTGCAATTCCGCGCTGCAGAACTGCCTGCCGGACAAAGGCATTCCCAAGAGCCTGAAACGGTCGTACTGGTACACCAAGTAAGGTTTCCCAGAAAAAAGCCCTGGGGCCGGAATCCGGCCCCAGGGCTTTTTTGCAACGAAAACCGAACCGCCAAAAAGTCGCTAGGCTGCCAGTTGTTGTTCCTGTGCGGCCATGATCTGGTCCAGCGCCCGTGCGACGATGGGTTCCTGGTCCAGCACCCGCAGGCGTCCCAGCCGCAGCATGGCCGCGACTTCACGTTCCGAGCGCACAAACGCATCGAAACCTTCGCGGTTGGTAAACAGCAGGCGGGTGCGCATGGGGCTGATCCAGCTCAGGCGCGAACGGACGTGGACATCGTCGTCCAACGTCACATCGAACCACAAGCCCCGCGTGAACGACTGCGCCTGCGCATCAAAGGTGTCTTCCAGCGCAAACTGCCGGGCTGCGCGACGCTCGTCGAGCTGTTGCATGGCGGCCTGCCCTTCGCGGACCTCCAGTTCGCCCAACCCGGTGTCTACGGGCGGGGCTTGCGTGAGGCGAATGGCCAGTGTGTGGGTGGTGATCAGACGGCGGGTGAACGTGGCGCGGGGCTTGCCATTCCATTCAATGGCATCCAGCCCGGCGTTGAGCTGGCGCACCATCTCCGGCAACACGGCAACCAGCTCGCGCCGCTGCTCGGATGTGGTCTTGGGCTGGGTGGACCAGATCAGGCGCTCCATGGTTGCCAGTGCCTGCTCGTAGCTGGGCATCTGCGGGGCCTTGTCCACCATGGCCCGGGCCAGCACCTGGCGCCACTGGGTCGTCAGGAATGGCAGCAGAAACGGCACCAAGGGCTGATCAACCGATAGCGCCTGGATGCGCTCATGGATCAACTCATCCACCTGGGCCAGGGCGTCGTCCCAGCTTTCGCCCCGATGCTCCTGCTGGGCAACCGGCTCCACCCGGGCCTGGGCCTGCTGCTCCGACTCGAACAGGAATTCGGTGAACTCCCGCAACAAATCGGCAAACAGGGTCAGGTCGTCTTCAAAATCGGTCAGCACCCGCTGCACCGTGCTCTCGATGCGGACGTACAACGGGTCGGCTTCCCCTTTTTCCGGCGCCCAGGCCACCGAAGCCCCGGCCAGCGTATCCACCAGGCGGCGCGCCGGGTGCTCGTCGGACAAAAAGAAATCGCGGTCGATCATGGCCGCCTTGAGCACCGGAATCTGCAGGCGCCCGATGATGACCTTCATCTGCATCGGAATGGCCTGGTCGGCAAACACGAAGTCGAACACCTCGGCCAGCGCATCCACCGTACCGCGGTCCAGCTCCGGTGCGTGGCGCACCTCGTCGCGGTCGCGCATCTGGCGCAGCACGTTCTGCCTGGACGGGTCCTGACCGGCCTCCCAATGCTGCGGCGGCGCCGCACCCGCGCCGGCCTGCAGGTTGCCCAGATAACCCATCAGGGCCGGGTCGGCCACGCCAAACGCGGCGTGCGTCGGCAATCCTGCGTCCCCATCCTCCGGCGCCCCAGCACCGTCACCTCGGGCACCCAGACCTAGGCGCTGCAGGAACTGGCGGGCATGCGCCGCGACACTGCGCCCGGCCGGCGCCAGCGCACCCCAAGCCGAACGGGTTGGTTCTTCCGCCCCCAGCGGCACCGGCCGCGACGACGGCGACGCGCCATCCAGCGGGGCGAATGCGCTGGCACTGCGCTTGATGATCAATGCCCGCTGCGCGGGCACTCCCGCCTTCTGCAGGGTGGCGTTCAACTCTTCGTACAAGGGAACCAGGTCCAGCCAGAATACCGGCTCCAGGGAGAGCACCAGATCGGTGGTGGCCTGGGCATCCAGTTCACAGCGGTCCCATGCGCTCACAAAAGCACGCAGCAAAACCAGGGGCTGGAACGGGTTGTCCTGCACGGCACTGCTTTCGCGGCCCAGCAGCACGCCCAAACGCTGCGTCAGCGGCTCCAGCACGGCCTCGTAGCGGGCCGTAAAGCGCTGGGCCACCCGGTCGAGCATCAGGACGCGCTCTACTTCGTCCACGTCAATCAGACTCAGGCCGTCAAGGGCGCCCGCAGCCGTGTTGGCCGGTCGGCGCATTCCCGGCAAGGCCGCGCTCAGCTCGCCCGACAGTTCTTCGGCCAGTGTTTTCTGAAAGGCCCGGTTGAAGCGATCCCCGTAACGACCCAGCAGCAGGTGGATGGACCGCAGGTTTTGGCCCTGCCCCAATGGCGGCTTGGCATCCACCAGCGCCATCAGCCGGTCTCGCACCCGCGTCAGGGTCTGGTCCTCATGCTTGGCAACATGGGCCAGGGTTTGGGTCACGAGCGTGCGCGCCAACGCCAGCACCTGCTGTTCGCGGCCCGTGCGTCCATGTGTCGGAATCATTTGCTCGCGCATCACCGTTCAATCTGCAGAGATCTCCAGCGGCCAAAACGACCACGTGAAGGAAGGAAACAAGTTCGTTTGAATTGTGGTTCATTTCCCTCAACGCACGCACCCTGTAAGGCTTAACTTCGACTGAAAAACGGCCTCATGAACGAGATAGATGTAAGGGGTTGTAACCGGCGGGCCGATTCACCCGAAAACCCTCACGCCAGCAGGCGTGAAGACCGCGGTACGTGGGCCATCAGGAACTCCATCTGGTCGGCCAGAATGCGGCGGTTGCGCAGGATGAAGTCCTCCCACAGGCTGGGCACGTAGGGTGTGTACAGGAGCGGCATGTGGGCCTGCTCCGGGGTGCGGTGGCTCTTGCGGTGGTTGCAGGGGCGGCAGGCGGTGACCACGTTCATCCAGGTATCGACCCCGTTCTGCGCAAAGGGCACGATGTGCTCGCGCGTCAGGTCCGACTCATGGAAATGTCCGCCGCAGTAGGCGCACACATTGCGGTCGCGAATGAACAGCTTGGCGTTGGTCAGGCCGGGACGCAGGTTGAACGGGTTGATGTTGGGGACGCCGCGCGTGCCAATGATGCTGTTGACCCGGATGATGGACTGCGCACCCGTGACGGCGTTGTGCCCGCCGCGGAACACCGCCACCTCGCCACCCGACTCCCAGCGTACCTCGTCGGAGGCGTAATGGATGACCGCCTGTTCCAGCGAGATCCACGATTGCGGCAGCCCCTGGGCTGACAGTTTCAAGACTTTCAAAACACGCCTCCTGTAACGGTTACAACAACCACCAACCGGGAATGCACATCTCTGCAGTCAGGCGTCATGGAGCACGGCGCGCTGCTGCGTCACAATATACCCTGTTTCTGTGACAAACTGGCTTCCAGCATGGGCGCTCCCTGCGCGGCCTGCTATCAAAAAGATAACAAATCTATGAAGGTATTTCGCGGCTTCCACCACCCGGGCGTTGCGCCCGCCTGCGCCCTGACGATCGGCAACTTCGATGGTGTCCACCGGGGCCACCAGGCCATGCTCGCCCTGCTGCGCGGCGAAGCCCAGCAGCGCGGCGTGCCCAGCTGTGTGCTCACCTTTGAACCGCATCCGCGCGACTACTTTGCCGAGCTGCACAGGAAACCCGAACTGGCCCCGGCGCGTGTGGGCACGTTGCGCGACAAGCTCGAAGACCTGGCCCAATGCGGCGTGGACCAGACCGTGGTGCTGCCCTTTGACGCCCGGCTGGCCAACCAGTCGCCGCAGGAATTCATCCAGCAGGTGCTGATCGACGGCCTGGGTGCCCGTTACGTGCTGGTGGGCGACGATTTCCGCTTTGGAAAGCAGCGTGCCGGCGACTACGCCCTGCTGGACGCCGCCGGCGACGCCAACGGTTTTGACGTGGCGCGCATGAACAGCTACGAAGTCCACGGCCTGCGCGTGTCCAGCTCCGCGGTGCGCGACGCCCTGGGCCAGGGCCGCATGGCGGACGCCGCGCGCCTGCTGGGCCGGCCCTACTGCATCTCGGGCCACGTGGTCCACGGGCGCAAGCTGGGCCGCACCCTGGGCTTCAAGACGCTCAACTTGCGCTTTGCCCACTGGAAACCGGCAGCCAGCGGCATCTTTGCCGTGCTGGTGCACGGCCTGTCGGACGCGCCAATCCAAGGCGTGGCCAACCTGGGTGTGCGTCCGTCACTGGACCCCAACGATGTCAACGGCGGGCGGGTCCTGCTGGAAACCCATTGCCTGGACTGGCCCGCCGAACTGGGCCCCGAGGGGGCCTACGGTAAAATCATCCGCGTGGAACTGCTGCACAAACTGCACGACGAGCTGAAATACGACGGTCTGGACAGCCTCACCCGGGGCATCCACCAGGACTGCGATGACGCACGCGCCTGGTTCGCTGCCCGAATTTGACGGGGCTCACCCGACGCACCTTGCCCCGCGTCTTGTCCCGTTTGTCCCATCGCCTGCCGCCGCTTTGGCCCCGGGCACGGCCCCTTCCGATTTTCCAGATTGCAATTCGCCATGACTGACAAAGTTGACTACCGCAGCACCCTGAACCTGCCCGACACCCCGTTTCCCATGCGCGGCGACCTGCCCAAGCGCGAGCCAGCCTGGGTGAAAGACTGGAACGAGCACGGCCTGTACCAGAAGCTGCGCACGGCACGCCAGGGCGCCCCGCTGTTTGTGCTGCACGACGGCCCGCCCTACGCCAACGGCAAACTGCACATTGGCCATGCGCTGAACAAGGTGCTCAAGGACATGATCGTCAAGAGCAAGCAGCTGGACGGTTTTGACGCCCAGTACATCCCCGGCTGGGACTGCCACGGACTGCCCATCGAGAACGCCATCGAAAAACTGCATGGCCGCAACCTGAGCCGGGACGACATGCAGGCCAAGAGCCGCGCCTACGCCACCGAGCAGATCAACCAGCAGCGTGAAGACTTCAAACGCCTGGGCGTGCTGGGCGACTGGGAACGCCCCTACAAGACCATGAACCCCGCGAATGAGGCCGGCGAAATCCGCGCCTTCAAGCGCGTGATCGAGCGCGGCTTTGTCTATCGGGGTTTGAAGCCCGTGTACTGGTGCTTTGACTGTGGCTCCAGCCTGGCCGAGTTCGAGATCGAGTACGCCGACAAGAAGAGCGACACGCTGGACGTGGCCTTTGAAGCCGCCGACCCGCAGGCCCTGGCCAAGGCCTTCGGCCTGGCCGCCCTGCCCGCTAGCGAAAAGTCGGCCTTCATCGTCATCTGGACCACCACCGCCTGGACCATTCCCGCCAACCAGGCGCTCAACGCCCACCCCGAACTGACCTACGCGCTGGTGGATACACCGCGCGGCCTCCTGGTGCTGGCCGAAAGCCTGGTCGAGAAGTGCCTGGAACGCTACGGCGTGCAGGGCACCGTGGTGGCCACGACCACCGGCGAGAAGCTGGGTGGCCTGCACTTCAAGCACCCGCTGTACGACGTGGACCCCGGCTACGCCCGCCTGTCGCCCGTGTACCTGGCCGACTACGTGAGCGCGGTGGACGGCACCGGCATCGTGCACTCGGCCCCCGCCTACGGGGTGGACGACTTCAACAGCTGCGTGGCCCACGGCCTGAAGTACGACGACATTCTCAACCCCGTGCAAGGCAACGGCAGCTATGCCGAAGACCTGCCGCTGTTTGGTGGCCTCAACATCTGGAAGGCCTGCCCGGTCATCCTCGCCACCCTTCAGGAAAACCAGCGTCTGCTGGCCACGCAGGCCATCACCCACAGCTACCCGCACTGCTGGCGCCACAAGACGCCGGTGATCTACCGCGCTGCGGCCCAGTGGTTCATCCGCATGGACGAAGGCCCCGGCGTGTTCACCAAGGACAAGGCGCCCAAGACCCTGCGCCAACTCGCCCTGGACGCCATCGAGCAAACCAACTTCTACCCGGAAAACGGCAAGACCCGCCTGCGCGACATGATCGCCAACCGGCCCGACTGGTGCATCAGCCGCCAGCGCAGCTGGGGCGTGCCCGTGCCCTTCTTCCTGCACAAGGATTCGGGCGAGCTGCACCCCAACACCATGGCCATCCTGGACCAGGCCGCCGACATTGTCGAAAAAGGCGGCATCGAAGCCTGGAGCCGCGTCACCACGGCCGACATCCTGGGTGCAGCGGACGCCGAGCACTACACCAAGAGCACCGACATTCTGGAAGTGTGGTTTGACTCCGGCAGCACCTTCCAGCACGTGCTGCGCGGCAGCCACAAGGACGCCTATGCCCGCCCACCCTTCCACGCAGAAGGCCCCGAAGCCGACCTGTACCTGGAAGGCCACGACCAGCACCGCGGCTGGTTCCACAGCTCGCTGCTCCTGGGCTGCGCCCTGTACGACCGCGCACCCTACAAGGGCCTGTTGACCCACGGCTTTGCCACCGACGGCCAGGGCCGCAAGATGAGCAAGAGCCTGGGCAACACGGTGGAACCGCAAGCCATCACCACCAAGATGGGCGCCGAGATCGTGCGTCTGTGGGTGGCCTCCACCGACTACTCGGGCGACCTCAACATCGACGACAAGATCCTGGCCCGCGTGGTGGACACCTACCGCCGCGTGCGCAACACCTTGAAGTTCCTGCTGGCCAACGTCAGCGATTTCGACCCCGTCAAAGACGCCGTGCCGTTGGAGCAGATGCTGGAGATCGACCGCTACGCCCTGAGCCGCGCGGCCCAGTTGCAGACCGACATCCTGGCGCACTACAAGGTGTACGAGTTCCACCCCGTGGTGGCCAAGCTGCAGGTTTACTGCAGCGAAGACCTGGGCGCGTTCTACCTGGACGTCCTGAAAGACCGCCTCTACACCACTGGTGCCAACTCCAAAGCCCGCCGCTCGGCGCAGACCGCGCTGTGGCAGATCACCCAAGCCATGCTGCGCTGGATGGCGCCCTTCCTGAGCTTCACGGCCGAAGAAGCGTGGGCGGTACTGGGTACCGAAGGCAAGACACCTACCGCCACCCGGGAGTCCATCTTCATGGACGGCTACGTGGCGCTGCAGGCGCCCGACGTGGATCTGTTGGCCAAGTGGGGCCGTATCCGCGAGATCCGCGAAGCGGTGAACAAGGACATTGAAACCCTGCGCGCCGCCGGCCAGGTGGGATCAAGCCTGCAGGCCACGGTGCAGCTCACCGTGCCGGCCGAAGACCACGCATTGCTGTCCAGCCTGGGCGAAGACCTCAAGTTCGTCTTCATCACATCTGCTATTGAATTAATAGCTGGTGACGCAGTATCTGCGGCGGTTACACCGTCAAAAGCCGTCAAATGCGAGCGCTGCTGGCATTACCGCGACGATGTCGGCACAGACACCGCCCACCCCACCCTGTGCGGCCGCTGCACCAGCAACCTCTTTGGCGCGGGCGAAGCCCGCAAGTGCGCATGAGCCCCCACATGCAGCACGGCGTGCATGCACGCTCCCCGGTGGGAGGCGCCTGATGGCACGGGGCGGCAAAAGTGGTGGCGGTGGCCTGCTGCAGTGGCTGGGCCTGGCCCTCATCGTGCTGCTGGTGGACCAGTTCACCAAGGTGCTGGTGCTGGGCTACTACCACCCGGGCGAGGGCACCTATGTCACCAGCTTCTTCAACCTCGTGCGGGTGCACAACAGCGGGGCGGCGTTCTCCTTCCTGGCCGGCGCCTCGGGCTGGCAGCGCTGGTTCTTCACCGTGCTGGGGATCGTGGCGGGCGCCGTGATCGTGTGGATGCTCAAGACCCACCCCGGCCAGCGCCTGTTCAGCTTTGCCATGGCCTGCATCCTGGGCGGTGCCTTGGGCAACGTGATCGACCGCCTGCTGTACGGCTACGTGGTCGATTTCCTGGACTTCCACTGGCTCGGCATGCACTTTCCGGCCTTCAACATCGCCGACAGTGCCATCACCGTCGGCGCCGTGTGCCTGGTTCTGGACGAGCTGCTGCGGGTACGCCGCACCCACTGAAGCCCTTTGGGCAAGCGCCAGTCATCTGGCAGCGCATTCCCTCTAGGGGAAAACACCAAGCGCCTTGTAGCACGGCAGACATATAACTGTCATGCCCGTGCATTAGTCTGCCCAGCGTGTTGCAGCCTGCAACACCCAACGCTACAAGGACATCCCCATGACTTTCAAACGCGCCATCATTGCGTCTGCAGTTTTCACGCTCGGCCTGGCCGGCTCGGCCATTGCACAGGAAAAGACCCTGCGCCTGCTCACCTGGGCCGACTATGCCCCCGCTGCCGTGGTGGAACAGTTTGAAAAAGAGACCGGCTACAAGGTCGAGCTGACCCTCTCCAACAACGAGGAAATGATCTCCAAGCTGCGCGCCACCGGCGGCGCCGGCTTTGACCTGGCGCAGCCCTCGCAGGACCGCATTGCCGGCCCGCAGAAGGAATTCGGCATCTACAAGCCCCTGGACCTGAGCAAGCTCAAGGCCGAGCAGTTCATCCCCTCCATGCTGGAAGCCACCAAGGGCAACACCACGGTGGACGGCAAGGTCTATGGCCTGCCCCACATCTGGGGGACCGATGGCCTGGTGGTGAACACCCAGCTGGCCAAGATGGCCGACTACCCCGACCTGTGCAAGCCCGAATACAAGGGCAAGGTGGCCTACCGCCTCAAGCGCCCCACCCTGCTGGCCTTTGCCTTTGCCTCCGGCAAGAACCCCTTTGCCCTGTACCACGACGCCAAGGCCTACAGCGCCCTGATGGACGAAGTGGGCAAGACCCTGGTGGCCTGCAAGCCCAACGTGAAGTTCTACTGGGACAACAAGGACCAGCTGCTCAATGGCATGCGCACTGGCGAAATCGTGGGCGCCATGATGTGGGACACCGGCGGCTGGAAGCTCAACGGCGAGAAGGCCGAGATCCGGTACATCGCCCCCAAGGCCGGCGCCATGGGCTGGATTGACACCTTTGCCATCCCTGCCAAGGGCAAGAACGACGCCGCCGCCTACGCCTGGATCAACTTCAACATGCGCCCCGAGATTGCCGCCAAGGTGGCGGGCGCGGCCGGCAACTTCACCGCATCCAAGGGCGCAGACCAGTTGATGGACGCCAAGCTCAAGGCCCAGTTTGCCACCAGCTTCCCCGAGGCGGCGCTGAAGAACATCAAGTGGTACCCGGCCGTTCCCGCTGGCATTGAAGAGATTGAAGGCCGCGTGCTGGACCGCATCAAGGCGGCCAACTGATTTGCCGTTGACCGCCACCCCCGCTGCGCCCGCAGGGGCGCAGCCCGACCTCCAGGCTCGCGGTATCGCCAAGCGCTACGGCGCCCATGCGGCCGTGGACGACCTGTCCTTCACCGTGGAGCGGGGCAGCTTCTTTTCCATACTCGGCCCTTCGGGCTGCGGCAAGACCACGCTCCTGCGCATGGTGGCCGGCTTCCAGAGCCCGGACGCCGGCGAGATCCACATTGGCGGCCAATCCATGCAGGGCGTGCCGCCCAACCGGCGGCCAGTGAACATGGTGTTCCAGCACCTGGCACTGTTTCCCATGATGAGCGTGGGCGACAACGTGGGCTACGGCCTGGCGCGCCGCGGCGTGGCGCGAGAAGAAATCAAGCGCCGCGTGGGCGAGATGCTGGAACGGGTGAGCCTGGCCGGCGCCCAGGGCAAGCGCGTGGACCAGCTCTCGGGCGGCCAGCGCCAGCGCGTGGCCATTGCCCGCAGCCTGGTGCTGGAGCCCACCCTGCTGCTGCTGGACGAGCCGCTGGGCGCGCTGGACCTCAAGCTGCGCGAGCACATGAAGATCGAGCTCAAGCAGCTGCAGGCGGCTTTTGGCACCACCTTTGTCTACATCACCCACGACCAGTCGGAAGCCCTGGTGCTGTCCGACCACGTGGCGGTGATGAACCACGGCCGCTTTGAGCAGCTGGATACACCGCAGGCGCTGTACTACGCGCCGCAAACCCCGTTTGTGGCCGGCTTTGTGGGCGCCAACAACCGCCTGCCGGGCAAGGCGGTGGACGTGCAGGGCGATCGTGTGCAGCTGGTCAGCGTCAGCGGGCTGGTCGTGCACGCGCGCCGGGCCGGAAATCGGCCCATCCAGGTGGGTGATTTTGTAGAGGCATTTGTGCGCCCGGAGGTTATCCGCATTGCGCGGACAGCTACTGAATTCATAGCAACCGGCGTACCGCACCACACTGGCGTGGTGGAGAGCCTGCTGTTTGACGGTGCCAACTCCGCCGTGCTGGTGCACGAGACCGCCACGCGGGCGGCATTCCGCATCGCGCTGCCGCAGACCGGCCAGTTTGCCGACCTGCGCGCCGGCGAAACCGTGGTGTTTGGCTTTGACCCGCAGCGTGCGGTGTGCTTCGCCGCGCCGCCTGTCCATGATGCCGCCTGAAGTCGCATCCCAGCGCGCCGTGCAGCGGCTGCTGGCCATGCTGCTGCTGGCGCCGGCGCTGCTGTGGCTGGTGAGCCTGATCGTGCTGCCCCACGCCGAGCTGGCCGTGCTGTCGCTGCGCACGCGGGTTGCCCCCCGTGTGTACGAACCCAGCCTGGCGCAGTACCTCACCTTCCTGGAGGAGCCGCTGTATTGGCGCACCCTGGTGCGCACGGCATGGATGTCGGTCCTGGCCACCGCCGTCACCCTGCTGATGGCGTTTCCCATGGCCTGGACGATTGCCAAGATCGCCCGTGGCCGCGCCAAGGCGCTGCTGTTCGTGCTGTGCCTGATTCCGTTCTGGGTCAGCGAAACCGTGCGCACCCTGGGCTGGATGATTCTGCTGCGCGAGTCTGGCGTGCTACCCGGCCTGATGGTGTGGCTGGGGCTCACACCGGCGCCGGTAGAGCTGCTGTACCACGACGCCACCATTCTGGTGGGCCTGGTGTACACGTCCATGCTGTTCATGCTCATCCCGCTCGTGAGCGCACTGGAAAGCCTGGACGACTCCCTCATCGAGGCGGCCTACGATCTGGGCGGCAACGGCTGGTCCATCCTGCGCCAGATCATCCTGCCGCACGCCGCACCGGGCATGGTGGCGGGTTGCATCGTGGTGTTCATGCTCACGCTGGGCAACTACCTCACGCCCACCCTGCTGGGCGGCAAGAACTCGCTGTGGTTTACCGAGCAGATCTACACCCAGTTCATCACTCGCTTCAACTGGGAGCAGGGTGCGGCCTTCGGCTTTCTGCTGCTGGGCCTGAGCACCGCCACCGTGTGGCTGGGGCTTCGGCTATCCGGCCAGAAATTCGGCGAAGTGATGCAACGCACATGATTCCCTCACTGCCCCGCCCCGCCTGGCTGCGCGCCAGCACCGTGGTCTACGGGGTGCTGTTCCTGGCCTTCCTGTTCCTGCCGCTGGCGGTGGTGGCGGTGTTCGCGTTCAACGATGCGCCCTACCCGGCCCCGCCGTGGCAGGGCTTTACGCTGGACTGGTTTCTGGGCAGCCCCGCCACGGCCAGCGGCGGCGCGCGCCGCGGCCTGTTTGCCGACACCGCCCTCCTGCACAGCCTGTGGACCAGCGTGGTGGTGGCGGGCTGGGTCACGGTGCTCACGGTCACGGTGGGAACCGCTAACGCGTTTCTGCTGGAACGCCACACCTTTCGCGGCAAGCGCGCCCTGAGCCTGCTGATGCTGGCGCCACTGGTGATTCCGGGCGTGATCCTGGGCATCTCCATCCTGGCCTTCGCCAGCCGCATCGCCAACCTGGCCGACGACCTGTGGGGCCTGGAGCTGGAATTTCTGCGGCCCGGCCTGCCGCTGGTGGTGCTGGGGCAGTTTACCTACATTGCGTCCATTGCCACGCTCACCATCTCGGCCCGGCTCAGGCGCTTCGACATGGCACTGGAAGAAGCCGCCTACAACCTGGGCGCCTCGCGGCTGGCCGTGTTCACCACCATCACGCTGCCCTACCTGCAGCCGGCGCTCATCGGGGCCGCAGCCATTGCGTTTCTGATGTCGTTCGAGAACTTCAACACCACCCTCATGCTGGTGGGCTCGGACGCACCGCTCACCGTGATGATGTACGGCCGCATGCGCGAAGGCGCCACGCCGGTGCTCAATGCCGTCAGCCTGTTCCTGATGGTGGCGTCCGGCGTGCTGGCACTCACGCTGCTGCGCCGCTCCGACCCACCAGATTCCGGCAGCAGGCCCTGAACCCTGTCACCGCAAGAGGCGGTCCGCCTAGAAGCGCACGCCGACCGCGATCAGCAACTCGTTATAGGTGAAAGACTGTGCCGCCTTGTCGCCGCGGGCACTGGTCAACACATCGGGCAGGTTCACGTAGCCGTATTTGTAGGCGGTGCGAAAGAACACGTCTTTGTACACGTCCACCTCCAGGCCGGCCCCCACACCGACCGAATAGCCCGCCAAGTGAAATTCATCGTTGCGCACCTGGTTCACCATGTGCATGGTGACATTGCTTTTGGGAATGACCACACCCACGCCAGCCAGCGCGAACACCTTGGCGTGGTGGTTGTCACCAAACCAGTTCACCGGACGCTGCCTCTCCAGCTCGAGACTCACGATGTTCAGTCCGTCCGTATGCTCGTAGTTCAACCAGTTGTCTGCAATGACTTGCTGGCCGGATTGGGTTACGCCTTTGATCTGCCCTTCAATCGGCACGGACTGATCCTGCGTGACCACGTATTTCATGTGGTCCAGGTTCAAGGCAACGGCAGTATCCGCGTTGTACTGGTACGCCAAGCGCATATTGGTCTGCGGAATGGTCATTTCCGCAGGGTTCAGGAAATACTGGAAGAGGCCCCCGCCGCCGACATCCGACTGCATGTCCTTGGCTTCGACATCCTTGATGGTGAAGTCGTGGTCGGAGCCTTTGAAATGGATGTCGCTATGCGAATACGTAGAGCGGTTCCAACCCCAGTAAACCGACCACCGTTTGGTGGTGTCCGCATCTTTCTGGGCGGCTGTTCGGGTATCGGCCGCAGCCGTCGCAGCGATAGGGACCGACTTGTTCGGCGCTGCGTCTGCCAACAGCACGGTGTTGGTGATTCGGGCGACGCTGCTGGGGAGGGCCAAAAAATTGGCGGCGCACACCAACGCAACCTGCAAAGGGCCGGCGGAAATATTTTTCATAGGGAGTGGGAAAATTTTATCCCGGCCCCCTTACCCGACGGGCCTACAGGGTCAGGATAGTGCAACCAGTTGTTTTGCGTGCCTCAAGGTCCCGATGGGCCTGCTGCACCTGCTCCAGCGGATAACGCTGATCAATACGAATCTCGACCTTGCCGCTGACCACCACCCCGAACAGCTCATCGGCCATGGCCAGCGTACTTTCACGCGTGGCAATGTGGGTGAACAGGGTCTGGCGCGTGACGTAGAGCGAGCCTTTGGCCCCCAGCACGCCAGGGGCAAACGGTGCCACCGGGCCCGAGGCGTTGCCGAAGCTGGCCATCAGGCCAAAGGGAGCCAGGCAGTCCAGCGACTTGTCCCAGGTGTCCTTGCCCACCGAGTCGTACACCACCTTCACGCCCTTGCCACCCGTGATCTCCTTCACCCGGGCCAGGAAATCCTCTTTGACGTAGTTGATGGCATGCGCCGCACCATGCTCCAGCGCCAGCGCGCATTTGGCGTCCGACCCCGCTGTGCCGATGAGCTGCAGACCTAGGGCGCGCGCCCACTGGCAGGCAATCAAACCCACGCCACCGGCGGCGGCATGGAACAGCACGAAGTCACCCGGGTTCAGCCCGCCCTGGGGCAGCGTCTTCCGCAGCAGGTACTGCGCCGTCAGGCCCTTGAGCATCATGGCAGCGCCCGTATCAAACGGGATGGCATCGGGCAGCTTGCAGACGCACGTGGCCGGCATCACCCGCACATCGCAGTAGCTGCCCGGGGGCTGGCTGGCGTAGGCCGCGCGGTCTCCCGCCTGCAAGTGCGTCACGCCGGGGCCCACCGCCTCCACCACGCCGGCCGCCTCCATGCCCAGCTGCAGGGGCATGGCCATGGGATACAGGCCGCTGCGCTGGTACACGTCGATGAAGTTCAACCCCACGGCATGGTGGCGTATGCGGATCTCACCCGGCCCCGGATCCCCCACACTGACCTGCACCAGCTTGAGTTGCTCGGGGCCACCGTGCTGGTCGATGTGAATGGCTCTGGACAGGATGGGCATGCGCGGGTCTCCGGTGGAATCAGGCGGCGCGCTCCCTGCGCGCCGCAGGGCACCATCCTGCCACGAAATGGCCCTGCGCGTGCGTGCACGGTGAAGGGCTTGGTACAGTTCCCGCCATGTCCCAACGCCTGACCCCCACCGCCTTTGTGCTGCTGCTCATTCCCCCCTTGCTGTGGGCTGGCAATGCTGTGGTGGGGCGCCTCGTCAGTCCGGTGATTTCGCCCATGACCCTGAACCTGTTGCGCTGGACATTGGCGTTTCTGATCCTGCTGCCGCTGGCCCGTGGCGTCCTGCGCCGCAGCAGCCCCTTGTGGAGCCAGTGGCGGCATTTCACGCTACTGAGTCTGTTCAGCATTGGCGGCTTCAACGCCTTGCTCTATCTGGCGCTCAATACATCCACGCCCATCAACGTCACGCTGGTGGGCGCCAGCCTGCCGATCTGGATGCTGCTGTTCGGGCGGGTGTTTTTCGGGCAAACCATCTCGGGGCGACAGATGCTGGGCGCCGTGCTGTCCATTGGCGGCGTGCTACTGGTGCTGTGCCGGGGCCAGTGGGCACTGCTGCTGGGGCTGCATCTGGTAATGGGCGATTTGTATGTGCTGCTGGCCAGCATGGGCTGGGCGTACTATAGCTGGATGCTGGCCCACCCCACCCCGAAAGCCGCCGCGCTGCGTACCGATTGGGCCGCTTTCTTGATGGGGCAAATCGTGTTTGGCCTGCTGTGGTCCGCCGCATTCACCGGCGCCGAGTGGGCACTGACCGATGCACATGTCGACTGGAGCGGGTCTCTGCTGGCGGCCTTGCTGTTCATCGCCGTGGGGCCGGCGCTGATCGCTTACCGCGCATGGGGCGCAGGCGTGTCGCGCGCCGGGCCGGCAGCGGCGGGGTTCTTCATCAACCTGACGCCGCTATTCACCGCATTGCTGTCCACCGCCTTTCTGGGAGAAACCCCGCAGCTCTTTCACGGGGTGGCGTTTGTGCTCATCGTCTCGGGCATCGTGCTGTCGTCACGACGGTGATGTTGATACCTTTTGTTACATCCGTGTGCGCACCGAGAGTCGGTCTGTTGATTCTCCTCAAAGGCGTCACCCGAAAGGCAGTGAACCGTGACTTTAATCACAGCCAAATGTCATACGCATAGCTAAAGTTCCCGGCTGACAAACAAAGAAACACAGGGAAGTGGTATGCAAGAGAACGGTTCGAACGGGTCGCGAACGGCGCAAGCCTGCGCGCCCAGGCCGCATGGCAAGGGCGCGTGGCAGGGGCTTACCTTGGCTCCTGCGCTGACCCTGCTTCTGGGTGCCTGCAGCCCGGCCCTGACACCGGTCACACCGGTGGCGCAGAACACAACGGCACCCGCCCCGGCCGTGGTGCCCTCCAGCCCCGCCATGCGCGTCATTGTGCAATTCCGGACCACCGTTGCGTATGCCGACGCCACCTTCCTGCAAACCCTGGGCCAGCAGGCCAATGCCCACATCACCTACCTGGACAGCGTTTCAGCCGACACCCATGTGTACCGGGTCGAACCCCTGGGCAACCAGCGCCCGGCTGACGTGCTGCAGCGTCTGAGCGATGCCCCAACCGTGTTGCGCACCGAAGTGGACGCGCTGGCGCACCCCTCCTGAGCCGAATCATCCAGCCACTGTCTGCTGGCGGCGCTCCCCGGGAATGCAACCGCAATCGCTTACGCAACCATATACCATTTTTCTAACCTCGACCTAAGGGATCACCATGAGAATCAAGCCAAAACATATTGGCATCACCGCGATTGCACTGTCCGTCGCAACCGCCAGCACCTTGTCCACGGCGCAGCTGACACCCAAGGGAACATCCGCTCCCGACGCAAGAACGTCCGCACTCTCCGGGCCGCTACAGACCGGGGCTCAGTTCAATCGCCTGATCATCAAGTTCAAGGCCAAAGCCGCCACACCCGCTGGCACTTTCGACCTCAACACGGCGCGTAGCCAGGTGTCGATGCTGGAGAGCAACGCCGCCTTGCAAGTGGCCAGCACCAATGTGGGCGGGTTGACGTACCTCAAGTCGGTCACCCCCAAAACCCACGTCGCCACCACGGGCCAGAAACTCAGCCACGCCGAGTTGTTTGCATTGGCCAAGCAGATTGAGCAGGATCCCAATGTGGCGTATGCCGAGGTCGACGAACTGGCCTATCCATCCATCACAACCCCCACTGATCCGAGCTATGCGGCTCAGCAATGGCATTACCAGGATTCGGCCACCTACCCTGGCGCCATCAACTTACCAACCGCGTGGGACACAGCCACGGGTACGGGTGTGGTGGTGGCCGTGATTGACACCGGTGTCCGGTCGCACGTCGATCTGACCGCCAACCTGCTACCGGGTTATGACTTCATCAGCGACACCACCGTCGCCAACGACGGAGATGGCCGTGACGCCGATGCCAGCGACCCGGGCGACTGGACAACCGCCGGAGCCTGCTACACGGGCTCCAGCGCCACCAACAGCACCTGGCACGGCACCCACGTGGCGGGGACCATCGCGGCAGCGGCCAACAATGGCAACGGCGGCGTCGGCGTAGCCTACAACGCCAAGATTCTTCCGGTACGGGCACTCGGCAAGTGCGGTGGCTTTATCTCCGACATTGCTGCCGGCATGCAATGGGCGGTCGGCGTGAGCATTCCAGGTGTGCCAAACAATCCCGTCGCCAACAAGGCCAAGGTTCTGAACCTGAGTCTGGGCGGTAGAGGCGTATGTGGTCAGACCTACCAGGATGCCGTCGATGCCGCTCGCACCGCCGGCAGCGTGGTAGTGGTTGCTACCGGCAATGACGGCTACAACACCATCAGCCGCCCCGCCAATTGCAGCGGCGTCATCGCGGTGACCGCCCACACCAAACTCGGCGACAACGCCACTTACGCCAACATCGGCCCCGGTACCACCATCAGCGCCCCCGGTGGCGGCAACGGTACCATCGTGACAGGCGACGGCGCCCTGGTGTACTCCACCCTGAACAGCGGCACCACCATCCCTGTTGCCGACAGCTACGCAGGCTACCAAGGCACCAGCATGGCAACGCCCCATGTGGCCGGTGTGGCGGCCTTGCTGTTCAGCAAGGATTCGACTCTGACCCCGGACGCCGTGAGCTCGATACTGGTCAGTTCCGTCCGTGCCCACCCGGTAGGTACTTATTGCGCAGGCCGTACCGACTGTGGTGCCGGCCTTCTGGACGCCAATGCCGCCCTCGCCCGCGTCACCGCCTCAGCACCCACGGTGGCTGCGTCGGTGGTTCAGACGGGTGTGCGCCTCACCGGATCCACCGTCAACCTGACGGCGACCCCCAACGGCGGCACCGCCCCCTACAGCTACGTGTGGACAAAAGTCGCCGGTGGTACCGTAACCCTGAACAATTCCACGACGGCCACTCCGTCCTTCGTCGCTCCCACACCTGGAGGCGGCTACACCTTCAAGGTCACGGCCACCGACAGCGCCGGCACGCCGCAGACAGCGTCGAACTACGTCAGCGTCATCACCAACACGGCGCCCGTCTTGGCATCGATTCCTGCGCTGTCGGTGGTTGCCGGCGCTAACCTGAGCTTCACCGCCACGGCCACCGATGCGGATAGCAATACCGTAACCTTCGTCGCCAGCGGCCTGCCCAGTGGTGCCAGCCTGAATGCCACTACGGGTGCATTTACCTGGAATGCCGCCGGACCGGCAGGAAGCTACTCGTTCACGGTCAAGCCCAATGATGGCTATGTCGATGGAACTCCACAAACCGTGTCCGTCACGGTTACGGCGGCGACACCTGCACCCGCGGCCGGCGGCGGCGGTGGTTCCCTGGGCTGGCTGGACGCCTTCGCCCTGCTGGCGCTGGCAGCCTTAGGCCTGGTCGGGCGTCGCCCGCACGGCACGCGCGGCTAACACCAGCAGCACCAACCCCATACCGCCCAAGGCCCCGGCAATATGGGCGGGGTGGTAGACCGGAAAGCTCCAGCCGCCCCATGGTGCGGCTGGTGTGTCACCTGACTGCCACCACAGCTTGAAGACCAACGCACCCAGCAGAGCCAGGCCCACCCCGCGCGTGGTGTTGAACCAGGGCTCGCGCGCGGCACCCGTGCGCAGCCCCTGTGCACGGCCCACCCAGACCATGTACAGAGCATTGCCCGCCAGCAGCCCGTGCAAGGCGCCGGAAGCCCCCGCGTAGTAGCGGCACTGTGCATCCAGTGCCAGCACCACCGCCACGCCGGCATAGCCGCCGCCCAGCGCCAGCAGTTGCTGGCGCCAACCCAGCCAACGCCCGCTCCACAGGGCGAGCACGGCAAAGGCCAGGGCATTGCCCAGCGCATGCCCCAGGCTCAGATGCACCCACTGCGCCGTCAGCAGCTGCCAGTGCGCGCCCTGTGCGTAGCGCAGGCGCGTGAACTGCAGCGCCTCGGCGGCGCCCGGCCACAGCTGCAGCCCCAGCGTGCACACGCCAAAGCCCACGACCAGGGCCGCCAGCGGCGACCGGTACCAGGTGTTGCCGTTCACGTGCAGAGAATTCACGAAGATTTCAATACGTGCCCGGGTAGGCACCGCCATCGGCCAGCACGTTCTGGCCGTTGATGTAGCCGGCCTGCACGCTGCACAGGAAAGCGCAGATGGCGCCGAACTCCTGCGGCGTGCCAAAGCGGCGTGCCGGAATGCCCTGGCGGCGGGCTGCCAACAAGGCCTCCACCGGCTGGCCGGTTCTCTGCGCTGCTGCCTGCATGGTGGTCTTGATGCGGTCGGTGTCAAACACCCCGGGCAGCAGGTTGTTGATGGTGACACCCTGCGCTGCCACGCCACTGCGCGCCACGCCGGCCACAAAGCCCGTCAGGCCGCTGCGTGCGCCGTTGGACAGACCCAAGATGTCAATAGGCGCCTTCACCGAACTGGACGTGATGTTGACGATGCGACCAAAGCCGCGCGCCGCCATGCCGTCCACCGTGGCCTTGATGAGCTCAATGGGCGTGAGCATGTTGGCGTCCACAGCCCGGATCCACGCCTCACGGTCCCAGTCGCGGAAATCGCCGGGCGGCGGACCGCCGGCGTTGGTGACGACGATGTCGAAGTCGCGGCGCATGGCAAACACGGCGGCCCGCCCAGCCTCGGTGGTGATGTCTTGGGCACAAAACAGCACGCTGGCGCCCGTGGAACCTGCGTCAACAGCTCTCAATTTGGTAGCAGATGCTTCCAGCTGCTCGGCGCCCCGCGCCACGATCAGCACATTGACACCCTCCTGCACCAGTGCCTGCGCGCAACCCAGGCCCAGCCCCTTGCTGGCGCCACACACCAGCGCCCATTTACCGCGAATGCCCAAATCCATGCTGATTCTCCTGTGCCGCTGTTGCCAAACAAAACCGATATCGCTGATGATACGGACTCCATTTACAGCACGCCCTTGCCCATGCCCGCAAAAGCCCCGGACCCCCACGCCGCCCTGCAGCCCTATGCCGACAAGATCACCACCGCCGAGGCGGCCGTGGGACACATCCACAACGGCGAGCATGTGTTTGTGGGCACCGGCTGTGCCGCGCCCCACCGGTTGCTGCAGGTGCTGGAGACCATGGCCGTGCCGCCCGCCGACGTGGAACTGCTGCACTTTCTCACCATCAAGGCCTTTGGTCACGACGCGCAGGGCCAGAGCACCACGCGCTTTCGCCACCGCACCTTCTTTGTCGGCACCGACATGCGCGCGGCCATCAAGCAGGGGCTGGTGGACTATGTGCCCATGTCCATTGCCCGTGTGCCCGAGATGATTGCGCTGGGCCGAATTCCGGTGGATGTGGCGCTCATCCAGGTGTCGCTGCCCGATGCCTTTGGCTACGTGAGCCTGGGCGTGTCGGTGGACATCATTCCGGCGGCCGTGGCCCGCGCCCGGTTGGTGATTGCCGAGGTGAACCCCGCCATGCCCCGCTCCATGGGCGACTCCACCCTGCACATCAGCCGCATCCACCACCTGGTGCCCGTCAACGCGCCCATCACCGAAATGGACCGCATGCCGGTGCAGGCCGAAGCCGTGCAGCGCATTGCGCGCTACATTGCCGGCATCATCGACGACGGCTCCACCCTGCAGATCGGCCTGGGACCGGTGGCCCACGAAGCCCTGCAGTACCTGACCGATCGCAAGGACCTGGGCATCCACTCCGACCTGATCACCGACGCCATCCTGCCGCTGCTCGAAAACGGCAGCTTGACCGGTGCGCGCAAGACCCGCCAGGCCTTCAAGATCGTGGCCAGTCTGGCGCTGGGCTCGCGCGCGCTGTACGACCACATCGACCAGAACCCGCTGTTCGTGTTCCAGCCCATCGAAGCGGTGTGCAACCCGGTGACCATTGCGGCGCAGTACAAGATGGTGGCCATTGCGCAAGGCTTTGCGGTGGACCTTACCGGCCAGGTCTGCATCGACCAGTTTGGCGGCGAGTTCTACAGCGGCATGGGTTGCCAGGACGAGTTCCTGCGCGGCGCCTCGCGCTCCCCCGGCGGCAAGCCCATCATCTGCATGAGCTCCACCACCGAAGACGGCAAGGCCTCGCGCATCCGCCCGGCACTGCTGGCGGGCGAGGCCGCCACCATTGCCCGCACCGACGTGCACTACGTGGTCACCGAATACGGCATTGCCTACCTGTTTGGAAAATCCATCCGCGAGCGCGCCACGGCGCTGATCGAGCTGGCCCACCCGCAGTTCCGCCCCGAGCTGTTTGCCCAGGCCCAGGCGCTAGGCTACCTGGCCGCAGACCAGACCCTGCAAAACCTGCGCGCCTACCCGGTGGAAGAAGAGCGCACCGTCGTCCTCAAAGACGGCCGCACCGTGAAACTGCGCCCGGCCCTCTCCAGCGACGCCCAGGGCATACGCGACCTGTTCCACCACCTGAGCGAAGCCGACATCTACACCCGCTTCTTCCGCCATGTGCGCGGCCTCTCCAACGCCGACGTACAACGCCTGTGCAACCTCAACTACGAGCACGAGGTGGCGTTTGTGGCCACCACCGGTCCGCGCGAAGACGAGCACATCGTGGGGCAGTCGTGCTACTTCACCAACCCCACCACCAACCTGGCCGACACCGCCTTCATGGTGCACCCCGACTGGCAGGGCTGCGGCCTGGGCACCGCCATGCAGGACTGCATGGCCCAGCACGCCGCCAAGCGCGGCCTGCGCGGCTTCGTGGCCGACGTGCTACCCGGCAACAACCGCATGCTGCGCCTGGCGCACAAGGGCTCGGACACGGTACAGGTGGAGCGCAACAGCGACTCGGTGCATTTGACGCAGTTGTTTTGAGCGCATCAGGTCTGTGGTTTGACGGGAAGTTCCCAGCTACCAAAAACCCATAACGCACCGAGGTCCGCTCCGCCAGTCAAATGCCGTGCGAAACATTTTTCCAACCTCTACTTCAGATTGGTTCAAAAATTCAAAGAAACTTCTACTATGGCCAGGGGGCAGGAGTGATTTCAATAATGGTTTGAACTTTCCCGTCAGTGGATTCAAAGATCAACTGTTTTCACACAGAACGGACAAACGCACCAGACGAAATAGTGACCTCAACGCCAACGTGCAAAAACTACAGATGACGAGTGGCTATTTTTTTTTAATAGGATGTTCCAGGATTTGACGAAGACATTTCGTATGCCTGTAACAAACGTCACTGATGCGCCACCCACGATCCACCATTTCCATTTTGTACTCCACTTGAATCATCTGACCTGTACTTGGGTACCTAAATTGAACCGCAACATGCTGGTTTTTATCAAGCTCAAGGACGCGCAAATTCCTTGCTTGAGGATCTTGCGACGCATAAATTGGATCAAAATCCAAGTTGCATATCTCAGAAGATTCCCGCGCGCACTCGAAATCTTGGCGAATCAATTTGGCAAGAGCATCGGTGAAATACTGGGCCAGAACTTCTTCCGATTCAGCAATTAAGTCTTTCTTTCCTCGAACTGGTTTCGCAGAAACCACCCAAGCGTAGTCTTGATAAAGACGTTGCACAACCATTTGCGCTGACTCATTTTTTTGCGCAGGTACTGGAGTCGCCTTTGCATTGAGAGTCATACAAGCCAAGAAAAATAAGCATAAAGAACCATATTGAACCCACAAGTTCAAAGTACGCATATTGAGCCCCTTACTGACATCCACAATCACTGCCATTCACAGGGTAGCGATAGACCTGCATCGGTATCGTCTTATCCGCATAGGGTGACTGATTCTTTTGTTTGAAGTCCGAAATCCATTGCTGTCCGTCATACACCGCTATATGACCATAAGCATGCCGATCTGTGCGATCGATTACGGTAATATCGCCCTCCCGCGGTACATACTGCTCAGCGTGGATCGGAACATACCCGTTGCGTTGAACTGTAGTTGCGTAGTCCGCAGCAGCCACCGGATGCCCGCTTGTGTTGGCACCTGCGGCCTCCAGCCCGAGACGGACATACTTGGCACATTGTCCGTGGGAAGAAGAATACGCATTGGCATTCAACCAAGTGCTCATAGCAGGTATATCCAGCGAAGGTAGGTTCCAATATGGCCCATAGGGGCCCATCCTAGGGTTATCCAACCCGCGTGGGTCTATAAAGCGCAACGGGTTTCCCTCCACATATGCATATGTGTTTAACCCGCCTCTCACCCCAATCGGATCACTCTGCGTGTACCGCCCCTGGCTACCCTGGTACGACCGAAAATAGTTGTAGCTCAGCTTGCTTTCCTCATCCCAATACTGCCCGGAGAAACGCAGGTTCATCGTGATGGCCGGGTTGGTGGCCTTGAGCATCTGCGGCATATTCGTCACCGCTTGCTTCGGGTTGTGCGTGGCCCTGAGGATGCCCATGGGTTTGTTGTCGCCAAACGCGGAGTAGCTCCACTGCCACACCGGGCGATTGTCGTCGTCCGTGACCAGGCGGGGGGTTCCCAGGTGATCCGTGTGCACCGCATAGAAGCGGTGGTTGCGGTACAGGCCAATGAGCTGGGCACTGCCCGCCTCGGTGGGTAGCCAGAGGTACTCCATGCGCCCGGCGCTCTTGCTGCCGCCGTTACCGTATTCACCCAGCAGGTTGTAGCTGCCCAGTTGGCCGTCGCCATACACATAGCTTTGGCCCAGCAGGGTGGGTTGGCGGCTGTGGGCAAACAGCCAGCCAAAACTGTTCTGGAGCCAGTGAAGGAAATCACCACCGAGTTCGTCTGCATCCGGCTTGGCCTGCGTGACCTGCGGTTCGCTCTTGAAGACGCGCTGGCCTAGGGCGTTGTGCAGGTAGACCACTTTGCTGGCGTTGTCATGCGCCCCGGGGTGAGTTTGACCTCTTTGCACCTGGCTCAGGCGGTTGGCAGCGTCGTAGCCAAACTGGCGCAGGCCATCGCTGGTGAGGTTTCCCGTCTCGTCCAGACTGTAGTTGACCTGGGTGCTGGTACTGGTCACTACCGCTTGGCCTTTGGCGTTGGTACGGTTGACGGTTTGGGTTTGGGTGAAGCCCAACAGGCGGTTGCTGGTAGCCGCAATGAGCAGGGCCTGAGCGGTAGTTTGCGTGGTGTCACTCTGGTCGAAGTCGCCGTCCAGGTCAGTGTCGCTGGTGGTGGTATCGATGCTGCTGAGGCGATTGCTGTTGGCGTCGTAGGTATAGCGGGTGCTGGCACCGCCGCCACTGGTGCGGGCGAAGCTGGTAAGGCGGTCGCGGGCGTCGTAGCCAGCACTCCAACTGATGGGGGTACTGCCGCCTTGGGTGCGCAGAGCTTGCGTGATGGCAGTGATGCGTCCGGCGGCGTCGTATTGGTAGCTGGCGAACTCGTTGGCAGTCATGCGGCCATCGGCATCGAAGCTTCTTTGGGCTACGTCGGTGTTGCTCCAGTTCCAGCTCTGGGGCTTGCCCAGCGCGGTGTAGGTCAGGTTAGCTACAAAACTTTGCAGGGGTTGGTTCCAGCCGGGTTGCTGCACATCCACCTGCACGATGCGGCCCACGTTGGCGCCACTGCCCAGTCGGTAGTAGACCTTCAAGCCGCTAGGGTAAGTAACTTGGGCCAGCGTGCCGCCGGGGTGGTAGGCATAGGCCGTGGTGGTGGTGCTGGGGTAGCCGGGGTTGTCTGCCACCGTCTGCGTTTTTTGCAGAACACGGCCGAAGGCATCGCGGGTGTAGCGGGTGCTGCCGCTGGCGTCCGTCACCTCAACCACATTGCCTTGGGCGTCGTAGCCCAGGGTTTGAGTTTTGCCGTCGGCCAAAGTGATCAAAGTGGGGCGGCCCAAGGCGTCGCGGTCATAGCGGGTGGCTTGGCCGCGTGCATCGGTTTGAGCGCTGACGTAGCCTGCAGCGTCGCGCGTATAGGTGGTCGTGCCGCTATCGGGGCTGGTTTCTTGCAGTACCTCACCCCAGGCGTTGCGCACGTAGGTGGTGGTAACGCCTTTGGGGTCGGTGGCGCTGGCGAGCTCGCCCAGGGCACTCCAGGCGGTGCTGGCCTGGGCGTTGTCGGGCAAGGTGATGGCAATGGGCCGGCGCAGGGCGTCCAGGGTTTGGCGGGTGGTGTGGTTCAGCGGATCGGTCTGGGCCACGGGTTCGCCATTGGCATCAAAACCAAACTGGGTACTTTGGCCTTGGCTGCCAGCCACAGCACTGATGCGGTTCAAGTTGCTGACCACGCGGCTGGTGGTGAACGCTATGTTGCCGCTGGGGTCTTTGAGATCTTCTCGCACGCGGTTGCCCATGGCATCCAGCGTGTAGACAATGGCATTGCCCCGATTGTCACTGGCAGCCACCAGGCGTTGGGCTGCGTCGTACTGGTAGCCAATGGCATAGCCATTGGGCAACGTCACGCTGGCGAGCTGGCCGCTGGGGGTATAAGTAAAGTGGGTTGATTCCGTGTCCGCGGTTTGCTGTACCAGGTGGCCACGCAGGTCGTAGCTGTAGGTGGTCAACAAACCGCCGGGCTCGCTCTGGGTGATCACCCGTCCGGCAGTGTCGTAGCTGTAGCGGGTGGTCTGGCCCAGGGAGTCTTGCACGCTGGTGCGGTTACCTGCACTGTCGTAATCAAAACGCCAGACTTGACCCAAGGGATTGGTCTGGGTGTCGATGAGATTGGCGGCGGTGTAGGTCCAGGCCCAGGTGCGGCTGGCGCCATTGCTGGGTCCGCTGGTGGTGTCGGTCACCGTTTCACTCAGGGCATTGCCGCGGTTGTCGTAGGTGTAACGGGTGGTGCGGCCGGGTTCGGTTACCTGCACGGGCAGACGCCAGGTGGGGTGCCACTGAATGCTGGTGGTAATCGCCTCGGGCCGGCCGGCGGCTTGCGTGGTGCTCAGCGGCAGGCGGCGATCAAGGTCCCAGGTGTAGAGGGTTTGCACTCCGGTGAAGTCGGTTTCCAGGTCGATCAGGCCGCTGGCGTTTTGCACACGACTGGCGGCGTCGCCACCACCAGAGCCGCTGGGCAAGGTGGCTGCGGTAACGGCCAGTTTGCCTTGGGTGGTGCCGTAGGTGTAGCTGCGGGTGGTGCCCAGGGGGTCGGTGACCTGGGTGGGAGCGTCTGTGCTGGCGGGGTAGACCACGCTGTATTGGTCGGCGCCCAAAGCATAGCCGCTCTGGGTTGCTCGGCCCTGAACGTCATAGACCACGGTGGCCAGACGGGTTCCGCGTTCGTCTACAACGCCGGTCACCGATTGGGGCCAGCGACTGTCTTCATACAAATAAGTTTTAGATACGTTGCCGGGGTAGACAACACCAATCAGGCGCAGTGCGCTATCAAAGGTATAGCTTATGGTTTGACCATCGGGTGTGGTGACGCTGGCGAGCTGGCCCGCGCTGTTGTAGCTGAAGGTGATGCTGCGGCCAAAGGCATTGGTTATTTGGCTAAGCTGATTGGCACTGTTGTAGGTGTAGCTGGTAGTCCAGCCGTTGCGTTCGGTGATATTCAGGAGCATGCCGCCAATATTGAACTGTAGAGTGGCGTCGTCTTCTGCACGGGTGAGGAGGTAACCAGTTTGGTTGGTACCAGGAATTGTGTTGGTTACGATACGGCTAGTGCCGCTGGCGGGGCGCCACTCGTTGGTGTTGGCAGTTTTAGCGAAATCACTATTGCTACCTGACGGCTCCTTAAGGCGCAGCAGGTCTACGCTGACAGTTTGTAGGCTGAGGCTATGGTTGTGCGCCCAGCTTTGTCCCAAACCGGGGTTGGTCGCAAAGCCGGGGGCACCGTTGATGGACCAACGGCTGCGGTAGCTGCGCTCAAGGTTGATGGGGTGGGCACCCGGGTCTGCGTAGTCGGTGTGGGTGTAGTACTTCTCACCAGTAGCGGGGATGATGGGTGCTTTGGTTGAGAAACCGGACTGTGATTGGGCACTGCATATTTGCGGACCCGTGCGTTCTGGTTCGGGATATTTGGTTGGAATAACTACCGAAATTGGCACTTGGCATACGCCATTGACTCGGTCTTGCCCAGTAGGGCAAGTGGATTTACAGGCGACGAGCTCGTTCACACCTGCAAGGTTTTTATATACCGCAGTGAATCCTTCCTTGCAATACGGCACTGTGTCTCTTAAAACCGCAACGCCCCAATTGGCATCTACGGAGTGTCCCCATCCTCGAACTTCCACTCCATTGACTTGCGCGACAGTGCGGGTCCAGCACAGGTTGTAGTCATAGTGCGTTTGTCCAACAGGTAGCCAGCTAATTGCACCGCCGCCACTAAAGGCACAGCTAATAGCCGCGGAAACCGCACCTTCACTTGGATATCCATTGGCGTATCCAAGTTTTACTTTGCAGGCTTGGAGGGTATTTTCTGGATACAGAAAGCCAGTTTCCACGCACGTGCTGTATATGGTCGGTTTGTAATCCGGCGATACACAGATCGCCTTGCCGTCAGGACTTATACCGGCGCAATCTGATTCGGCACTGTTGGCCACACCTGCATAGAAGCTACTCAAGCCAACAAATAAAAATACTTGAAGCAAGAAACGCATTTGTAAGATCCTCCCTTTTTTTTGCGCCACTATAACCATCAAGTCGCGCCAACGATCGCAGGAGGTTCGCCGACTGCCCGCTGTATCGGCGCAAAAACAACACAAACCGCGGCCCCCTGTGAACAGGGACGGTCAGCCGCCAGGAGCACGGGTTATGGCAACCGCGAAAATTCAGACTCGCGCCCGGCTGCACACAAACACCCCTGCAATCACCAGCGCGGTGCCGGCCACCAGCCAGGCCGTGAACGGCTCGCCCAGCACCAGCACACCCATGATCATGGTGGACATGGGGCCCACCATGCCGACCTGGGCGGCCAGGCCGGAGCCGATGCGCTCGATGGCCATCATGACCATCATCACGGGCACCACGGTGCACAGCGTGGCATTGAGCACGGAGAGCCAGACCACCTGCGGCGCCACCGCCAGCACGCTGTCCAGCGGCCGCAGGACCACAAACTGCGCAATGCACAACACACAGGCCACCGAGGTGGCCAGCCCCACCAGGCGCAGGGAGCCCAGGCGCTGCACCATCTCGCCGCTGTAGAACAGGTACAGCGCGTAACTCACGGCGCTCAGGAACACCAGCACCGCGCCCAGCGCCACGTCGGCGCCCTGCAGCGTGACCTCGTGGCCAAACACCAGCAGCACACCGGCATAGCTGATGGCCATACCCGCCATCTGCCGCCGGCCAATGTGCCGCCCGGCCAGCACCAGCCCCAGCAGCAGCACCAGCGTGGGGTTGAGGTACAGGATGAGCCGCTCCAGCGACGCGGTAATGTAGGCCAACCCGGCGAAGTCGAGAAAACTCGCCAGGTAGTAGCCGGTCACGCCCAGCCAGACCACGCCCAGCACGTCCTTGCACGTCAGGGGCGCCACCGGTTTGCCGGCCCGGGGGCGGCTGGCCCACCAGCTCATGGCCACAAAGAACGGCAGCGCAAACAGCATGCGCAGCATGATGAGGGTGACCGCATCCACACCATAGCGGTAGGCCAGCTTGACGATGATGGCCTTGCCGCTGAAGGCAATGGCGCCAAGCGTGGCCAGCAGCAAACCGGTTGCTATGGATTTAGGAGCTATTTGCGCAGAAGACACGGGGGTTACAGGCATTTTTATCTGAATTTTGCTGCTACACGCTGGCTGGCTGTGAGCCCCAGCAACGCCAGCGCCCCGGCGGCCACGCCCACCAGCGCATTCAGGCACACGGGCAGCAGGGCCTGCACGGCGCCGCCCAGCGCGCCCGATGCCGCCACCGCCTGCGCCACCAGCGCCAGCACCCCGTGGTGCAAAGGCCCCAGCCCATGGACCAGAATGCCGCCGCCCACCAGGAACATGGCGGCCGTACCCACCACCGCCAGCGTCTTCATGAGCCAGGGCGCCGACCGCAGCAGCCCCCGGCCCAGCGCCTGCCGCGCCCCGGCCCACGCGCCCGAACCCGGTTTCTTGCTGAGATAGAGGCCCACGTCGTCAATCTTCACGATGCCGCCCACAATGCCGTACACGCCCAGGGTCATCACCACCGCCACGCCCGCCAGCACCACCAGCTGCGTCATCCAGGGGCTGGCCTGCACCGTGCCCAGGGTGATGGCAATGATCTCGGCCGACAGGATGAAGTCAGTGCGGATGGCGCCCTTGACCTTGTCGCGCTCCAGGGCCAGCAGGTCCACCGCCGGGTCGGCCAGGGCCTGCAGCAGTTCGTCCGCATGGGCCTGGTCCTCGGCGTCGCTGTGGAAGAACTTGTGTGCCAGCTTCTCGAAGCCTTCCAGGCACAGGTAGGCGCCGCCCACCATGAGCAGGGGCGTCACCGCCCAGGGCAGGACGATGCTGATGAGCAGTGCCGAGGGCACCAGAATGAGCTTGTTGACCAGTGAGCCCTTGCACACCGCCCACACCACCGGCAGCTCCCGATCTGCCGTGACGCCGGCCACCTGCTGGGCGTTGAGCGCCAGGTCGTCACCCAGCACGCCCGCCGTTTTCTGGGCCGCCACCTTGGAGAGCACGGCGACGTCGTCCAGGATAGTGGCAATGTCGTCAATCAGGGCAAGAAGGCTGCTGGCCATGGGGGTAAATCAGGAGTGAACAGGCACCCATTGTCGCCGCAGCGCCCGCTGGCGTGCAGTAACATGCCTGCACCTTTCTACAACCACCATCAAGGAGCAACCATGGCTGTCACTGTCAAGGTCGAACTGGGCTATGAATTTGCTGTCAAGGCGTCCGCCAAGGACGTGTTCGACGTGCTGTCCGACGTGCCCACGTCGGCCAGTTTCTACCCCAAGGTCGACAAGCTGGTGGACCTGGGCGGCGGTGCCTACCGCTGGGAAATGGAAAAGATCGGCCTGGCGCAGGTGAACCTGCAGACCGTGTACGCGTCCAAATACGTGTCCAACAAGGCCAAGGGCACGGTGGTGTGGACCCCGGTCAAGGGCGAAGGCAACGCCCTGGTGTCGGGTAGCTGGAAGATCACCGACAACAAGAAGTCCACCCAACTGGTGCTCACCATTGAAGGCGAGCTGACCATTCCCCTGCCTGGCCTCATGAAGATGATCATCGCCCCCGTGGTGGAGGCCGAGTTCGAGAAGCTGACCGAGCAGTACATCGCCAACCTCACCAAGCGGTTCGGCGGCGAGGCCTGAACCGCTCAGCTGAAGTCCGCGTCCAGCACCACGCGGTAGCGGGCCTTGCCCGAGCGCAGGTGGTCCAGCGCATCATTCATGCGGTTCATGGGGAAGTGCTCCACCTGGGGCGCAATGCCGTGGCGGGCGCAGAACTCCAGCATCCTGGTCAGCACGGTCGGCGATGGCGTCGGCGAGGCCGAAATGCTGCGCTGCCACGACAACAGGCCACCCGTCTTCACCTTCATGGCCTCGGTCACCACGCCCACCATGTGCAGCCGCCCCTTGGGGGCCAGGGTGGACAGCAGTGCGTCCCACTCCAGGCTGGCACCGGCGGTGACCAGCAGGAAGTCCAGGCTGCCGGCAATCGCCTTCAGCGCCTTCACGTCCACGCTGCTCACGGTGTGGTGCGCGCCCAGCAGCAAGGCCTCTTCGCGCTTGGACGGCGTAGAGGTAAAGGCCGTGACCTCGCAGCCCCAGGCCCGGGCGAACTTCACCGCCAGGTGGCCCAGCCCGCCAATGCCGACCACGCCCACCTTGTCGGTGGGCTTGATGTCATGGATCACAAACGGAAGGAAGGCCGTGCCGCCACCGCACATGAGCGGCCCGGCGCTGGAGGGCTCCAGTCCCTGTGGAATGGGCAGGCTCCAACTCCAGTGCGCACGCACGCGGTCAGCAAAGCCGCCATGGCGGCCGATGATGGTGGGCTGGCGCTTGGTACACAGGTTCTGCTCGCCCCCCATACAGAAGTTGCAGTGGCAGCAGCTGTGGCTGTGCCAGCCCAGGCCCACGCGCTGGCCCAGCACGCGGCCCTTGGCCTGGTCGCCCACCGCCACCACGGTGCCGATCACCTCATGGCCGGGCACCAGGGGGTAGGTGGCGGGGAACCATTCGCTGTCCACCATGGCCAGGTCGGAATGGCACACGCCACAGTACTCCACGGCAATTTCCACATCTTCGGGGTGCATCGGACCCGGGTCAAAATCCAGCCGCTCCAGTGCGCTCCCCGCCTGCGTGGCAGCCCATCCGCGAAACAAAGCCATGGTCAGTCTCCTATAAAAGACCAAGATTAATGCTTTTGCTCCGAAAATGCCGGGCGTACCTGTAACACCCGCGACGGCAGAAACCCGGCGCATAATCAGCCCGGCATTGGACCTAGCCAATGCGGATTTACCAAAAAGCCCATCACCATGCATCGTGTCGCCATCAGCAGCACCGGCCTTTTCACGCCGCCCGAAGTCATCACCAATGAAGAGCTGGTCGCAGCCTTCAACCAGTACGTCCACCTGGAAAACGCGAAATACGCCGCCGAGATCGCCGCCGGCACCCGCGCCGCGCTGACCGAGTCGAACGTTGAGTTCATTGAGAAAGCGTCCGGCATCAAGCGCCGCTATGTGATGGAGAAAAGCGGCGTGCTCGACCCCCGGCGCATGCGCCCGGTCTTCACGGCCCGTCCCGACTCCGAGCTGTCGCTGATGGCCGAGATGGGCGTCAAGGCCGCCCAGGACGCGCTGGCCAAGGCCGGCAAGACTGCTGCCGACGTGGACGCCGTCATCTGCGCCGCCGCCAACATGCAGCGCCCCTATCCCGCCATGGGCGTGGAGATCCAGACCGCGCTGGGCGTCCAGGGCTACGCGTTTGACATGAACGTGGCCTGCTCGTCGGCCACCTTTGGCATCGAGATGGCCACCAACGCCGTGCGCACCGGCTCGGCACGTGCCGTGCTGGTGGTCAGCCCGGAGCTGCCGTCGGCCCACCTGGCCTGGAAAGACCGCGACTGCCACTTCATCTTCGGCGACGTGTGCACGGCCGTGCTCGTGCAGCGGCTGGACCTGGCGCCTGCGGGTTCCTTTGAAATTCTGGGTACGCGCCTGCTCAGCACCTTCTCCAACGCCATCCGCAACAACGCCGGTTTCATGTCGCGCGCCGAAGACCGCGACCCGGAAGACCGCGACCAGCTCTTCCGCCAGGAAGGGCGCAAGGTGTTCAAAGAGGTGTGCCCCATGGCCGCCGAGCACATTGCCGGCCACCTGGCGTCGCTGGATCTGCAACCCACGCAGGTGCGCCGTTTCTGGCTGCACCAGGCCAACCTGTCCATGAACCAGCTCATCAGCCGCAAGCTACTGGGGCGCGACGCCACCCTGGACGACGCGCCGGTGATCCTGGACGAATTTGCCAACACCGCGTCGGCAGGCTCCATCATCGCCTTCCACCGCCACCACGCCGACATCCAGCCGGGTGATGTGGGGGTCATCTGCTCGTTCGGAGCGGGTTACTCCATCGGCAGCGCGATCGTCAAGAAACTGTAGGGAGAGGGCCCCACTGGGGCCCGGCCACTCAGGCCAGCGCGCGCTTCAGGCGAATTTCTTCCACCTTCACCGGGCCGATGGCAACGGTCTTGGCGGAGTTGAGTTCGCGCTTGAAGCCGGCCAGGTCGTGAAAGCGCAGCGCCCGGTCGTTGGCAATGGGCACCCAGATGGAAACGTGGGTGCACCCTTCCTCCTGCAGTCCCTCACGGGCGGCATCCCACAGCGCCAGCCCCACACCTTTGCCCCAGTAGGGCTGCGCCACGTAGATGGCCCAGATTTCGCCCATGGTGGGGGGCGTGCCCTTGTCACGGGAGCGGTCAAAACCGACAAATCCCACGATCTTGTCGTCATCCAGCGCCACCTGCACCTGCGGCTCGGCGTACTCAATGGCTTCGCGCCAGTAGGCCTGGCGCTTGTCCAGGGGCATCAGGGGAATGGGGGTGTCCATCACCGCAGATTGGAAAGCCTCGCGTACCGTGGCGTTGTGCAATTCAGCGATGGCTTTGGCATCGCGCAAAGTGGCGGGGCGTACCTTGTAGGTTGTCGTACTGGACATGTCTGAGCGTCAACTTAAAACAGAAATTGGGAAAAGTCTGCAATTGTCGCCGCAAACGCCTTGCAGGCCTCTGACAAGGCCGCCGCCAACGGGACATGTCCGCCAACCAGACCTAGGGTCAACACCATTGCCGGCGCGCCAAGGCGGGCTGGAGAATGCAAGAAACCATTCTCCAGATCGACAATGACTGCACCCCTCACGGTTACCCCGGACGACCTGCCCCTGCAATGCCTTTACCGCTGGGAACGCGAGCGCGGCGACCGGATCTACCTGACCCAGCCCATGGGCGGCGGGGCCGTGCAGGACCTTTCCTGGCGCCAGGCCGCCGACCAGGTGCGACGCATGGCCGGCTGGCTGCAGGCCCAGGGCTGGCCTGCCGGCAGCCGGGTGGCCATCATCGGCAAGAACAGCGCCCACTGGGTCCTGGCGGACCTGGCCATCTGGATGGCGGGCCATGTATCCGTGCCGATCTACCCCACCTTCAACGCCGAGGCGCTGTCCTACATCCTGCAGCACAGCGAGAGCCGGGCCTGCTTTGTCGGCAAGATGGACGACAGCAGCCAGTTGCAGGCCGGCGTGCCGGCAGGTGTCCCCCTGGTGGCCCTGCCCCTGGCGCCCGCCGCCATCGCGGCGCTGCAGTGGAATACGCTGCTGGCGCAAACCCCACCCGTTCCAGGCATGCCCGTGCGCGACCCGGACGACGTCGGCACCATCATCTACACCTCGGGCACCACCGGCAAACCCAAGGGCGTGGTGCACACGTTCCGGGCCATGGCATGGGCGGTCACCAGCGGCACCCAGCGGGTGCGCATGGACAGCGGCGACCGCTTCATCTCCTACCTGCCGCTGGCCCATGTGGCCGAACGCATGCTGATCGAACAGGGCTCCCTGCGCTATGGCAGCCACATCTTCTTTGCCGAGTCGCTCGACACCTTCCTGCAGGATCTGCAGCGCGCCCGCCCCACCATCTTTTTTTCGGTGCCCCGCCTGTGGGTCAAGTTCCAACAGGGCATATACGCCAAGATGCCCGCGCACAAACTCCAGACCCTGCTGCGCCTGCCGCTCATCGGCTCGCTGGTGCGCCGCAAAATCCTCAGAGGCCTGGGCCTGGACCACTGCCGCCTGGCCGCCGGGGGTGCAGCCCCCATGCCGCCCGACGTGCTGCAGTGGTACCGCAACCTTGGCCTGGACCTGATCGAGGTCTACGGCATGACCGAAAACTGCGGCGCCTCCCACTCCACCTTGCCGGGTTCGCACCAGACCGGTTCCGTCGGCCTGCCCTACACCGGAGTGGAAAGCCGCATCGACCCCGAAACCGGCGAAATCCTGATGCGCAGCCCTGCACTGATGCAAGGCTACTACCGGGAGCCCGAGCAGACCACCGCGGCCCTGACGGCCGACGGCTGGCTGCGCACCGGGGACAAAGGCAGCATCGATGCCGGCGGCTTCCTGCGCATCACCGGGCGCGTCAAGGACATCTTCAAGACCAGCAAGGGCAAGTACGTGGCCCCCGCGCCCATCGAGGACCTGCTGGTGCTGCACCCCGACATTGAAGCCTGCGCCGTGACCGGCGCCGCATTGGACCAGCCCATCGGGCTGGTCATGCTGTCACAGGACGCCACCGCAAGAAGCACCTCCCGGGACTACCGGGAGACCCTGACCGCCTCCCTTCAGCAGCACCTGAATACCGTCAACGCGCGCCTGGAGCCGCATGAGAAGCTCGCTTGCCTGGCCGTCGTCACCACTCAATGGACGCCAGAAAACGGCATGGTGACGCCCACCCTCAAAGTCAAGCGTCCGCGCATTGAAGACGCCTATGCGACCCGCTATGCCGAGTGGCTCCGCCAGGGCCAACCGGTGGTGTGGGCCGGCCCCTGAATGGCGTGCTCCGGTTGCGCCCACCGGCCGGGCCGCAGAGGAGTTTGATATAAACCAAGGCGCTGCGCTCCAGCACCGCCAACCCCACGCCATGCCACTCCACACCCGCTTCTTCGCCACCTGGGTCATCCTGACCCTGGCCGGCTGTTCCAGCCTGCCACCGCAAGGACCGGAAAAGGACAAGACTTACGCCATCACCGTGTTGCACACCAACGACCACCACGGCCGGTTCTGGCACAACCGCGACGGCGAGTACGGCATGGCGGCCCGCAAGACCGTGGTGGACGCCATCCGGTCCGAAGTAGCCGCCGCCGGGGGCTACAGCCTGCTACTCGACGGCGGGGACGTGAACACCGGCGTACCCGAGTCCGACCTCCAGGACGCCGTGCCCGACTTCAAGGGCATGAACCTGCTGGGCTACGACGCCATGGCGGTGGGCAACCACGAATTCGACAAAAGCCCCGCCGTGCTGGCCATGCAGCGCCAGCTCGCACAGTTTCCGCTGCTGTCCGCCAACATCTACGCCGGGGGGCGGCGCCTGTTTGAACCCTACAAAATTTTCAATCTGGGTGGCGTGCGCGTGGCGATTATCGGGATGACCACCGACGACACCCGGAAAATGGCCAACCCGGAAAACATCCGAGGTCTTGAGTTTCGCAGCCCCCTGCAGGAAGCCGCGCAGGTGGTCCCCGAGGCACGCGCGCAGGCCGACATCGTGATTGCCGCCACGCACATGGGACACTACGAAAACGGCAACCACGGCACCCAGGCGCCGGGAGACGTGGAGATGGCGCGCGCCGTTGCGGGCATCGATCTGGTGGTGGGCGGGCACACGCAGAACCCGGCCTGCATGCGGGCCGAGAACGTGCTCGACAGGGCCTATGTGCCGGGCACGCCGTGCCAGCCCGACCGGCAGAACGGCACCTGGATCGTGCAGGCCCATGAGTGGGGCAAATACGTGGGTCGTGCTGACTTCCAGTACCGCAACGGCACCTTCACGCTGGTGCGCTACGCGCTGATCCCCATCAACCTCAAACATGCCGTGACCAGCGCCGATGGCCAGACCCAACTGGAGCGCTACGCCCCGGCCATTGCCGAAAATCGGGAGATGCTGCAACTGCTGCAGCCCTACCAGGACTTCGGCCAGCAAAAGCTGCTGGTGGATGTGGGCCGCAGCGACACGCGGCTGGAGGGCACCCGTGCCCTGGTGCGCCGCCAGCCCACCGATCTGGGCGTTCTGATCGGCGAGGCCATGCGGGAGAAAACCCGGGCCGATTTCGCGGTGGTGAACGCCGGCGGCATCCGTGACTCGCTGCCGGCGGGCACCATCAGCTACAAGGACATCCTGAAGGTCCATCCCTTTGGCAACACGCTGGTCACACTGGACCTGACCGGGCAGGAGGTGCTGGACTACCTCGCCCACGTGGTGCAGATCAGCCCCGGCTCCGGTGGCTTCCCCCATTTCGCGGGTATCCGCCTGCGCATTGCTGCCGGCGCTGTCCGGGAGGCCACCATCCAGGGCGCTCCCATTGATCCCGCAAAGACCTACCGCATGGCCATCCACCAGTTCATGGCCGTGGGTGGCGACGGCTACCCTGCCATGACCGGACACCCCAGCTATGTCAACACAGGTTTTGTGGACGCCGATGTGCTGCGTGGCTACATTGCAGCCCACAGTCCGCTCCAGGCCGCGCGCTTTACGCCGGGCGACAGCGTGGTCCGCAACTGATACCCTGACGCCATGAACAGCCCTGCCCGCCGCAAAAAGTTCCGCTTCATTCCGCGCCCCGCCTCCCTGTCGGGCAAGACCAGGCACGGCCCGCAGGACCTGATCCTGGACGGCTATGCCCCCACCCAGATGATCGAGGACCTGCGCAAGTACCAGTCCGAACTGGAAGTGCAGAACAAGGCCCTGCGGTACAGCCAGCAGGAAGCGGAAGGAGCATCGGAGCGCTTTGCCACCCTGTTTTCCAGCGTGCCACTGGCTCTGATGGTGGTGGACGAAGAGGGGCTGGTCATGGCCAGCAACGCCATGGCCCTGCGCCTTTTCCAGCCGCTGGAAAGCGATCCGCCGCTGAACTTCCTATTGCCGTTTGTCGGCCCGGACCACACCGATGTCGTGGCTGTCGCCTTCCTCAACGCCAAGATGACGGGGACCGCCGAGGTCAACGAAATTGCCTTCCTCGCCGGCTCGCAGGGAACCTTCACCGGCGACCTGCACATTGCACGCATCGAAAATCCGCAGGACGACCTGGCCCACTTCATCTGCGCCATCATCGACCAGGGGCCGCTGCTGGCCCAGCGGCGCGCCCTGCAGGTCAGCGCCGACATCCTGCGCCAGCGCAACGAAGACCTGCTGCTCAGCGAAAACCGCATGGCAGCCATCATCAACTCGTCACTGGACGCCATTTTGTGCATTGATGAGAACCAGTGCATCACCGTGTTCAACCCGGCCGCCACGACCCTGTTCGAATGCTCGGCAGAAATGGCCTTCGGCAGCAAGCTCGGCCGCTTCCTGCCCGATGTGGAAAAGGCGCTGGAGTCCGGCAAGGTGCCGGCACAAAGCACGCTGGGCGAATTCCAGGCCACCACCCTGAAGGGGCGCGAGATCTTTGTCGAAATCAGCATTTCGCTGGAACGGCGTCTGCGCGCCCGCAACCCGCTGACCCCGGCCCGCAGCACCGATATTGCCCAGCGGGAACGCCAGCCCGGGCATGGCGCAATCACCACCATTTTTGCGCGTGACCTGACGTCCCGCAAGCGGGCCGAGACCCAGCGCCTGGCGCTCGAGACCCAATTGCGCGAGTCACAGAAAATGCAGGCCATGGGCACCATGGCCGGAGGCATTGCGCACGACTTCAACAACATCCTGAGCGCGATTCTGGGCAACGTGGACCTTGCCAAGCAAGACACGGCATCAGACTCGCCGGCCTTTCCCAGCCTGAAGGAAATCGAGAAGGCCGGACGGCGCGCCCGCGATCTGGTTCGCCAGATCCTGACCTTCAGCCGCAATGAACTCCCCAAGCGCATCCCCATCCATCTGGCGGAAGTGGTGGACGAGACGGTCCGCCTGGCCAAAGTGACCCTGCCGCCGTCCGTGGAGTTGCGGGTCATCGTGGCACCCGACAGCGCACCGGTCCTGGCCGACGCGACCCAGGTACAGCAGGCCCTTTTGAACCTGTGCACCAACGCGATTCTCGCCATCGGCGACGAAAAAGGATCGGTCACCATCGAGCTGGCCAATTGCGTGCTCGACCACGCGCCAACGGGCAACATGGGCTTGCCCCCCGGGCGCTACGTCACTCTCACGGTGCGGGACACCGGCAAGGGCATGTCACCGGAAACCCTGCAGCGGGTGTTTGAGCCTTTTTTCACCACCCGCGTGGTGGGTCAGGGAACGGGCCTGGGCCTGTCCGTGGTCCACGGCATCATGCAGACCCACCAGGGCGCCATCGATGTACAGAGCGAGCCCGGCAAGGGCAGCGTGTTTACCCTGTACTTTCCCGCTACCCAGGGTGACGCAGCCGCCACCTCCCCCGAGGTGCCCAACGTCCCCCAGGTGCAAGGCAAGGGCCGCCATGTCATGTACGTGGACGACGACCAGGCGCTGGTCTTCCTGATCTCGCGGGTGCTGACCCGCAAAGGATTCGCCGTCACGATGTTCACCGACCCCCACGAAGCCCAAGCCGCCCTGCAGGCCGACCCGCAAGCGTTCGACCTGCTGGTGACCGACTACAACATGCCAGGCTACAGCGGCGTCGACCTGCTGCGCCAGGCCAAGCGGATTCGTCCGGATTTGCCGGTGGCGCTGGCGTCGGGGTACGTCACGCCCGAGCTGGAGCAAAGCGCCATCCGCGAGGGCGCCAACGCGCTCATCTACAAGCCCAACGATGTCAACGAGTTCTGCGAAACCGTGCAACGCCTGATCACCGGACAGGATGCAGCCTGATCTGCCGCCGCACGAAGGCGGCGTCCACGTCCTGTACGCGGACGAAGCCCTCGTCGTATTGAACAAGCCGACCGGGCTGCTGGCCGTGCCGGGCCGCGGCGCCGACAAGCAGGACTGCCTGAGCGCGCGGGTGCAGAGCCTCTACCCCGATGCATTGGTCGTGCACCGGCTGGACATGGCAACCTCCGGCCTGGTCGTGATGGCCCGTGGTGCCCCCGCGCAACGGCTGCTGAGCGAGGCTTTTGCCCAACGGCAGGTGCACAAGCGCTATGTGGCCGTCGTCAGCGGCCAGCTGGCACCCACCGCAGGCGGATGGCAGACCATTGATCTGCCCATCCTGGTGGACTGGCCCAACCGCCCCCGTCGCATGATCGACTGGCAGCAAGGCAAGGCCAGCGTCACCCGTTGGCAAGTGATGCAGTTCGACCCGGAGCACCACACCACCCGCGTCGAACTGGAGCCCGTGACCGGGCGCACCCACCAGTTGCGCGTGCACCTGCAGGCGATCGGCCACCCCATCCTGGGCGACGCACTGTACGCGCCACCTGCGGTGCTCGCCCAGGCGCAACGCCTATTGCTGCACGCCTGCGCGCTGGCATTTGCCCACCCCGTAGACGGGCGCGCCCTGCAGTTCTGCTGCCCTGCCGATTTCTGAGCCAGCCTCCGGGTAAAGCCGGCGCCCGGCAAGCCGGCCGCCCTGCGCCTAAAATGGCATAGTGACCCACCTACTGAACGCCGACCTCCATTGCCACTCTGTTGTTTCTGACGGTACGCTCACGCCAGAAGAGCTGGCAGCGCGCGCCAGCGCCAACGGCGTCGAGCTGTGGGCCTTGACCGACCATGACGAGGTAGCCGGCCAGCACCGCGCCCTGGACGCCGCCCATGCACAGGGCATGCGCTACCTGACGGGAACCGAAATCTCGGTCACCTTCATCGGCCAGACCGTCCACATCGTGGGGCTGGGGTTCGACCCCCTCAATGAAGAGCTGGTGCGCGGACTCCACCGCACACGGGGCGGACGGGAACTGCGGGCCATGGAAATGGCCGAAGGGCTGGCCAAGGTGGGCATCAAGCACGCGTACGAGGGCGCACTCAAGTTCGTGGGCAATCCGGAGCTGATTTCGCGCACCCACTTCGCCCGCTTTCTAGTGGAAAGCGGCGTGTGCAAGGAAACCAACGAGGTATTCCGCAAGTACCTGACCGAAGGCAAGCCCGGCTATGTGCCCCACCGCTGGGCTTCGCTCAAGGATGCCGTCAGCTGGATTACCGGCGCGGGTGGCATGGCCGTTATTGCCCATCCGGCGCGTTACAAGTTCACCCCCACCGAAGAGTTTGCGCTGTTCACCGAATTCAAGAATCATGGAGGCCAGGGCGTTGAAGTGGTCACCGGCAGCCACAGTGCAGCCGAGTACGTGACCTACGCCGAAACCGCCCGCGAATTCGGCCTGGCCGCGTCCCGCGGCAGCGACTTCCACAGCCCAGACGAAAGCCACACCGAGCTGGGCACCCTGCCCCTGCTGCCAGGCAACCTCACTCCGGTGTGGGAATCGCTGGCGGCACGCATCCAATAAACCTTTCCGACTCCACCTGAGATCGTCCCAACGGCATGGCCCAGTACTTCGAAGTTCACCCCGAAAACCCCCAACCCCGCTTGCTGAAGCAGGCCGTTGCCCTGCTGGAAAAGGGCGGCATTCTGGCCGTACCCACCGACTCCAGCTACGCGCTGGTCTGCCACCTGGATGACAAAGCCGCCGTCGACACCATGCGGCGCATTCGGGGGGTTGACGACAAACACCACCTCACCCTGCTGTGCCGCGACCTGAGCGAACTGGCCAGCTACGCCAAGGTCGACAACACACAGTACCGCCTGCTCAAGTCGGTCACGCCGGGACCGTTTACCTTCATTCTGGAAGCCAGCAAGGAAGTGCCGCGCCGGGTCAGCCACCCCTCGCGCAAGACCATTGGCCTGCGCGTGCCCGAACATGCCGTGCTCCAGGCCCTGCTGGCCCTGCACGAAGGCGCGCTGCTGGCCACAACCCTGATTGCACCCGGTGAAACCGAGCCCTTGAACGACGCCGCCGACATCCGTGACCGCTTTGAAAAGCTCCTGGCGGGAATCGTGGATGCGGGCGCGTGCGCACAGGAGCCCACCACCGTGATCGACCTGACCGGCAGCGAACCCGAGGTGCTGCGCCAGGGACGGGGCGACCTGGCCCGCCTGGGACTCTAGGCTGGCCCACGGCTTTCGCCCCATACTTCAGCCCCAAACCACCCCAGGATTTCCGACACGTGGCCCTTGCAAACCTCATCCAAACCGTAGCCCTGTATGCCCTGCCGGTGCTCTTTTCGATCACCCTGCACGAAGCCGCACACGGCTATGCGGCGCGGCATTTCGGTGACAACACTGCCTGGAAAATGGGCCGGGTCACGCTGAACCCCATGCGCCACGTCGACCCCATGGGCACCATCGTGATGCCGTTGTTGCTGTACTTTGCCACCTCCGGGGCCTTCCTGTTCGGCTATGCCAAACCGGTTCCCGTGCGCTTTGGCAATTTGCGCAACCCCAAGCGCGACATGGTGTGGGTCGCGCTGGCCGGGCCTGGCGCCAACCTGGTGCAGGCCCTGCTGTGGGGCATTGCGCTGTACGTGCTGCAGGGCGCTGGCGTCTCGGAGCCCTTCTTTCTCAAGATGTGCCAAGGCGGCGTGCTGGTCAACGTGGTGATGTTTGCCTTCAACCTGTTTCCCCTGCCGCCACTGGACGGTGGCCGCATCCTGGTCGGACTGCTGCCCCACCGCCAGGCCCTGCTGGTGTCACGCCTGGAGCCGTGGGGATTCTTCATCGTCATGGCACTGGTCATCATGGGGGTGATCAGCACGCTGTGGATGCAGCCCGTGATGGCGCTCACCTTTGGCCTGCTGGATTTCCTGCTCACCCCTTTCGCGGCCCTGATCCGGTAAGCACCCCCACCCCGCTTCACCTACTTACTGTCTTCCCCATGAGTTCCACACGTTTTCTGACCGGCATCACCACCTCAGGCACCCCCCACCTGGGCAACTACGTCGGCTCCATCCGGCCCTCTGTGCGGGCCAGCCAGGCCGACCATGTGGAAAGCTACTACTTCCTGGCCGACTACCACGCGCTCATCAAGATCGACGAACCCTCACGCATCCAGCGCTCCACGCTGGAGATTGCTGCCAGCTGGCTGGCCGCGGGGCTGAACCCCGAGCGTGTCACTTTTTACCGCCAGTCCGACATCCCCGAGATTCCGGAACTCACCTGGCTGCTCACCTGCGTGACCGGCAAGGGCGTGCTCAACCGGGCCCATGCCTACAAGGCCGCCGTCGACAAGAACGGCGCGTCCGGCCAGGACCCCGACATGGACGTGAGTGCCGGGCTGTTCATGTACCCGGTGCTAATGGGGGCCGACATCCTGATGTTCAACGCCCACCTGGTGCCGGTGGGTCGCGACCAGATCCAGCACATCGAGATGGCGCGCGACATGGCCAACAGCTTCAACCACCGCTATGGCGAGCACTTCGTGCCTCCGCAAGCGGTGATCGAGGAATCGGTGGCCACGCTGCCCGGGCTGGATGGTCGCAAGATGAGCAAGAGCTACGACAACACCATTCCGCTGTTCGCCCCGCGTGAGCAGCTCAAGAAACTGATTGCCGGCATCAAGACCGATTCCCGCGCCCCCGGCGAACCCAAAGACACGGAAGGCTCGGCCCTGTTCCAGATTTACCAGGCCTTTGCCAGCGACGAGGAAGCGCAGGCCCTGCGTAGCGCCTACGCCAATGGCATCGCCTGGGGCGATGCCAAGCAAATCCTCTTCGAACGCATTGACCGCGAAATTGCCCCCATGCGCGAGGCATATGAAGACCTGATCAACCATCCGGCAAAAATTGAAGCCATCCTGCTGGCCGGCGCTGCCAAGGCGCGCCAACGCGCCACGCCCTTCATGGCCGAGCTGCGCCACGCCGTGGGCTTGCGCAAACTCGGTGAGCAGACCAAGACCGCGGCGCAAAAGGCCACCAAGACCGCCCTGCCCAGTTTCAAGCAATACCGCGAGGCGGACGGCCAGTTCCGCTTCAAGCTGGTGGACGCCCAGGGACGCCTGCTGCTGCAGAGCCTGGGATTTGAATCCCCCCGGCAGGCTGCACAAGCCATTGGCCTGCTGCAAAAACAGGGCGCCAGCGCCTTGCCAGAACTGACCAGCCAGCTGGAAGCGCTGGACGTGGACATGGCTGACGTAACCGCCGCATTGACGCAGTTAGCTGCAGCCGGATAGTCCCCGCTCGGTAATTCAGGACGGCGCGGCGTGGGGCGCCGCGCTGGCAAAGCCATACACCCGCTCGGGCGGCAGGCGCGCCACCAGAGTCCGGTCTGCCACGGCCTCGACAATGGCGAACGCGGGCAAGGCAGTATCGCGATGCTCCGTGTGCACCGTGGGGCGGCCCGCCACATCGGTAATGGCCGCCACGATCGGGCATTTGACCTTGTCCGTGCGCCGCATGACCACCCCTATTTCCCCGCTGACGAGCCGGACCACGTCACCGGGCGGAAAAATTCCCAACTCCTTGATGACGGCGCTCGACAGGGCTCCCCCCTGGTCCTCCCGGAACATCTGCTTGGCGGCGTCCTGGAGCGTCATCGCCGAGCGCAGCTTGCGCACCGTGATCCGGGCCATGAACACATCCGCCGTGCGCAACGCAAGCGCCACCTCCGACACGTCGCTCAAACCCTGCGGATAGCCTGTGCTATCCGGGCGCTCATGGTGCTGGGCGACCGCACGCAGCCAGTCCCCGTCGTCCACACCCGCCTGCACCAGCCAGTCGGCAGCCTCCTGCGGATGGCGGCGCAGCAGCGCTTTCTGGCTTTCCCAGGGCGCAACGTCCTGGTTGGACAACTGCCCCTGCAGATCCAGCACCGCCATGTTCATGGTGATGGCCGCCTTGACCAGGCTTGCGGCGCGCGCCTCGGGCCACTGCAGCCGCCGGGCCATCAGAAGACACAGGATGGCGGTATGCACCGCATGGTTGTAACCGTAGAGAAAAGGGTCCTCGGACTCCTGGCGGATGGCGTGGTAAAGGGCGATATCCACATCCTGGTCCACCCGCGCAATCAAGTCCGCGGCAAACACCTCCACCCGCTCCACCAGACCGGGCGTGTGTGGCACCTTGAGCATGAGCTTGCGCATTTCATCACCACTGCGGTCCCACAGACCAAACAGATTCAGCACACGCGGGATGCTACGCTCGGGCAAGGGTGCCTCATGCAATTCAACGGCCCGGGCCTCCTGCGCATCCACAAAGGCACCGCGCAGCAGCAACAGCTCCAGCTGGTGCTCGCTGTCGATCACGTGCCCGCGCAACAGCAGCAGGTTGCTCTGTTCGTCGCGAACATTCCAGGGCAGGGGCTTTCCCACATGCACCTTGAAACGCGGCAGGCGCAACAGTTTCATGAACAGTCCTTTGGACACGCAAAGTCGAATTGTGCCGCCGAACGGCATCGGGCGGGGACGTTATGCTGGAAGCTGATACATGGAGCCCACATGAGCCACTACCCCAACGACATCTACACCGAGCCCGCCAACGTCGACGCCGACACCCTGCGCAACCTGGGGCCACTGCGTGCCATGGCAGGCATCTGGCAAGGCGTGCGCGGCCTGGACGTCAAACCCAAGGCCGAAGGCCCGAAAAAACAGGCGTTCGTCGAACGCTTCGAGCTGCAGCCCATCGACCCGCAAACCAATGGTCCCCAGCTGTTCTACGGTTTGCGCTACCACACCCACATCACCAAGCCCGAGCAGAGCAAGACCTACCACGATCAGGTGGGCTACTGGCTGTGGGAACCCGCCACCGGCACGGTGATCCAGACCCTGGCCATCCCCCGGGGACAGATCGCCATGGCCGTCGGCCATGCCGCCGCCGATGCCACGCAGTTTGAACTGGTGGCGCAGCGCGAGTCCACCACCTACGGCATCTGCTCCAACCCGTTTCTGGAGCATGCATTCAAGACAGTGGAATACCGCATCCAGGTCACGTTCCACCCCGACGGCACCTGGTCCTACGACGAAGACACGGTCATGGTGATTCGCGGCCAGACCGAGCCCTTTCACCACACCGACCGCAACACCCTGCACAAGATCGGCGAGCCCGAACCCAATCCGCTGGCCCGTCGCTAGGCCCGCGTCCGACGCCTCCGCCCAACCGGCCGGCCGGCCGGGGCGAACCGTCCCCTTTTTTCCTGCCAACACCCCCAGCAGCCCTGAGACCGGCATGGCGCCGCTGTTCGCGTGTTTCATTAAATTTCTACAAAAATCGGTATTAATTGACACTTATCGTCAAATATTGTGTAATATTTTGTAAGACGCTGGTGACAACCCCACCAAAAAACCGTAGGGCCACAGGCGCCGCATGGGATGGAGCCCCCTTGCTCCGTTTATTCACAAAGGAGTTCACGATGAACACGACAATGCACAAGCTGGTAGTGGCAATGGGTACGGTGGTGATGGCCGGGGGCGCCTGGGCGGCCGACAACGCAACCGCGTCCGCATCTGCGGACGTGTTGACACCCATTTCAATTGCGAAGAACACGGACATGGCCTTCGGCAGCCTGGTGATCGGCAACGGCCTGGTGACGCTGAGTACGGCGGGCGCCCGGACCAAGGCCGGGACAACCGCCCTGCCAACCAGCGGCACCTCGCCCGCGGCGGCCAAATTCACCGTGACCGGTACGGGTGCCAATACCTTCTCGATCGACACCACGGGCAGTGACTCCACTCTTACGGACGGCTCTTCCAACACGATGGCCATCACCTGGCTGGTCGAAGCCCAATCGGGCACCACGGCGGCAAGCGGTATCACCAGCGCGGGCAACAACTCGACGACCGGCACACTCGCTTCCGGCACCGCGACCATTTACGGCGGCGGCCTGCTGACCGTGGGTGCGGCGCAGGTTGCGGGTGCCTACACCGGTAACCTCAAGATCACGGTAGCCTACAACTGACCGTGCGTTCCCGGCAGCGAACACCCCATACCGCCATGTCCCGCCATGCACCAGAACGTTGCCGCCAACCCGGCTGGGACACGGCCGGGGTGTTGCTGACGTCGGTGGCAATCTGGATCTACCTGGGAGCCCTGCCGCCGGGCCCCGCCCTGGCGGCCACGGCAACGGGCAGCGCCAGCGCGACCATCATCGCGCCGGTTCCTGTCACCGTGCAGGAAACATTGGGCGGGATACCCGCCACGGTCAGCACCTCCACGGGTTGGGTCACGGTGTTGCTGCCGCCGGCGAGTCCGCCGCCACCCGTAACAGCCACGGGCTCCGGTTCCGGTTCCGGCGCGGGCTCCACGGCAGCCACCGCAGCGGCCACTGCCGGCACGCCCGGTGCATCCTCCAACGGCCGCCCCGGTTCGGGACCCGGTTCCGGGGATGGCACGTTGGGCTCGGGCATGGCCGCCTCCCTGTCATCGGCGCCGCCTCCCGCAGGGGGCACGTCGGGCAGCTACAACGTCACCGTGGCCTTCAATTGAAACACCCCATCGTCACCACCCCGCGTACAGAGGCATGGCGCAGCGTACTGCTCGTGGCCGGCCTGGCTGCAATCGCTCCGGCGTGGGCGCAAATCAGCCTGAGCAAATCCGCGGACCTGATATTTGGCGGCTTTGTGGCCAGCAGCGGGGGCACGGTAACCGTGGCCCCTAACGGCGGGCGCAGCAAGAGCGGCAGCGTGCTGCTGGTGACACAGGGCGCTTCTGGCGCAGCGGCGCAGTTCACCGTAACCGGCACGGCCGATGCCACCTACGCCATCACACTGCCGGCCAACGATACGGTGACCCTGTCGGACGGCAGCCACACCATGGCTGTCAACAACTTCACCAGCACCCCGAGTGGAACCGGAACGCTGACTGGCGGCTCGCAGGTGTTGCGGGTCGGGGCTACCCTGACAGCCGGCAACGCCCAGACGCCCGGCAGCTACACCGGGTCCTTCAATGTATCCGTGCAATACAACTGAGCGGCCGCGCTGCCCTGTTCAACCTCTGTGAAAGGCCCACCATGCATCTATTGCCCCCCGGACGCACCGCTGTCCACTGGCTGGCGGCGCTGACACTGCTGGTTCTGGCACGCACCGCCCTGGCGGACCTGGCGCTGTATCCCACCCGTATCGTGCTGGAAAAGAACCAGCGCGCCGCGCAGGTGGAACTGATGAACAACGGCACCGAGCCCGAGACCTACCGCATCAACCTGGTCAACCGGCGCATGGGCGAGACCGGTGAATTCATCGCCATTGACACCCCCGGACCGGGCGAGCACTTTGCCGACCCGCTGCTGCGCTACTCGCCACGGCAAGTGACGGTGCAGCCTGGCACTTCGCAGACCGTGCGCATTCTGCTGCGCAAACCCACGGACCTGCCACCGGGCGAATATCGCTCGCACCTGCAGTTTGACCGGGTGGCCGAGGCCGCGGGCACCAGCAGTGTGGAGTCGGCAGGCCAGGCGGGCAACAAGGAGATTGGCGTGGTCATCAAGGCGCTGGTCGGCGCCTCCATTCCAGTCATCGTGCGCCATGGTGACACGCAAGCCAGCGTTGCGTTGCAGAACCTGGCCCTGCAACCGGCCACCGCCACGGAGGGCCCGGCACTGACCCTGCAGATGGCGCGTAGTGGCAACCGCTCGGTGTACGGCGACCTGGCGGTCACCTTCACACCCCAGGGCGGCGCGCCGCTGGAGGTTGCCAAGGCCGGTGGCGTGGCGGTGTATGTGCCCAATGCGCTGCGCCGCGCCCGCATGCCGCTGCAACTGCCACCGGGAACCCGGCTGGCGGGTGGCAGCCTGCACCTGACCTACCGAGAGCGCCCGGAGGCAGGCGCACACCTGCTGGCCGAGGCAACCCTGAACCTGCCTTGAGTGCGGGGCAGCCACACGCGCGCACCCCGCCATGCGAACCCTGAAACAGCCCTTGGGGGCTCTCCCCTGCCTGCTTGCGGCTCTCGCGGCAACGGCAGCCATGGCCCAGCCCCTTCCCGCGGGCACGCCGCCATCGGTCGCGCCCAAAGGCCGCGCCGCCGCCGAGGCCAACCTGCTCCTGCTGGACGTTCGACTCGACGGCACCGTGCTGTCCGACAGCCTGACCGCCTACCAGGATGGTCCGCAGATTCTGCTGCCCCTGGGTGAACTGGCGCGCCTGCTCACCCTGGCCATCACCGTACAACCCGAGACCGGTAGCGCCAGCGGCTACATCCTGCGGGAAGACAACCCGTTCGGCCTGAACGTGGAACAGGCCATTGCCAGCATCGCCGGGCGCGAGACCAGCTACGAGGCGCGCCGCGCGCGGGTCATTGGCGACGACATCTACATCTCCAGCCAGTTGCTGTCGCGCTGGCTGCCCATCGACTTCGAAATTGACCTGCTATCGCTGCAGCTGCGTATCAAACCGCGGGAAAAACTGCCCCTGCAAGCGCGCCTGGAGCGCGAGCGCACCGCAGCGCACCTGCGCACTACAGCAACCGTCGACGACAGCGACCCGGGCTACCCCCGCCAGCTGGCGCCCTACCAGCTGATTGACCGGCCTTTCATTGACCAGACCTTCGGTGCCGACGCGCGCTTTGGCAATGGCTCCAGGCAGTACAACACCGCCTATACCGCCTACCTGACCGCCGATGTACTGGGCATGGAGGGAGCGGCCTACATCAGTGCCACGCGCGACAAGTCGACACCGGACTCACGGGTCACCCTGGGCCGCAACGACCCCGACGCCGGCTTGCTCGGCCCCGCACAGGCACGCAGCTTCATGCTGGGCAACATCCAGGCGCCCAGTGTGCCCAACATCCTGTCCACCAACCCGACCGGCAGCGGCGGCACCGTGAGCAACCGCCGACTCGACCAGCCCACCAGCTTTGACCGCCAGAGCCTGCGCGGCGACCTGCCGCCGGGCTGGGATGTCACCCTGTACTACAACGACGCGGTGCTGGGCTTCCAGCAATCGCGGGGCGACGGGCTGTATGCCTTCGACGATCTGCCCCTGTCCTACGGTCGCAACGACTTCCAGCTGGTCTTCAATGGCCCGCTGGGGCAAATGCGCACCGAGCGCAAGAGTTTTCTGCTGGACCAGTCCGCCGTGCAGCCCGGAGAATTCCTGTACACGCTGACACAGCACACGGCAGACAACGGCAGCAACCGCAGCGTGGCCAAGTTCGACATGGGCCTGTTCAAGGAGCTGGCCGCCACCGCCACCTTTGTGCGCCTGCCACGCCCCGTCACGGGCCAGAGCACCAGCGAACAGCGTGCCTACTCCCAGTTCGGGCTGCGGGGCTACCTGCCGTCGGCCATCATCACTTCGGATCTGATCCTCGCCCAGAACGGCGGCCTGCTGGGCGAACTGGGTCTGAAGACGCAGTTGGGAACCTATGCCGTGGACCTGCTGCACACCCAGCTGCAAGATGGCTATGACAGCGACGTGTTCAGTGCCAGCAACAACCCCATCCGCCAGCGCGACAAGGTGCGGGCCGTGGGCACGCTGGTGCCCAGCGGCCTGCCGCGCATGCCCGTGGCACTGGAGGTGCAGCGCGAGCAGTTGCAGTCCGGCGTCACCAACGACCAGGTCTCCGGCCGGCTGTCGTTTCTGGCGGCTGGAACGTCGTACACCAACGGGCTGAGCTGGCTCACCTCCAGCGGCGCCGGCCTGCCCACCACCACCACCACGACCGGCACACTGCAACTGAGCCGCCGGGTGGCCGACATGGGGCTGTCCGGACAGCTCGGCTACTCCCTGAACCCGGAGAGCCGCTTTGACACCCTCTCCGTCGTGGCCGACCGCAATCTGGCATCGGGGTACCGGGTCAACGCCGGTCTGCTGCGCGATTTCACCGGCAACAGCACGCTGATATCCGGCGGCCTGAGCAAGAACCTGGGCCCCATTGCCCTTGCCGTGAGCGGCAGCTACTCCGACAAGCATGAGTACGCCATTGCACTCCAGCTGTTCATGGCCCTGGGCCGCGACGCCCGCAGCGGCAAGTGGTTTGCCGACGGTGTGCCCATGGCCGGCACCGGGGCGGTATCCGCGCAGGCCTTCGTGGACCGCAACCTCAACGGCATACATGACCCGGGGGAAGAGTGGGTTCCCAATGCCGGGTTCATCGTCAACCGGGGTGGCCGCCACCCCAACCGCACCGACGACACCGGCGAGGCCCTACTCAACCGGCTGCCGGCCGGGCGCTACGCCGACATCGGCATCGACACGACCACGCTGGAAGATCCGCAGTGGAAGCCCGTCACCGAAGGGGTACGCGTGCTGCCGCGCCCGGGGCTGGTGCAGACCGTCGAATTTCCCGTGGTCTCCACGACCGACATTGACGGCACCACCTATCTGGTGGAAAAGGGCAGCCGCCGTGGCATTGGTGACGTGCTGCTCGAACTGGTGGACAGCAGCGGTGCCGTCACCATGCGCGCCCGCAGCGCATCCGACGGGTTCTACACCCTGCACCAGGTCATGCCGGGGCGCTACACGCTGCGGGTCTCGCCGGAGCAGGTCCAAAAACTCCGGCTGGTGGCCAGCAAGGCGCGCCGGGTGGAGGTGCAGCCCGATGGCGACTTCCTCAACGGCCTGGATCTGGAGTTGCAGCTGCCAACACCGTGAACCGGCGCCCGCGCCGCATTCTCCCGGCGCGATTGCAACGATCGCCATTTGCCATTACGCTTGAAGCACCACCGCAATCCGATGGGGCGTGTGATCCGCAAGCCCTGAAGCAACGGGCGGTACACGGTGGACGAAGGCGGTTCCATTTTTTGGGAGAGACCCATGAAACGCATCTACTTGTGGACGGGCCTGGTGGCCATGGCTTTCACCTCCAGTGCGGCCCTGGCCAATGCCGAGCTGGCGAAGGCGAAAAACTGCATGGTTTGCCATGCCATGACCAGCAAGCTGGTCGGTCCCGCGTTCAACAGCATCGCGGCACGGTACGAAGACCAGAAAAATGCCGAAGACAAACTGACCAAAAAAGTGCTCATCGGCGGCTACGGCGTGTGGGGCCAGGTTCCCATGCCTGCCAACCCGCAGGTCAGCGAAGCGGAAGCCCGCACGCTGGTCAAATGGATTTTGGCCCAGTAGTCCCATGGGGCATGGGGTTCGGGCTTGTCCGCAAGCCGTGGTTTTCCTACAATCCAACCATGGCGCGTTCTGTTTGCCCCCGGCTCCACTCGGTTGCAGCCCTGCCCTTCATGGCAGGTGCGGCGGTGTGGTCGCGCACCGTGACGGGTACCGCCGGTCTGCGCCGTCCGGTCGCACATTCCTGAGCCCGGCGATACCTCCTTCCCCCTTTTCTTTTTGCGCAATCCACCATCGCCGGGCCTCCACCCCGCGCGATCGCGGCCGTCTCTCGCCCCTCACGGGTCGGCCGCACTACACGGAGTGCACCATGCACGCAAACCAAGAAAGCCTGCGACTGTTGACCGAGCTGGACTTCATTCGCCTGAAAAAACTGACCGGCGGCAACCTGCCTGGCGAACTGTCGGACAGCCAGGGTCTGGTGGACCTGCTGCCGTCCCGGGAGATCCCGCCGGACGTCGTCACCATGAACTCCCAGGTGGAGATTGTGTTTCCCGCCACCGGCCTGCGTCAGAAGATGACCCTGTGCTATCCCTCCGATGCCGAACCCGGCCTCGGCCGGGTGTCCGCGCTCGCCCCCATGGGTTCGGCCTTGCTGGGCCTGCGCGTTGGCGCGCGAGCACAGTGGGCCATGCCCGGCGGAGAGCCCCAGGCAGCAGAGGTGGCCGCGATCTTGTTCCAGCCGGAAGCTGCCGGCCACTACACAACCTAGGACATGCACACCCCCGGCGGTTGCGCCGGGGTAACGAAAGGAGGCCCGCACCCAGACCCGTCACCACACAGCCTGTGTCATCCCGAAACAGCCCATTTTTTTGAGGAATTCCCATGTTTCCAGAGTACCGCGACCTGATCACACAGCTCAAGACGAGCAACCACCATTTCACCCGTCTGTTCGATCAGCACAACCAGCTAGACCAACAGATCAAGAATATGGAGTCCAGCATCCCGCAGGGGACCCATGAGGAAATCGAAAACCTGAAAAAGAAGAAATTGCACCTCAAGGACGAGCTGTACGACATCCTTCGGAAGATTGAGGCCGGCAAGGCCTGACGCACGACACGGCAGCAACAAAAACCCCGCAAACGCGGGGTTCGTGGCGAAGTGTGTGGCCGTGACCGTCGGTGGCCATTTGGGGCCCCGACGGGTCGCTCATGTGGCGCGTGTCGGTTTGTGTTTTTTGGCAGCCGCATTGTGCGCCACAGCAGCACGGATAAGTTCCTTGAAGGCAACCGCATTGACGTGCTCACCCTCATGGATGTCGATAGCGCGCCTTACGTTGCCATCAAGACCCGAGTTGAACAGCTTTGCGGGATCGCTGAGGGCAGCCCCCTTGGCAAAGGTGAGCTTCACTTTGGCCTTGTAAATTTCGCCCGTACAGATGATGCCGTTCAGGGACCAGACGGGCGTTCCCATCCATTTCACTTCTTCAATGACATCGGGGGCAGCCTCTTTGATCAGCCCGCGCACGGTGCCAAGAGCACTCCCGCGCCAGTCTCCAAGCGCAGCGAGCTTTCCGTCAATGAACTCCGATGCCGATTGGCTATCGTTAGAAACGTTTTGATTCATGGTGTTGTCCTGGTAGACCAACATTCGGGGTGCGCGGACTCACACGGTTTTTTACGCGAAATTTGATCGCCCGCAGGGCGTGGGCCCCGCTCACAATTCGGCCATTTCCATGATTTTGCAGACCGTTCTCCAGTTGCGATCCGTCATGGGAACACCCAGCAGTCTCTCGGCGCTGGCGGCGAGTTTTGATCTGCCAACCCCCTCGGGCGCGTGCAGATAAAACACCCTTTCGGACAAGTGAAACCGTTCGCTGTCCTTCCGGAGATCGGAGAGTTTCTCCAGATCCGGGTTCTTGGGGCATGCGGCGAGAAAGCCGAGGTGCAAGCTAACGGGGTCGAGCACAGCCTCTGGAAAGGGGTTTGCCGCAATCGCTTTGGCAAGGGCTTCGCGGGTGAGAATTTGCACATGCGGCTCGAAGCCACGGCGCGTCTTGATCTCTGCGGAAAGTTGCTGGGCCAGACGCGCTGCATTCTTTTCGGCGCTCTCGAATACGGCATTTCCGCTTTGAATATAGGTCCTCACCTTCCGTGTCCCCATTGCTTCCAGCGTAGCGACAAGCTCCTGCATCGGAAGGGTGCCGTCGCCGCCCACATTGATGCCGCGAAGCAGCACAACGTAGGTATTCATACCGCCACGGCCCGGGTGCCGGTCACGAGCACCCAGGATTCAAGTGCGTTCGAACCGCTGCTCATGGACAACCGTTCTCCATTGGTTTCCAGGATGCTCGTGGACGAGACGGAAATGATGCAACTCGTAGAGGTGCCTTGCCGCGTCCAGACCTGCAAAGGTTCACAGGCAAGTGGTGTGGCGGAGCTTGACGAGTCCAAGGCAATGCCTGCCGCGGACCCCGCGGTTCCATCGGGCAACTGAGGTTTGAGCCGATCATCCAATCCTCCCAATCTGCACTATAGCAATGGCCGCCTGGGGACGCTGGGGTCGACAGGTTGCTTGTGGCTCCAGGTCGTCAATCATGCAGACAAAAAAAATAGCCCATGGTTGACATGGGCTATTTTTATTTCTTGGCGGAGAGAGTGGGATTCGAACCCACGGTACCTTGCGGTACGCTTGATTTCGAGTCAAGTACATTCGACCACTCTGCCATCTCTCCTGAAATCGCTTCGATTGGACGATGCGCGTATTCTATCAGGGTCGCAGGGTCACCATGCCGCCCAGGTACGGGCGCAGGGCTTCGGGCACGGTGACCGAACCGTCGGCGTTCTGGTAGTTCTCCAGCACGGCCACCAGGGTGCGCCCCACGGCCAGGCCGGAGCCGTTGAGGGTGTGCACCAGTTCATTCTTGCCCTGGGCGTTCTTATAGCGGGCCTGCAGGCGACGGGCCTGGAAGGCCTCGCAGTTGGAGACCGAGCTGATCTCGCGGTAGGTGTTCTGCGCCGGCAGCCACACCTCCAGGTCGTAGGTCTTGCTGGCACCAAAGCCCATGTCGCCGGTGCACAGGTTCATCACACGGTAGGGCAGGCCCAGCTTTTGCAGGATGGCCTCGGCGTGGCGGGTCATTTCTTCCAGCGTCTCGTAGCTCTTCTCGGGGTGCACGATCTGCACCATTTCCACCTTGTCGAACTGGTGCTGGCGGATCAGGCCACGCGTGTCGCGTCCGGCGCTGCCGGCCTCGGAGCGGAAGCACGGCGTGTGGGCGGTGAGCTTGATGGGCAGGTCGGCTTCGGGCAGGACCACATCGCGCACGAAATTGGTCAGCGGCACCTCGCTGGTGGGAATGAGGTACAGCGCGGTGTGGTCGGGCTGGACTTCGCCCTCTTGGCCACCCTTCTTGGCGGCGAACAGGTCGCCCTCGAACTTGGGCAACTGGCCGGTGCCCCGGAGCGACTCGCCGTTGACGGCGTAGGGCACGTAGCACTCGGTGTAGCCGTGCTCCTGTGTCTGCACGTCCAGCATGAACTGGCTCAAGGCGCGGTGCAGGCGGGCCACCGGGCCTTTCATGACAGTAAAGCGCGAACCCGAGAGCTTGACGCCCATCTCGAAGTCCAGCCCCAGCGGCGTGCCAACGTCCACGTGGTCCTTGATCTCAAACGCCATGGGCGCGGGGTTGCCCCAGCGGCGCACTTCCACGTTGCCATGTTCGTCCGCACCGCGCGGCACGCTCTCGTGCGGCAAGTTGGGCACGGCCAGCAGCAGGGTCTGCATCTCGGCCTGAATGGCATCCAGCCGGGTGGCGGAGGCGTCGAGCTCGGTCTTCAGGCCGGCCACCTCGGCCATGGCCGTCTCGGCCTCGGCGTGCAGGCCCTTGCCCTTGAGCATGCCGATCTGCTTGGCCGAAGTGTTGCGCTTGCTCTGCAGCTCTTCGGTGCGCATCTGCAGGGTCTTGCGCTCGGCCTCCAGCGCCTTGAACGCGTCCACATCCAGAAACGCCTGCGGCTGTTTGCGGGTTTCCAGGCGGGCGACGACCGAATCCAGGTCTTTGCGCAGCAGGGTGATATCTAACATGGCATTCTCGTATTTCTGTATCAAATTGGGCTCTAGCCCGCTATTTTATTGCGTGAATAGCTATGCAAACGATAGCAGACGCCGGTACGCTCAGCCGTCGATCTTCAGGCCCTTGGGCAGCGGAAACTTCACCGTCTCCTCAATGCCGTCCATCTTGCGCACCGAGACCGCGCCCAGCGCCCGGATGCGGTCAATCACTTGGCGCACCAGAATCTCGGGGGCCGAGGCACCGGCGGTCAGGCCGACGCGGCTCTTTCCATCGAACCAGGCGGTCTGCAACTCGGCGGCGTTGTCCACCATGTAGCTGGTCACACCCAGCTTGCGCGCCAGCTCGGCCAGGCGGTTGCTGTTGGAGCTGGTGGGGCTGCCCACCACGATCATGATGTCCACCTGCGGCGACAGGATCTTGATGGCGTCCTGGCGGTTCTGCGTGGCGTAGCAGATGTCCTGCTGCTTGGGCACCTGCACGCTGGGAAAGCGCGCGCGCACCGCCGCCGCAATGTCGGCGGCGTCGTCCACGCTCAGCGTGGTCTGGGTCACCAGCGCCAGCTTCTCGGTCTGGCGGGGCTGGATGCGGGCCACGTCGGCCACGTCTTCCACCAGGTGGATGCCGCTGTCGAGCTGGCCCATGGTGCCTTCCACTTCCGGGTGCCCCTTGTGGCCGATCATGATGAACTCAAAGCCTTCCTTGTGCAGCTTGGCCACTTCGACGTGGACCTTGCTCACCAGCGGGCAGGTGGCGTCAAAAATCTGGAACCCGCGGCGCTGCGCTTCCTGCTGGATGGCCAGGCTCACGCCGTGCGCCGAGAACACCAGCGTGGCGCCGGGGGGCACGTCATCGAGCTCTTCAATGAAGATGGCGCCCTTGGCCTTGAGGTCGTTGACCACATAGGTGTTGTGCACGATCTCGTGGCGCACGTAGATGGGGCGGCCGAACTTCTGCAGTGCGCGCTCCACGATTTCAATGGCCCGGTCTACCCCGGCACAGAAACCACGGGGCTCGGCCAGCAGGATTTCCTGCGTGGTGCTCATAGGATGCCGATCACCTGCACTTCAAACGTCACCGGCTGGCCGGCCAGCGGGTGGTTGAAGTCGAACAGCACGCCCTTGCCCTCCAGCACCTGCAACACCACGCCAGCAAACTGGCCCTGGCCGTCGGGCGTGGGGAATTGCACCGCTTCGCCCACCTGGTACTCCTCGTCGGGGTCGCCCAGTGAGTTGAGCTCCTTGCGGGAGAGCCACTGCTGCATGTCGGGGTTGCGCTCGCCAAAGGCAGCGCCGGCCGGCAACTCGAAAACCTGGCGCGCACCCTCCTGCAGGCCCAGCAGGCAGGCGTCCAGGGCGGGTGACAGCTCACCCGTTCCGAGGGTCAGTGTGGAAGGCTTGCCTTCAAAGGTGTTGATCACCTCCCCGGCAGGGCCGCTCAGGCGGTAATGCAGCGTCAGAAAAGAGCCGGGCTGGATGGTGGGGGGCGTCGCGGTCATATAAGTCCCTATAAACTGCCTCTATTGTAGAAACCTGCGCGTCCGCCCGGTCGCCCCGCCTGCCATGCCCCTCAAAGACCTGCCCCCCGACGCCCGTCCGCGGGAAAAGCTGCTGGCCCGGGGCGCGCAAGCCCTGAGCGACGCCGAACTGCTGGCCCTGCTGTTGCGCACCGGCATTCCAGGCAAAGGCGTGCTGCAGATGGCCGATGAGCTGCTGCACCTCAAGAAAAACCACCCCCACGGCAGCCCGGACGGCGGCTTTGACGGCCTGGCCGGCCTGCTGCACGCCACGGCCGATGACCTCAAGCACGTCAAGGGCCTGGGCCCGGCCAAGCGGGCCGAATTGGTGGCGGTGCTGGAACTGGCCCGCCGCGCCATGGCCCAGCAACTGCAGGAGCGCACCGTGTTTGCCAACCCCGACACCATCAAGCACTACCTGAAGCTGCACCTGGCCGGGCGCGGCCACGAGGTGTTTGCCGTGCTGTTTCTGGATGTCCAGAACCGGCTGCTGGCCATGGAAGAACTGTTTCGCGGCACGCTCACGCAGACTAAAGTAGACTATCTGCGAAATAGAAAAAACTCTAAGCAGAACAAGCACTTATGCCAGTTTTCACATTCGCGACACCCCCCGCTCTCGACTTGGGGCGTTCGCTTGCGCGGCCACCTAAAGGGTGGCAGTGATGCAGCGGGTAATTTCCTACGCACGACTTAGCAGTCGAAAACAAACACGCGGTCTTGGCTACGTCCGTCAGCTGGAATCAGCTCGCCACTGGTGCGAGGAAAACGGGCACACCCTAGATGAGAGTGATATTTTCAAGGACTTGGGGGTTTCCGGATATTCGGGTGCAAATTCAGCTACAGGCGCGTTAGCTGAACTTCAGGAAAAGCTTCACTCTGGTGAGATTGCCAAAGGAACAATTCTGATTGTTGAAGCTCTTGACCGAATTACCCGGCAGGCACTCAGCAAGGCGATTACCTTGCTCATGAACCTGGTTCACAGTGGATTGACAGTCGTCACGCTTAGCGACAACAAAGTCTGGGACACAAAAACCATGGATGACCTTGGGTCGTTCATGATGAGTGTCGTCACGTTGTACCGAGGACATCAAGAGTCCGAATACAAGTCGATGCGCCTTCGAAAAACATATAAAAAGCATCGAGAAATTGGGTCGCAGATTGCATTCGGCAGCGCACCAGGATGGTTATCACGAGCGTCCAAAAATGCCCCCTGGATAGTTGACAAGAAAAAGGCCGCAGTAGTTCGAAAGGTTTTCGAGCTATCCGCGGCTGGCTTTGGCTCAAAAGCAATTGCTGCACGTGCAAATTCAGAGGGCTGGCCGGTTCCAACACGACTCAACCAGACAAACGGACGATGGCACGGCCAGATGCCCGGACGGATTCTGAACAACCGCGCGGTCCTTGGCGAGCACCAGCATCGAATTCGAACGTACGAAGCACATGCCCAACATTGGGAAGGCCTGCTGGTTGGCGAGCCAATTAAGGACTACTACCCAAGGATTATTGATGACGACCTATGGAATCTGACTCGGGCATCAATTCGTAGTCGCAGAGTCATGAAAAGGCGTGACAGTCACTACTACAACATCTTTTCAGGCCTGATGTACTGTGGCCACTGTGGCGCTCCTATTCACCGCAAAAATGAAAGCAAGGGGCATAAAGGCTCAGTGCTGACACGACTCACTGAGGAACAACTCGACGTCGACTCAGTGTTGATTGATATCGCGCGTAGCGCCAAATTTGCATTTGGCGAGGAGGCGAACGACCAACTCATGGATGCGCTCGCCATTGTAGAAAAGACTGCCGTAAGCTTGGGCGTGCCGACTGGTGGCTCCGTCAAGGCCTCACTGGACACACAGGGGTTCTGGCTCAAAGAGGGGGCCATAGCGGTCCACGGTAGTGATGGCGTGCCGTTGCGATGCTTGGGAACAGGCTCCGCTAGGCTCTTGGTTGCAGGTTTGCAGCGCGACGCGTCCCAGGCTGCGGCCGTCGTATTGGTCGATGAGGTCGAGTTCGGTCTGGAGCCGCATCGGCTCACGCGGTTGTTAAATGCCCTTGGCTCAAAGCTTGAAAAGCCTGTAGCACAGGTGTTCATTACGACGCACTCCCCAGTGGCGTTGCAGCAACTCAAAGCTGAGCATCTGCATATCGTCCGCAAAGGCAAGGACGGGCACGCCGTCGAGGCCGCCGGTAATGGTGACGACGTTCAGGGCACACTTCGGAGTTCTCCGAGTTCGTTCTTGGCCAAGAAGGTAATAGTGTGCGAGGGAGCCAGCGAACAAGGGCTCTTGCGCGGCGTGGATGATTGGAACGTAGCAAGAGGGCAAGACTCTCTGCTTGCACGAGGGGTTTCGCTTCTCGATGCACGCGGCGGCTCACCAAAGACTTGCATCGAGAAAGCCGTGCTGTTTGCCAAGCTTGGCTACGAGGTGGCCGCCTTCATTGACAACGATGTGGCCGTCGATTCGAAGGTTCTCGACCAGCTCACCAATTTAGGCGGACGCGTATTTACTTGGGAAGACGGCTTTGCTTTAGAGGACGCGTTGTTTGTCCATCTGCCATGTGAAAACATAGACAGGTTGCTCGAGTTCGCATTGGAGAATGTGGGCCGCAGTTTAGTAGATGAGAAGATTAAAGAGCAGTTCGGGTCGGAGGTCAGTGTCTCAAACATCCTAGAGAGCGCGAAACTTGCCGGTTACACGGCCACCGTGCGCAAAAATCTTGGTCTGGCTTCAAGAACTAAGAAGAAGAGCAAGAGCGGTGAGGTCGAGAAGAAGTCCGGCTGGTTTAAAAGTATTGACCGCATGGAACGTGTCGGTCGCGAACTTGTCGGGCAAACTATGCTCTCGGATAAGACGCCTCTGACTCAGGTTGTATTGGACATCTTCAGGTGGACGAAAGTTGACCACTGAACCTGACCTTCTTGAAGTGCGGCTCGGAAGCGTCGAAGCTCCCGCAGGATGCGGTAAGACGGAGCTCATCGCATCTGCGCTTGGCAGATGCAAATTGGCAGACAAGCCAGTTTTGGTCCTCACCCACACCAACGCCGGTGCTAACTCGCTGCAGCAGCGGCTTGTGAAGCGTAAGGTACCGCCTACTGGGTATCGCCTCTTCACCATCGACGGCTGGGCCATGCGTATGGTTGCGGCGTTTCCTTCCGGGAGCGGGTATCAGTTGCAAACAGGCGGGTTGTCGTTGGACTATCCAGCGATTCGATTGGGCGCGGCAAACTTACTTGCTAGCGGAAACATCGCCCCACTTTTAGCAGCAACGTACTCAAGGCTAATCGTCGACGAGTACCAAGATTGCAGCATCGAACAGCACGCCGTTGTCCTGGGTATCAGCAAGACCCTGCCGACCGTGGTCCTGGGGGACCCGTTGCAAGCTATCTTCGGGTTCAACGGCAACGTCTTGGTTGATTGGAGTGACGTAGAGACTGCCTTTCCGGCCGCCGGACAGCTCGAAAAACCATGGCGCTGGATAAATGCAGGTGCTGAGCCGCTCGGTGAGTGGCTCATTGAAATACGCAGGAACTTGAGGGTCGGTGGTCCCGTTGACTTGCTCAAAGGCCATCCAGGAGTTGATTGGGTCAGGGTGAAGGGCGAGAAAGATGTGCAGGGAAGAATGAAGGCGGCGGCATACAAGCACCCCGATGGTGATGGCTCGTTACTTATCATCGCGGAAGGTAGCGATAAGGTGGGCCAGCAGAACTTCGCCAAACGGACACCCGGTGCTTCCACCGTTGAAGCAGTCGACCTGAAAGACCTGACTGAATTCGCGACGAACTACAAGCCCGGGTCTGCCGGCTGTCTGGACCAGTTGCTTGAATTCGGAGCATCCGTCATGACACAGGTTGACGCCGATGGATTGCGCAAGAGACTGAAAGCACTCAGCGGCACGCGAACGAAAAAGGAAGCGACCGTCGCTGAGCGAGCGGCTCAAGCCTACGTTGCGCAGCCCTCCCTTGAGGCTGCCAACGCACTGCTTCGAGCGCTAGGCAAGAATCCAGGTGCTCGTGCATACCGTCCGGCCATCTACTATGGCGCTCTCGATGCACTCTCGAACGTGGTTGATTCGGGAGGGTCATTTATCGAAGCCGCAATATCCATACGCGAACTCCAACGCCATAAGGTGCGAGTATTGCCAAAGCGCGCTGTGGGAAGCACATTGCTCCTCAAGGGACTTGAGGCAGATGTCGCGGTGGTTATGCACCCCGAAAAAATGACGGCAACACACCTTTATGTTGCGCTTACACGTGGGGCAAGGAAGGTTCTGGTGTGTTCGCCGAAGTCGGAGCTAACTCCCCTTAAGGCGAAGTAAGCAAAGATTTGGTGACCGCCAAACAGTTCAAAAGGAATGTGATGGCGAATCAATGGGGAATCCCATATGAGGTCGAAGACGCTGTTTCAAAGCGTGACCTGAGATGCGTTTATTGCCGGTGTGAGTTCGGCGTGGAGCGAGCCAAAAAGCGTTCTTGGGAGCACATCATCAATGATGTCATCTCCCCAACCGGCATGCAATGGCTGGTGCACATCTCCCACCAAATGCACGAGATATTTCAAGGCCATCAACTGCTGCTGCGCGTCGCTGGAGGTTGTTAGAAGCTGCACTTGACGCTCAATCGCCTCCACCACGCAACGACCATCTGGGCAGTCTCGTTCCTTGAGGTATTGGCAATCACCTCGAGGAAAATTGACGTAGTGCCAGCGCGCGGTGGCTGGGTTGCGGTGCTCGTCGGCCCAAGTCGAAATGCTGACGAACGTAGCTCCTGGTTCCAATGCCAGCAACTGGCCCACGTGAGCACGCGCTGAAGGGGTGAGCTGAGCATCAGCCACGCTTGCAATAAGTCGATGACCTTCGTTGCCCCAAGCAAAAGCCAATCGGGTTGTTACAAGCAAAAGGACTAGGGCGACCATGCGCTTTCTGGCAAATTTCATGGAAATCAATATACTGGATGCATTAACAGTATTTTAGTGCCGGTAGTCCATGTCCTGCGAGTTGAGCAATTGCGCTCCCCCCATTCCCCTGGCGCCAGCCCCCATGCTGGGCCAATTGCTTCCTTGCCCGGTCCATGCAGGCTTTCCCTCGCCTGCCGAGGACCTCGGTGCCCAGCGCATCAACCTCACCGACCTGCTCATCACCCACCCTCAGGCCACCTTCTATGTCCAGGCCCGGGGCAGCTCAATGGAAGGGCACGGCATCTTTGATGGCGACATCTTGGTCGTCAACAAGGCGCTGCGCCCACGCCACAACCACATCGTCGTGGCCATCGTGGATGGCGAGTTCACCGTCAAGCAGCTCTACCAGCGTGCCGGGCGCGTGCGCCTCAAAGCAGGCAATCCCACCTACCCAGACATCATCCCTAAGGAAGGCCAGACTATTGAGACCTGGGGCGTGGTCGTGGCCACCATCAAGCGCTTTGTGCAATGAGGGACACCGCCATGGATTTGGAACGATTTCTCAAGGCCCAGGCTCCGGTTTATGCCGATGTGCTGCAGGAGCTGCGCCAGGGTGACAAGACCAGCCACTGGATGTGGTTCGTCTTCCCCCAACTTACCGCGCTGGGACGCAGTGGCACGGCCCGCTTCTACGGCATTGAGAACCTGGACCATGCCAAGGCCTACCTTAGCCATCCGATGCTGGGTGCCCGATTGAAGGAATGCGCAGCCATTCTGCTGACCCACAAGAATCGCACCGCCCATGACATCCTGCACTCACCCGATGACCTCAAGTTGCGTTCCTGCATGACTCTGTTTGCCGAGGCGGACCCAAGCGTACCAGTCTTTGCTGCAGTGCTGCAGCAGTTCTATGGTGGGGAGCCCGACACGATGACTCTGCAGGCTTTGGAGCACTGACTGTGTATGCCCTTATCGACGGCAACAACTTCTACGTAAGCTGCGAACGGGTCTTCCGTCCCAGCCTGCAGGGTCGTCCCGTGGTCGTCCTTTCCAACAATGATGGCTGTGCCATCGCCAGAAGCAATGAAGCCAAGGCCTTGGGCACCCTCAAGCGTGGCTGGTCAGTCATGCTGGAGCGTACGGTACGGGAACTGCGGGGCCTGCCCTGCATCGAGCTGGACCACAGCCCTCAGCCCAAACAGCAGATTGCGTGCACACGTTCCTTTGGAAGCCCCGTGACCCAACGCGCTGGTCTTGAAGAAGCCCTCACCGAGTTCGCCAGCCGTGCTGCACAGAAGCTCAGAGGTCAGAACTCCCTTTGTGGCCAGGTCATGGTCTTCATCCGCACCAGCCCGTTTCGAAAGGACCCACAGTGCAGCCGCTCCATCGTGGTACCACTACGCCGGCCTACCGCAGACAGCGCGGCCATCACCCGAGGGGCTCTGGCGGGCCTTAAGGCCATTTATCGAGAAGGGTTCAACTACGCCAAAGCCGGGGTGATGCTGGTGGACCTACAGCCCAATGACCGGGAGCAACTGGAGCTGGAGCTGGGGGAGGTCTCAGAAGGCCGGGACCGTACCCGGTTGATGACAGCACTCGATACTGTCAACGACCGGTACGGGCGTGGAACGTTGACGCTTGGTAGCGCTGGAACAAAGGGGGATTTGCGGACGTGGACTATGAAACAGGAGCGAAGGACTCCCAGGTATACAACTCATGTGGGAGAACTTGCCGAAGTCAGGGCGTGACGGTCAGCATTTGAATGACCATTCAGACAATTGCAATTTGGCATGATTACATCCAAACGCAATCAAGTGAAAACGATTCGGCCTGTTCAACTAGCTGAATGCAGCAACAACAAGTCCCGCGAGACATAGAACCGCGAGACCAGTGACCTGAGAGCTCTCTGGCTTTACTGCACCCGCTACGTAGTTTGCGAAGTGCTCGCAGTTGTAGTCGAACAAATGGTAAGAGCGGACTTGCCCTGGGGCTGTTCTGGCGCGCCAGTGGGCTTGTCTGACTTCCCCCACCGGGATTAGCTGTTCAACCTTGCAGTTCCGGCCTTCCAAGAATCCTTGGATTGTTGTGAATCTAACGCCGGAAGGAGAGAAGTCCACCACCTCTCCACCAGGAAAGTGCACACCAAAGTGTCGCCCTCCTCCAGTCAGTTTCTCGCGCGAAATGACGGCGGCCGTGTGAATGGTCAGGGCAATTGAAGACTTCTTCATTTCTTGGCTCCAAGCAGCCAGATAAGCGCTGCTACGACCCCGGCCCCCACCAACAAGTTTTTGACAGTTTCGTCGACCTTTACCTTTCGGGCATCGGCGGTCTGGCGAAACTGCTGCATCAGCGCGAGCTGATAAGGGGTCGGCGCAGCTACGGCCCGTTCCCACCGGCTGACTGTCATGGAATGGGCTCCAAACAACTGCGCGAATTCAGATTGAGATAGACCCAAGTCGGTGCGGAGCTTTTGTATCTGCTGACTATTCATGTAAATAACCATAACATATGACTAAGCTTTAGTCTAGTCTTTTGAGTAATCTTTCGGAATGTTGGCATTCAAGCTGGCTTTCCGTCTATGTTTGAGTACAGCAATGAAGGGCGCAATCAATTCCGTCCCTAGAATCTCCTACATATGGCAAATCAACTGACCCTCGACACCCTCGAATCATGGCTCTGGGAATCCGCCAACATCCTGCGCGGTTCCATCGACTCCTCCGACTTCAAGAACTACATCTTTGGTCTGTTGTTCCTAAAGCGATTCAACGATGTGTTCGAGGAGCGCGTTGCCCAGTTGATGCAGGTAGAGGGCCTGAGCGTGGCGGCGGCAGAGGAAGAGGTCGAAGACAAGTGGGGGCACTTCCCCGGCACAGCTCGTTGGCCGGAACTGATTGCCCGAACCGAGAACATCGGCGAGGCACTGGACAAGGCATTCGCCACCATCGAAGCAAACAACCCCGAGTTGCAGCACGTACTGACGGCCACCCAGTACGGTGACAAGCGCGTGCTGTCGGATGCCACCCTGCAGCGTCTGCTACGCCACTTCAACCAATACAAGCTGGGAAATGCCGACCTCTACAAGGCGGACATGCTGGGCGACGCTTACGAGTACCTGATTAAGCAGTTCGCTGACGACGCTGGCAAGAAGGGCGGCGAGTTCTATACGCCCAAGGCCGTTGTTCAGCTGGTGGTGGAACTCATCGACCCGCAGCCTGGTCACAGCGTGTATGACCCGACCTGCGGAAGCGGCGGCATGCTAGTTGAAAGCGCCCACCACATCGCCAAGCTGCCAGGGGGTACCTTGCTTGGCGATAAGCCCAATGTGCTGCTCTACGGGCAGGAAAAGAACCTTGGCACATGGGCCATCGCCAAGCTCAACCTCTACCTGCACAACATGCGGGCTGAGATTGAGCGCGGCGACACCTTGGTGGAACCGAAGCATCTCGATGGCGACTACCTGAAAACTTTCGACCGGGTCATTGCCAACCCGCCGTTCTCGGCCAAGCAATGGTGGTCCCCGCTGGAACTGGCCAACGAGGCCGAGCAGGAGGGTGACAAGAAGCCCAAGGCGCCGAACTACAAGCAGGTGAGCGACCCGTATGGTCGTTTTGTCTACGGCATCCCGCCGCGTGGCTATGCCGACCTCGCCTTCGCCCAGCACATGCTGGCCAGCCTCAAGGCCGATGGCCGCATGGGCATCATCCTGCCGCACGGAGTGCTGTTCCGCAGCGGCGAGGAAGGCAAGATTCGCGAGGGCCTGTTGTTCGGCACCGACGCTGCCAGCGGCAACCAGCCCGGCGACCTCATCGAGGCCATCATCGGCCTGCCCCCTGCGTTGTTCTACAACACCCCCATCCCAGCCTGTGTGCTGATTCTTAACAAGCGCAAGCCCGCTGGACTCAAGGGCAAGGTCATCATCATTGATGCAAGTGCAGACGTTGGTGATGACAAGGTTCAGAACCGGCTACGCCCCGAAGACATTGCTCGCATTGCCAGCGTGCACAAGGCCGCCTTCGAGCACCAGACCGAGGTCGAGAACTACTGTCGGGTGGTGCCACTAGACGAAATCCGCAACAACGAAGGCAACCTTCACATTGCCCGCTACATCGACAACCGCGAGACCGACGATGCGGTCGATGTGGCGGCCACTTTGTCGCAACTGGCCGCAATAGCGGAAGAGGAGTCGCAGATTGATGAACGTCTGAATGGCTATCTGGCTGAGTTGGGCCTACTGGAGACCGGGGCATGAGGGGGCCGGTTGGCGATTCGCTCAGGGATACGGCCATCGGTCTGGTCACGTCAGATTGGGAGATGGGCGTTGTCGGTGACTTTGTGGCCTCGCTGCAAGCTGGCGTAAGCGTCAATGCCGTAGAGACCGACACAGGCTGCGCTCAGGACGAGGTTGGTGTCCTGAAGACGAGCGCAGTGCTGCGGGGGAAATTCTTCCCTAAGCAGCACAAAGTCGTGGTGCCTGAGGATGTCGGGAGAGTGACAACAAGCGTTGTTGCGGACCGAGTCATCATCAGTCGCATGAATACGCCAGCGCTTGTGGGTGAATCGGGCTATGTGACTGCAGATGAGCCGAATCTGTTCTTGCCAGACCGCTTGTGGCAACGTGTTTGCTTGGGAAGGCGCAGTAGCAGTAGCCCAACCCGAGGACGATGGTCGCTATGGCTCGCACCGCTACATCACTTGCGCCGTGGATGCGACCCAAGCAGACACGGATTTTCTGTTCAGATACCTGACTACGCCTGCTGGAATCGCTTCGCTGACGTTGGCATCACCGGGGGGCGCGGGAAGAAACAAGACCCTCGGGTTGGGTGCTCTTGCCGATATCGTTGTGCCTCTTCCTCCGCTGAACGAGCAGCGCAAAGTTAGTCAGATTCTTGACGGCGTTGATGCAAAGCTCCACGTGCTTGATTCGAAGCGCGCTGTGTACGAAGCATTGAAGCGGGGCCTGATGCAAAAGCTCCTCACGGGCGAATGGCGGGTCAGCGTAGACGCCAACGCCATCGGAACGTAAGGGGCAGGAATGGCGTCGCAGGCTTTGGTCACACCAGAACCCCCGCTTGAACTACAGCGCGATGTGCAGCGCAAGTTGGGGCGGTGCCTGCTTCGCCTGCAGCAGTACGAAATCCTGCTCAAGGCATTGGTAGCCCACGGCGACATTGCCGGGCCACCGGCTGAGCTGCAGGTCGTGCGAGATGCTCAGGTGGCCTGCGCTCAGAAGAAAACCTTGGGAACCTTGGTCGGCATGCTGACCGAGCGCCATCTGACCTCGGCCGAAGAGGCTGACAGCGCTGAAGAGCCGCAGGGCGATGGAGGCGTGTGGTTCCGCTTCCGCTTTCAGGTGAGTTTGGACGCCAGCCAGCATCAAGCCACCATGGCCGCACTGAAGGAGTTGGTGGACTTGCGCAATGAGCTGGTTCACCACTTCCTGCAACGGTTCAACATCTGGGAGCCGCAAGGTTGCATCAACGCGGACGCCTATCTGGATGCCAGGTACGAGACCATCGACGGCCACTACCTGACCTTGCGCGGGTGGGCACAGGCCATGGATGAAGCCCGAGCGCAGATGGCATCGTTCATGAGCACGGCAGCGTTTGAAGACCTGCTGGTCAATGGCATAGCGCCGGATGGCACGGTGGATTGGCCTGCCAGCGGCGCTGTGCGCTGCCTGCGCGAAGCCGAGGCCCGCTTCGAGGCAGAAGGTTGGACTCACGTCAACACGGCGACCGCGTGGATTCGTGCACAGTACCCCGACCAGCAGCCCCAGCGCTATGGCTGTGGCAGTTGGCGGCACGTTATTCACGAGTCCCGACTGTTTGATATTCGCAGGACGTTGAACAAAGAACAAGGCTGCGGCGAGGTTTGGTATCGCAGCCGTCAGGAGGAAGCCAGCATGCAAGGGAAGAAAAGCTCATGAGCCAGTCACCGGAAAAGACTGGCGTCGAAACACCTGCCATCGAGTCGCTGGTCAAGCTGGGCTATACCCATCTGCCTGGCCATGCGGTACAGGTGGAACACCGACACCTCGCCCCGCTGCTTGAGACCGTGCTGCGCCCCCGGCTGCTGGCACTGAACCCGTGGCTGGCCACCGCACCCGGTGGCGTGGATGCAGCCTTAATTGAGCTGCGCAAGCGCGTCAACGACGAACTACTCCCGGCCAACAAGGCGTTCTGGGAGCAGGTGTTGCACCGGTCGGACATCCAGGTGAAGGATGACCACGGCAAGCCGCGCAGCGTGCGCTTCTTCGACGCGAGCACGGTCGCCCACAACGACTTCCATGTGGTGGACCAGTACGTCGGCAAGAGCGCCGATGGCGACCTGTTCAGGCCGGACCTGCTGCTCTTCATCAATGGCCTGCCGCTGGCCATCATCGAATGCAAGGCTAGCCACCACCGCCTGGATGAGGCGCTGGCACAACTGGATGGCTACCAAGCCAGCTTCCCGGCACAGTTCGTATTCAACCAGGTCTGCGTGGGCCTTAATCGCAGGCAAGGCTTGTACGGCGCCATCCTGACCAAACCCGCCTTTTATGCACGCTATCGACTGCAGGACGCGGAACTGGCGGCAGTAACCGGTGTACTGGGGGCAGACCCGAGCGAGCAGGACCAACTGCTGTGGGCGCTATTCGAGCCGAGCCGGTTCCTGGAACTCATCACCCATTTCATCCTGTTCGAAACCCGAGACGGCAGGACGGTCAAGAAGCTCCCGCGCTATCAACAGTGGCGGGCGGTGCGCAAGACCATCGCACGGCTGACGGCAGCACAGCCCATCGGCGGCGTGGTCTGGCACACCCAAGGTAGTGGCAAGTCGCTCACGATGGCGCTGCTGGCCCGGATGCTGCGGGCGGACTGCACCGGCCTGAACAACCCAACCGTGCTGGTCCTGACCGACCGGAAGGACCTCGATAAGCAAATCTTTGACACCTTCCACGCGGTAGGAATCAAGGCCATTCAGGCGGTGTCGGTTGATGGGCTGGTCAAGCTGCTGGGCAATGACTACGGCAGTGTGTTCACCAGCACGGTCCAAAAGTTCCAAGAGAGCGAACAGGCTTCCGACACCAGCGACACCGCCGCAGATGAAGAGAATGACCTTCTGCAAGCCACTCGCCATAGACGGGTGCGCGAGGACAAGGACTTCTACATGGTCGAGGAGCGCAATGCCAACTACGGCCTGCATGATGAAGACGGTGTGCTGTTGGACGCGAAGTGGGAAGAGGTAGGCCGCGAGAAGGTCAACTTCCGGGTGTTGAGTGCCAAGCCTAACTTCTATGTCCTGGTGGATGAGGCGCACCGCAGTCAGTACGACTTCTTGGCTGCCTTCATGCGGGCCAGCCTTCCAAATGCCAAGTTCATCGCGTTCACCGGCACGCCTCTGTTGAACGACGACAAGCACACGTTGGCTGAGTTTGGGGGCGATACCTACATCGACGAGTATCGCCTACACGAAGCCGTAGCAGACGGTGCCACGCTGCCCATCAAATACCAGGATGCATGGGTCAAGCTCGCGCCCAGCAGCAAGCTAGACCAGGCCTTCAAGGACGAATTCGCGCAGGAGGAGGAGGTCCGACAGCAAGCTCTCAAGAAAGAGCTGCTGGCTCGATGGCGTCAGGCCGGTGACCGCATGGAACAGGTGGCGGTGCATCTGGTGGAGAACTTCGTCACCAATGTGCAGGCCAAAGGCTTGAAAGCCATGCTGGTGTGTGATGGTCGCGACATGGCCGTCAAGTACAAGGACCTGCTTGATTGCCTTATGAAGGACCGTCAGGCCAAGGGCTTACCGACCTTTGAGAGTCGCGTGGTCATCTCACTGGCCAGCGCTACGGCATCCCGCTCCGGAGCCAGCGAGCACGAAGAGGCCGCAGAGCGCGGGGCGGACAAGGACGCGGTGCAGACCATCGAAGAGCGCGTCAAAGCTGAAATCAAGGCGGGCAAGCAGCCTGTCGCACTGCCTTCCGAGCAGGTTTCCAACTTCGTTTCCAAGCTGTTCCCACTGCCCTATGGCGACGAGTCCAATGGCAAGGATGGGCAGCCGCACGCAAACAACGTCGGCCTCATCATCGTGTCCGACATGCTGCTCACTGGATGGGATGCCCCCATCGTGGGCACGATGTACCTCGACAAGCCGCTGAAGGAGCACACCCTGCTGCAGGCGATTGCACGGGTGAACCGGACCATGGCGGGAAAGAATGCCGGCTACATCGTGGATTACCACGGCGTCGTGGAGCACCTCGACCACGCACTGAAGATTTACGGTGGTGAGGTGCAAGCGACTCAGGTGTGGGAAGGGGTTGAAAGCGAGCTACCCAAGCTGCAAGCCACTCTTGACCGCGTCCTTAATCTGCTGCCCAAGAAGCACAACCCTGTCGGTCAACGCGAGGACTACAAGGACGATGCCGAGCGCTTCCTCGACCCGGCAACTCGACTGGATGCCGTCGAGGACTTTCTGGAGATGGTGAAGCGCTTCAACCGCAGCATCGACATCATCCTCCCCGACGTACGCGGCGTACCGTTCAAGCCGTACTTCACGCTGTTGGCAGAAATCAGGCTGATGCTGCGCGACAAACTGCCAGGCGCGACCCATCGTGAACGCATCACGCGATTGGAGTCCGCCCTGCTGCAGCAACTGCTGGATGAGTACATCGACGCAAGTCCGGCCAAGAGCTTGCTGGGCAAAGAGGTCTCAATCTTGGATGCCAGTGACATGGCGCGCCTAAAGAAGCTGGCCAGTCCCGGTAGCCAGGCACTGGTGATGAAGAACCAGTTGAAGCACACGATTGCGACCGGCAGGGACAAGGACCCGGCGTTCTTTGACAAGCTGGCTGAGGAGCTTGAAAAGCTGTTGGCGGAAGAGGCTGCGGGGCGCATCAGTCAGGCTCAGTTCTTGGAGCAGCTCGACCTGTTTGGGCAACGCATCGCGGACAAAGACAAGACCGGCTTCGAGCATCCGGCCCATTCGGCGGTCTATCACTATCTGGCGTCGCTGCTCAGCGAGGAGACGGCCCGCATTGCTACGACAAAGCTGTTTGAGGACGCCGACCTGAGCCGCACCATGGTGGCGGCCAACTGGAAGCAGATGCCCGACCTGCACCCTGAGTTACGGGCACTGCTGCACAAGCTGCTGATTCCGCTGGCTGGCTGGGAGCGTTCCGTGGCGCGGGAGCACGCTAAGCGCGTCTTCGACATCCTCTTGAAGAACTGACGATGCAGTCGCTCCAGTATGGCCAGACCACCATCGAGTGGAAGTTCCAGCCCGATACCAAGCTGAAACGGCACTACGTGACCGTTGAACGTGGGCAGCCAGTGTTACTTCGAGGGCCGGTGGTGGATACGACCGAACAAGAAGCGCTGGTCCGTCGCCGCGCTCGTTGGATTCGCGAGAAGTTGGTGCTGGTCAATCAGCCGCAGGCCGATGACGCCGTCGTCACCGGAAGCCGGCTGCGTTATTGCGGCAGGAGCTACTTCACGGAGGTCCAGCATTCCCCAAACCTGGATAGCCCTCAGCTGACCTTCACTGCGTCGCGTTTCATCATCGAGTCCCCTGATGGTCTAAGCATCCAGCCGGAAGTACTCGCTTCCCTGATGGAGAGCTTCTATCGTGAGCGAGCTCATGAGAAGCTATTGGTCAGAGTACGCCACTGGGAGCGCCAAACCGGCTTACAGTCCCGTGGTGCACGCGTCCGCGTCTTTCAAAGCCGTTGGGCTAGTTGCAGTGCTCACAACGTGCTGGAACTCCATCCTCGGGTGATGGAGCTTCCGACCAGCGTGCAGGACTACGTCATCGTCCACGAGCTATGCCACACCGTCGAGAAGAGCCACACCAAGGCTTTCTGGTCGCTGGTAGCGCGGCATATGCCTAACTGGCAACGCCAGCATGCTGCGCTAGAGAGCGCTGAGTTTGGTGGCGAAATTTGAGCAGAGGTGATTTGGCCGCATTCCAAGCCACTTTTGCGCTGCATGGCTCATTCACATTATTGAACTGACATACGTATCAAACCGACTAAAAGCCACGTCTTTTTTTAGGTGAGCGTAATTCTTCATCACGACTTCAATTGTGTCGTTCAACAATTCAGCGACCGTCAGGAAATCGTTGGGATGCTTGGTGAGCCAATCGGTTGCTATCAAGTGACGAATCGCATGCATTGCGAAGCCTGTACACCCAGGTATGTGGCGCTTGGTTAGTTCTGCGACGTGACCGCTCAATGTCGTGTATTTCTCCCCATCTTGCGTAACAAAAAAATATCCAGAATCACGACTTCCGCAGAGTACTGGCCTAAATATCTGTACGTAGTCCCTGAGCAATGGGGCAAGCCAGGATGCGATGGGTACGTCATAAGCTTCGCCACCTACTCTCTTACGATTTTTGAACGTACTGCCCTGCAGTTTTATTCGCCACTGTCCATTCGCCGTTACATAGACTTTCCCGGTGTTATTGCTCTTGTAGGTCAGTGTCACCATGTTTGTCTTGCGCAAAGGATTACCAATCAGAAAACCAAGCAGAAGTTCGTCTCTTCTGGCAACAGCTTGATTGACAGTTCCACTTCCGGCTCGGTCACCAATGTCCCGCAAGCGTCTCATCGCATCAAATAGCGGCTTAAGTGGTACATCTTGGTCCAGCAAGAACTGAATTGGTGCACTTGGATTGCGCGACACATCCTTCGCATCAGACTTCCACGACAATGACACCTGCCTAGCCTGCACACATGATTCTTTCCATTCCCAACCAGGCGCTTGGACTGACGAAATAAGGGCGGCAAAAGATGGTTGCTGGGCCAAGTAACCTGTCCGCGCGTCAGTCAAGGATGCGACCCATGCTGAAAAAGATTTATGCCCGCCATGGATGAGTCCATCAGACCGACTTTTCATGAATGTCAAGTAGGCGTCAATTGCACTCGGGTCAGCTAACCATCCAAGTGTTTGCGCCTTGGAATTTGAAAGACCGTACCCGCCCTTCTCTATTGGCAAACGTAAGAAGCCAGCTGACAGCAGAGTTCTTCGAAGCCGCCGTTCCGAGTTCCGCGAAATTCACGAATACGTTTGAAGTCCAAGCTCAACACCACACAGCCTCCATCTTGTTCTCCGGCGACGTCCACGTTTCCAAAGGACCACCGCTCCCTTCCGAATGACTGTACAGGACTGAGCCCCCTTCGCCTTTCTAGGTATTCGTTGAAGGGAATCTCGCATTAGCGAAACCGTAGTTTGTGAACTTCAGTTATCAGCCTATGAGAGGCATTCAAGGGCGTGGTCAAACTAACCCGACTTAATCGACCAATGAGCCGACCGATTCAGCAGAATTGACTGATTGCATGTCTGGTGGATATGAACTGATATGACTGTTTCGGTTTGCATTGGGTTGTGTGGCGATACTCACTTGAGTACGCAAACACAGCTGAAAGTATTGGCGGTACAAGCCGAAGCAGGCTCTCCGGTAACGTAAAATATCCCATTAGTTACGGGCAAACCTCGCGAAAGCTAGGGACGCAAAGCCTCCGGCCTAAAGGTCTTTCGACTGTGGTAGCGGGGTTGCTAGCATCAATTCGATGCGGTGCACTGCCCTCTCCGCTTCATGCGGCAAGAGGGCTTTTTTGTGTCCGGCTTCAAGGGCGCTGCTCAAGCTCGGTCGTGCTGCGGACCCGCACCACGAACGTCTCTGACGTCTGATACACGTGCACAACTGATGCGGTCGTGGCATCTAGACGCAATTACTTGCTTGGACTCCTTACTCTATGACGACGACTTTTCTCGAAATGATTTCTGCGCCTCAATCCACCCAAGGCGAAATTGACGGCCTGAAGAATTTGCTAAGCCTCTCTCAGCTTGCTTCGAATGAAGATGCAATGTCGAGGCTTTCTGACAACATGCGCGCAGTAAGTGAAAAGTCTCAAATTGCGGCAAGAAAAGCGATACTCGAAGGTCTCTACCTCCAGCTTTCGGCTGCGGCGAAAGGCGGAGATTTGGCAGACACTGTCCAGAACGTTCTCTCGGCAATCGAGTTTGAACATCAAAAAGCAAGATTTGCTGGTGAGCTAGCCCATGACCGGTGTTCCATACCTCAACAATCGTATCTACCTCGTACTCTCCAAGGGGATGGGAGAGCAAACCCACAGCGCGGGTATCCGGAGACATCCACATGGACGCCTAGAGATGTATATGGTTTAGGCGCGGGCATGACGGCCCAAGATATGAACAATTAATCTATCAACTCAGCTAGATTGATAGCAAAAAAGAAGCCAGACTCCTGGCCGGGTTCTAAACTGGAAGGAAGGGAATGGTGCGCGGTGCTGGTTCAGAACCTGCGAACGACTCTTTTCCAAGCTGTAGTGAGGTATTGTTAGGCGCAGAATTCATCAAAATTCATAGAAATTAGTGACAGAATGTTGTTTCGCAGTTGGTCAACTCCAATCCAAACCAGCGTCTACCCGCGCGAGGTGGTGCTGCGCGCCCTGCACCACCAGGCCAGCGCCGTGGTGCTGGCCCACAACCACCCCAGCGGCACGGTGCAGCCCTCGCGCGCCGACGAGGCGCTGACACAAACCCTCCGGGCCGCGCTGGCCCTGGTGGACGTGCGTGTGCTCGACCACCTCATCGTCGGCCCCGGCCAGGCCCTGTCCATGGCCGAGAAGGGGCTGCTGTGAGCGCGGCCAAGCCTCCGTCCGCCAAGGCCCGGACGCTCAAGGTCAGCTCCCTGGCCGACCTCCAGCAGGTCCGCAAGGCCATTGCGGCGCAGGCCGAACGCGAAGCCCAGGCCGCCGCCCAGCGCGCGCAGGAAGCCCGGCGCCTGGCCGCCCAGAACAACCTGTTCCAGGCGGCCGTGGGGGCCGTCCAGCGCCTGCCCGAGCCCCGCACCACCAGCCTCAAACCCGCGCCGCCGGCGCCCACCCCTAAGCAACGCCAGCTGGACGAGGCCGCGGCGCTGCGCGAAGCCCTGAGTGACGAGGTCGACGTCAGCAGCCTGCTCGACACCGACGACCAGCTCAGCTTTCGCCGCTCCGGCGTCGGCGTGGATGTCACTCAGAACCTGCGCCGCGGCAAATGGGCGATCCAGCGCCAGGTGGATCTGCACGGCCTGCGTAGCGACGAGGCGCGCGACACGCTGGGCGCCTTCATCCGCGAGGCCTGCCGCCAGGGCCTGCGCTGCGTGCGCGTGGTGCATGGCAAGGGGTTGGGCTCGCCGGGCAAGACCCCGGTGCTCAAGGACAAGGTGCACCGCTGGCTGGTGCAGAAGAACGAAGTGGTGGCCTTTGTCCAGGCGCCCCCCATGCAGGGCGGCGCCGGCGCACTGATTGTGCTGCTGCAGCCGGCCACCGCCGGCGCGCGACAAAGACGCGAATAGTGTGATTTTTTTGGATGCAGCAGCCTCCTGATTCCCATAAAATATGCGCATGCAGCTATTAAAAAGATAGCATTTACATGCTTCGCCGTGCCAGCCAGCCAGCTTGGCGCGGACGTGTGTGCCTGCCGGTCTTGGACAACAACAAGTAAAACGCGCTGACAAGGGAGTTCGACCCCACGACACCCCGGAAACCGGGCCTGCCGGTCCGTTCCTGGGTACACCGTAATTTGCGACATGAAACGGTCCAACTACCCTCTGCAGTCCTTGCGGGATCAATGGCTGGTTCTGGCGGCCACCCTGCTCCTGCTCGGTCTTTTTGGCGGCCTCAACGCCCACAAGCAATACACCGACACCGGGCTGCGCGAGCACGACCGCTTGCTGGCAATCACGCACGTCATCCAGACCGATATCGAGCAGAACCTGCTCTCCATTGACGCCGTGCTGACCGGGCTGAGCCGGGAGCCCCTTTTGGGTTCCACCCCCAGCGCCCTGCTGAACACCCGGCTCGGCACGCTGGCCGACGCCATGCCAACGGTACGCACCATCGCGCTGCTGGACGCCCGCGGAACCATCCGGGCCAGCAGCCGGCCGGAGATTTTGAACCCGCATGACAACTTCGCCCAACGCGACTATTTCCGACGGCCCCAGGAAAGCACCCGCAGCGACATGCTGTTCGTCTCGCCTCCGTTTCTGACCAAGGCCGGCATCTACACCATCACCGTTTCGCGCCGGCTCACCAATGCCCGGGGACAGTTTGCCGGCGTCATTGTGGCCACGCTGGACCCGCAGTACTTCTACCCCTTGCTGAGCTCCGGGCGCCACGCGCCCGACATGCAGGTCGCCCTCTTTCACGGCGCAGGTCAGATATTCCTGGTTGCGCCAAAGGAAGCGGACGCGCGCTCAGGCAGCATGCCGGGTACCGACCCGCATCCGCTGATGCGGGTCCAGCTGAACATCCAGCCCGCTGCCTTGCACATGGACCAGCCCCTGGGCGTTCTGGTGACGCGCAAGCTCGATGCCGTCTATGCCCCCTGGTGGCACAACGCCTGGATACGATTGATCAACTTTTGCGTCCTCGTGCTGCTGCTGGCATTGGGCCTGCACAACCTCCAGCGCAAGACTTCGCAGTCGGCGCAGCGGGAAGCCGACGCCCACCGGGCGCTGCAGGCCAACGAGCAGTTTCTGGCCACGATCACCGACAGCGTGCCCGGGATGATCAGCTACTGGAGTCAGGACCTGCGCTGCAAGTTCGCCAACAACCAGTACCGCGAGTGGTTTGGCAAGACAGCACAGGACATGCGCGACATGCCCCTGCGCGACTTGCTGGGCGCTGAGCTGCTCCAGCAGTACGCGCCCCGCATCCAGGCCGTGCTGCGGGGCGAGCCCCAGAGTTTCGAGCGCAAGCTGGTCAAGGCCGACGGCAGCACACGCCACGCCTACGCGCACTACATTCCGGACCGGGACGGCGAGCAGGTCAAGGGGTTCTTTGTCCTCATCTCCGACATCGACCCGCTCAAGCAGGCGCAAATCGCGCTCACCCAGAGCGAAGCGCAACTCAGGGCCATCATCGCCGCCGAACCGGAGTGCGTGAAGATCCTGGCCCTCGACGGCACCCTGCTGCAAATGAACCGTGCCGGTTTGGCCATGATCGAGGCCGACTCCGAAGCCCAGGTCGTGGGCCAGCCGGTGGTCGACCTGGTGCAGTCCGAGCACCAACGCGCCTTCAAGGACCTGCACGACCGAGTGGCCCGGGGTGCAGAAGGCACGCTGGAGTTTGAGATCGTCGGCCTCAAGGGCACCCGGCGCTGGCTGGACACCCACGCCGTGCCCCTGTACGACGCCCAGGGGCAGGTGTATGCCGTGCTGGGCGTGACCCGCGACGTGACGCAGCGCAAGGCGCTGGAAAACACCCTCAAGCATTTCGAGGCCATCATCGAGTCGTCGCAGGACGCCATCATCAGCAAGAACCTCGACGGCATGGTGACGAGCTGGAACGCCGGCGCCACGGCCATGTTCGGCTACACCGACCACGAGATGATCGGCCAGCGCATGCTGGCGCTCTACCCCGCGGACCGGCAGCACGAAGAGATGCAGGTCCTGGAGCAGATCCGCACCGGCCAGACGGTTCCACGCTTTGAGACCGTGCGGGTGCGCAAGGACGGCGTGCAGATCGATGTCAGCGCCACCATTTCACTCCTGCGCGACAGCCGGGGCCAGGTCTTGGGCGCCTCCATCATTGCGCGCGACATCACGCAACGCAAGAACGCCGACCGCGAACTGCGTCGCCTGGCGCAAACCGACGCGCTCACGGGCCTGCTCAACCGCCGCCAGTTCATGACGACGGCGAACCAGGAGTTGTCGCGCACCCGGCGGTACGGCGGGCCGCTCTCCGTCCTGATGATGGATATCGACCACTTCAAGACCGTCAACGACACCCACGGACACCAGACGGGGGACATGGTCATCCGCGCACTCGGACAGGTGTGCCGGGAGGCGCTGCGCGACATCGACATCATTGGCCGCATCGGCGGCGAGGAGTTCGCAATCGTCCTGCCGCAGACCGACTCCACCCGCGCGCTGGATGCCGCCGAGCGGCTGCGCCAGGCCGTGGCCGGCACCGAGGTGGCGCAGGAACATGGCCTGCCGCTGCGTTTCACCGTGTCGATCGGCGTGGCGACGCTCACGCGCGCCGACACCAACCTCGATACCCTGCTGGGCTGGGCCGACAAGGCCATGTACGTTGCCAAGAACGGGGGGCGCAACCGCGTGTGCGATTACGCAGCCATTAGACCCGCTGATCCCGCAAATGCTGCGTAGACAGCTATCAAATACATAGCAATAGACGGATGCCTCAGGTCGGCGCCCGGCGCAGCGTCTCCACCACCGGGCGGCGCAACACGTCGCGCAACCCCCACCAGCCGGCCGCCAGCGCCAGCACGGCGCCGGCCAAGGCGCCCAGCAGCGGCACCCACAGCGACACCGTCCACTCGAACTCGAACACGTAGCGCGCCAGCGCCCAGCCCACCGCGGCCGCCACGATGGATGCCAGGAAGCCGGCCAGCAGGCCCACGCCCGCCAGCTCGGCCCGCTGCACCTGGCGCAGCAGGCTGCCCCGCGCACCCACGGCCCGCATGATGGCGAACTCGCGCGCGCGCTCCTCGCGCGTGGCCGTCACGGCGGCAAACAGCACCACCAGACCGGCCGCCAGCGTGAAGCCGAACAGGAACTCCACCGCGCCGATCACCTGGTCAAGCACGCGCTGCACCTGTGCGATGGTGGTCGTCATGTCCACATTGGTCACATTGGGAAACTGGCGCACCAGGGCGTTGTCAAAACCCTTAAGGGCCGGGGCCTTGAAGGCGCTCATGTAGGTGGTGGGCACATTGTCCAGGCGGCTCACCGGGTAGATGACGAAGAAGTTGGCCCGCATGGAACCCCAGTCCACCTTGCGCAGCGAGGTCACCCGCGACTCGGTCTGGGTGCCGGCCACGTCAAAGCGCAGCGTGTCGCCCAGCTGCAGATTGAGCGTCTTGGCAATGCCCTGCTCCACGCTGATGGCGCCCGGCTCCTCATCGGTCCAGCGGCCGGCCACCACGTCGTTCTTCGGCGGCAGGGTGGCGCGGAAAGACACATTGAACTCGCGGTCCAGCAGGCGCTTGGCGCGTTCCTCGGCATAGTCATCCGGCGTCACGGTGCGGCCGTTCACGGCCACCAGGCGCCCGCGGACCATGGGGTACCAGTCGAAGTGGGCGACCCCGGCGGTCTTCAGCGCCTGCTGGAAGGCCGATGCCTGCTCGGGCATGACGTTGATGACAAAGCGGTTGGGCGCGTCCGGCGGCGTGGCCCGGCGCCAGCTGCTGATGAGGTCGGTGCGCAGCAGCACCAGCAGCACCAGGGCCAGCAGGCCCACGGCCAGCGCGCTGACTTGCACCACGGTGTAGGCAGGCCGCGCCGACATCTGCCGCGTGGCCAGCACCAGCCAGCGCGGCGCGGTGGTCTCGTTCACGCTTCTGCGCAGGAGCTTGATGGCCAGCCAGCTGAAGACGGCAAACACCGCCACCGCGCCGGCAAAGCCGCCCACGGCAATCAGGCCCAGCGTCACATCGCTGCTGGCGGTGAGCAGCAGGGCGGCAAAGCCGGTCACGCCCACGCCCAGCACCCCCAGCGAGGCAGGCCGCAGGTTGCCCACCTCGCGGCGGATCACGCGCAGCGGCGGCACCTGGGCCAGCTGCAGCACCGGCGGCAGGCCAAAGGCCAGCAGCAGCGTCAACCCCATGCCCAGGCCCAGCAGCACCGGCCATACGGTGGCCGCAGGCAGGGCGGCGTCCACCAGGCCGGCAAGCAGCAGCACAAACAGGTAGTGCACGCCGTAGCCCAGCAGCACGCCCAGCGCGCTGGCAAACAGCCCCACCAGGGCGAACTCGAAGGTGTAGCTGGCGGCAATGGTGCGCTGGCTCAGACCCAGCACGCGCAGCATGGCGCAGTCGTCCAGGTGGCTGGCAGCAAAGGCGCGCGCCGACAGGGCCACCGCCACGGCGCTGAGCAAGGCGGCCAGCAGGGCCACCAGGCTCAGGAACTTGTCGGCCCGGTCCAGCGTCTGGCTCATCTCGGGGCGCCCGCCCTGCAGCGACTCCACGCGCACGCCGCGCACCCCGGGTTGCTTGACCTGGGTGTCGGCCCAGGCCACGAACTTCTTCACCGGGGCGTCGTCGCCCGCCACGGCCATGCGGTAGGTCAGGCGGCTGGCGGGCTGGATGAGTTTGGTGGCGGCAATGTCCTGCGTATTGATCATCACGCGCGGCGCAAAGTTCATGAAGCCCGCGCCCCGGTCCGGCTCGATCACGATGATGCGGTCAATCCGCAGCTGGGCGTCGCCCAGCAGCAGCGGGTCGCCCATCTTCAGCCCCAGCGCCTCCAGCAGTGCCGCGTCCACCCAGGCCTGGCCGGGGGCGGGAATGTCGCGGGTGACTGCATCGGGCGCATCGGGGTCCGGTGCGATGCGCAGCGCGCCGCGCAGGGGGTAGCCGGGCTCCACCACTTTCAGCGCCACCAGCTTGGCGCCGCCGCCCTGCGCGTCGCTGGCGCGCGCCATGGTGGGGAATCCCGCGGTGCTCACCACCGACAGGCCCAGCGCCCGCGCCTTCTCCGCAAAGACCGCAGGCGTGGGGTTGTCGCTGGACACCACGGCATCGCCACCCAGCAGCTGGCGCGCGTCGCGCTGCAGCCCGCCCTTGAGCCGGTCCGCAAAGAAGCCAACGGCAGTGAGCGCCGCCACGGCCAGCGTCACGGCCACGATCAGCAGGCGCAGGTCGCCCGAACGCACATCGCGCCACAAGGTACGCCAGCCCAAACGCCAGAAGGAAATCGTCATGGCCTGCCCCCTTGCAACCGGGTTCACGTGTTCTTGCTGATGGTGATGGACGGAAACTTGGAGGAAAAATCCCGGTTCTTGGCCGCAATGGCCACGGCCACCTTGCGCGCCACCGCCTTGTAGATGCCGGCCACCTCGCCATCGGGGTCGGCCACCACGGTGGGCTTGCCGCCGTCGGCCTGTACACGGATCTGCAGCGCCAGGGGCAGCGCCCCCAGGTAGTCCATGCCGTACTCGGCAGCCATCTTCTTGCCGCCGTCGGCGCCGAAGATGTGCTCCACATGGCCGCAGTTGCTGCACACATGCACCGCCATGTTCTCGACGATGCCCAGGATGGGCACGCCCACCTTCTCGAACATCTTGATGCCCTTCCTGGCGTCCAGCAGGGCAATGTCCTGCGGCGTGGTGACAATTACGGCGCCGGTCATGGGCACGCGCTGGCTCAGGCTGAGCTGGATGTCGCCGGTGCCCGGGGGCATGTCCACCACCAGGTAGTCCAGGTCCTTCCAGTTCGTCTGGCGCAGCAGCTGGTCCAGCGCCTGGGTAGCCATGGGGCCGCGCCAGACCGTGGCCTCGTCGGGCGCCACCAAAAAGCCGATGGACATGACCTGCACGCCGTAGTTCTGCAGGGGCTCCATGGTCTTGCCGTCGGCCGATTCCGGCCGGCCGGTGATGCCCATCATCATGGGCATGCTGGGGCCGTAGATGTCGGCGTCGAGCAGGCCCACCCGGGCGCCTTCGGCGGCCAGCGCCAGCGCCAGGTTGGCCGCCGTGGTGCTCTTGCCCACGCCGCCCTTGCCCGAGGCCACGGCCACGATGTTCTTGACGCCCGGCAACAGCTGCACGCCGCGCTGCACGGCATGCGCCTGCACCTGCAGGCGCGCCTGCACGGCCACGCTGCCCACGCCGGGCACGGTTTGGGCGGCGGCCGTCAGGGCCTGCACGAATTGCGGCATCTGGCTTTGCGCCGGGTAGCCCAGCTCCAGGTCAAAGCGGACGTCCGCCCCCTGGATGGACAGGTTCTTGATGCACTTGCTGCCGACGAAATCGTGGCCGGTGTTGGGATCGATGACGCCCTGCAGCGCGTCCATGATTGCCTGGTTGGTCAATGCCATTGAAAACTCCTGTGGAGTGGGGAGTCTAGCGAACCCGGGTATTCCCGCGGTCGCCGTGGGTCCATAAGGGATAACCCCGCGCACATTCTGGCGCAATTCCGGGTTTTGGCCCGCGGACGGCGCCCCATAATGGTTGCCATGAGCAGCCCGCATACCACCGTCCCCACCACCGGATTGCTGTTGACCGGCGGCGGCGCGCGGGCGGCCTACCAGGTGGGCGTGCTGGAGGCGATTGCCGACATCCGGCTGGCCTGCGGCGCGGGCGAGCAACCCAACCCCTTCCCCATCATTGCCGGCACGTCGGCCGGTGCCGTCAACGCCTCGGCGCTGGCCTGCGGTGCCGACAACTTCGACGCCACCGTACGCATGATCGCCGCGACCTGGCGCGGTTTCCACGCCGACCAGATCTACCGCGCCGACCACCTCGCCATGCTGCGCTCGGGCGCCACCTGGATGACCCTGCTCTCGCTGGGCTGGGTGCTGGCCAAGTGGCGGCGCATCAAGCCGCGCTCCCTGCTGGACAACAGCCCCCTGCACACGCTGCTCAACCGCGTGGTGCCGCTGGAGCGCCTGCCCTACCTGATCCGCAAGGGCCACGTGCGGGCGCTGGCCGTGACCGCGTCAAGCTACAGCTCGGGCGAGCACGTGACGTTCTTCCAGGGCGACAAGCGCATCATGCCCTGGGTGCGCAGCCAGCGGCTGGCCGTGCGCGACAAGATCACCCACGCGCACCTGCTGGCCTCCAGCGCCATTCCCTTTGTGTTTCCGGCCACCGAGCTGCACATCAACGGCGCCACCGAGTACTTCGGCGACGGCTCCATGCGCCAGTCGGCCCCCGTCTCGCCAGCCATCCACCTGGGCGCCGAGCGCATCCTGGTGGTGGGCGCCGGGCGCATGCACGAACCCAAGAACGACGCCCACCTGAGCGCCTCCCACGCCTACCCCAGCATTGCGCAGATTGCGGGCCATGCCCTGTCCAACATCTTTCTGGACGCGCTGGCGGTGGACGTGGAACGGGCCCGGCGCATCAACCAGACCATCAGCCTGGTGCCCCCGGACGCCCGCAAGAGCAGCGCCCTGCGCCCGCTGGAGCTGCTGGTCATCGCGCCCAGCCAGCGGCTCGACACCATCGCTTCACGCCACGTGGGCGACCTGCCGCACGCGGTGCGCACCATGCTCGGGGGCGTAGGTGTGTCCGAGCGCCAGGCCGACGTCAAGGGCGCCGCGCTGGCCAGCTACCTGCTGTTTGAAACCGGCTACACCAGCGAACTGATGGCCCTGGGCTACGCCGACGCCCAGCGCCAGAAGGCCGAGGTCTGCCGCTTTTTCGGCTGGACCGACCCCGGGCAACCCGCGCACGCCCCGGCCAGCGAAGCGCCCGAACGCCGCGTGGACCCCCTGCGGATGCGCTGATTCCCGACGGTTGTGCCGTGCCCCATAATGAAGCGGTAGGTTCTTTTCCACCACTGCCAGGGGAATACCGCCACCATGCCCATCACTGATTCGGCCCATCCCGCGCAAGCCACGGTGCTCGTCGTCGATGACACCAAGGAAAACCTGACCGTCATCGGGCAGCTGCTGCGCCCCTACTTCCATGTGCGGGTGGCCAACTCGGGACAACGGGCCCTGCAGGTGGTGGAAACCGCCCCCCGGCCCGACCTGATCCTGCTGGACGTGATGATGCCGCAGATGAACGGCTACCAGGTGCTGGAGTCCCTGCGCACCCAGGAGCACCTGCGCCACATTCCGGTGATTTTCGTCACCGCCATGGATGCCGACGAAGACGAAGAGCGTGGCCTGGCACTGGGCGCCGTCGATTACGTCACCAAACCCGTCAAGCCCGCGCTCCTGTTGGCACGCATACGCGCCCAGCTGGAACTCAAGAAGGCCCGCGACTGGCTGAGCGACCAGAACGCCTTTCTCGACGCCGAAGTGCATCGGCGCATGGCCGAGAACGAGCTGATCAAGGACTTCAGCCTGCTGGCCATGGCCACGCTGGCGGAAAAGCGGGACAACGAAACCGGCAACCACCTGCGCCGCACGCAGGCCTACATCGAGGCGCTCATGGAGCGCCTGAAAAGCCACCCCCGTTTTCGCGCCGCGCTGGCAACCGAAGACCAGCGCCAGCGCATTGCCAAGGCCGCGCCGCTGCACGACATCGGCAAGGTCGGCATTCCGGACGCCATCCTCCTGAAGCCCGGCAAGCTCACCCCCGCCGAGTTCGAGATCATGAAAACGCACGCCGCCATCGGCGCGCAGGCCATTGGAGAGGCGATGCAGCGCGTGCAGGACACGCCATCGCCCGCCGACGCCGCGGCACAGCCCACCGCCGGCCCGCTGGCATTTCTGGAGACTGCGCAGCAGATCGCCGGCAACCACCACGAGAAGTGGGACGGCTCGGGCTACCCCGCCGGCCTGCAGGGCGACGCCATTCCCCTGTGCGCGCGCCTGATGGCCCTGGCCGATGTCTTTGACGCCCTGATCTCGCAGCGCCATTACAAGAAAGCGTTTTCGCTGGAGGACACGGTCCACATCATTGTCGAAGGCCGCGGCAAGCACTTTGACCCGGACATTGTGGATGCCTTCACACAGCTGGTCGATGACTTCACCGGCATCGCCGCGCGCTATGCCGACGCCCCCGCCCTCCACGCAGGAGACTGAGCATGCGCCCAATGCCCCACGCACTGCCGCTCCGTCCCCGCACACGACACTGGGGTTGCATCCTGGCGCTGTGCGGCCTGCTGGGCGGCGCGCAGGCGACCGAAACGCTGCCGGCGCCGGCCCCTTTTGTGGAGCGTTTTGCGGACCGGTCCCTGCTGGCGCAGATACAGCACGGCGGGTTTGTGCTGTACATGCGCCACGGCACCACCGACAACCGCCGTGCTGACCAGGCCCCCCGGATCGACCTGAGCGACTGCCGGACCCAGCGCCAGCTCAACAACGCCGGTCGCAGGATGGCCGTCAGCGTCGGCCAGGCCATGCGCCAGGCCAAGATCCCGGTCACTGCAGTGCTTTACAGCCCGCTGTGCCGCGCCCGTGAAACCGCCGAGCTGGCATTTCCCGCCCAGCGCCTGCACCTCCAGCCCGAAAACAACCTCGCCTACTCCGCCAACCTCACCAGCGAAGAAAAGAAGCCCGTCCTGGCGGCAACACGCAAGCTGCTGTCCACACCGGTACCGGCCGGCAGCAACCTGGTGGTGGTAGCCCACGCCCCCAACATGGCCGACCTGATCGGCTACTTCGTCAAGCCCGAGGGTACGGTGGTGGTCATTCGTCCCCTGGGTGACGGCCGCTTCGAGTACGTGGCCAGTATCCCGCCTACCCTGTGGGCCCAGTTGCGCGAACCCCCGCCATGAAGCCGCAGCTTCCCTTTTTCACCCGGACGCCCCCGCCATGCCCTTTGTCGATCTGAACCGGTTGCGACGCGTCCGGTTCCTGCTGTATTTTTTCCTGCCCGTGGCCTTGGCGCTCACCGCCGGGGCCGTGTTCGATTACGTGGCACAAAGCAAATTGCGCGCCGCGCAGGAAGCCGCCTCGCGCGCGCAGACCGAGCGCCTGCTCGAGTCCGTCGAAGCCGCCGCCATCAGCAAGCAGCTGCTGGAGATCCAGCTGGGCGTCTCCCAGGCCCTGACGGCTGCCAAGGCCGGAAAGATCAACGAGGAGCAGGCGTACCGCCTGCACACGCAGATCGTGGACAAGCTCGCGCTGCTGGAGCAGCGGCTGATTGCCATTGCCAGCGTCCACGAGCAGGAGCTGGTGCGAGCCATGCTGCCGGCCACGCTGCAGTCCTTCGCCCATTTCCGTGAATTCGCGCTGATGAGCACCGACCTCATGTCCGTCAACCGGGACCTGGCCGGGCAGCACCTGGTGCAGGCGGGCGAGCACTACGCCCAGTTCGCCCTGCAGCTCTCGAAGATCATCGACATCTATATCGACAACGCCCAGCACAAGGGTGCCCAGGTGCAGCAGGAGCTGCAGGCATATGGCCAGCGCATGGTGGCCATCAGCGCCCTGGGCACGGCCGTGCTGATCCTGCTGTGGCTGCTGGCCGCCATATCCCTGGCGCGCCGCCTGGACCGGCTCAACACCAGCCTGCAGGATCTGTCTCTGGGCCAGGAGAGCGCCGGCGACGCAAAGACCTTTGCCGCGGTGGCCGCCATGGCCAAACGCACGGACTCCCTGATCAGCGACATGGCGCGCGCGGTGCTGGCCTTTCGCGACGCCCAGCGCGAGCGGCGCCAGGCGCAGGAAGCCCTGCGCGACAGCGAGGAGCTGTACGCCAGCGTCTTCAGCCAGGCCCCCGTGGGGATTGTGGTGGTGGACCTGGAGGACCTGCGTTTCACCCAGTTCAACGAGGCCACCTACACCAGCCTGGGCTACAGCCGCGAAGAGTTTGCCCAGCTCTCGATCTACGACATCCAGGCCGACCTGACGCGCGCGGAGGTGGACCAGCGCGTGCGCCAGATCGTCATCGAAGGCGGCCTGGCCTTTGAAAACCGGCGCCGCACCAAGCAGGGCGATTTCCGGGACTACTGGATTTCCATGCGCCCGCTGCGCCTGCGCAACAAGACCTTCATGACCGGGGTCTGGGTGGACATCACCGACCGCAAACGCACCGAGCAGGAGTTGATGCGCTACCGCGACGAACTGGAACAGCTGGTGGGCGAGCGCACCGCCAAACTGGAAGAGACCAGCAACGCCCTCACCCGGCAAACCCTGCAGCTGCAATACGCCAACGCGGAGTTGCGCCACGCCACCCAGGTGGCCGAAAGCGCCAACCAGGCCAAGAGCGCCTTCCTGGCCAACATGAGCCACGAAATCCGCACCCCCATGAACGCCATCATCGGCCTGACGCACCTGATTCGGCGCGACACCACCAATGCACGCCAGCAACAGCAGCTCGACAAGGTGTCGGGCGCTGCCATGCATCTGCTGGCGGTGATCAACGACATCCTCGACTTCTCCAAGATCGAGGCCGGGAAAATGGCGCTGGACCCCACCGATTTCGAGTTGGAGCGTGTCATCAGCAACGTGTTCGCCCTCACGGCCGACAAGGCCGAGGCCAAGGGGCTTGAAGTGGCCGTGGAAATTGGCAGCCTGCCCGCCGTGCTGCATGGCGACGGCGTGCGGCTGGGCCAGATCCTGCTCAACTTCGTCAGCAACGCCATCAAGTTCACCGAAAAAGGCAGCGTGGTCCTGCACGGGCGCATCACGCGCCAGGAAGGCAGCCAGGCCTGGATCCGCTTTGAAGTGCGCGACACCGGCATCGGGCTGAGCGCCGAGCAGCAGACCAAGCTGTTTGCGGCCTTCCAGCAGGCCGACGTGTCGACCACCCGCACCTACGGCGGGACCGGTCTGGGGCTGGCCATTTCCCAGCGCCTGGCCGGGATGATGGACGGCCAGGTCGGCGTGCACAGCGCGCCGGGCACAGGCAGCACCTTCTGGTTCGAGGCCCCCTTTGGCATGAATGCCGCCGCCCCCTCGCGGGCCAGCAGCGTGCTGCCACCCGGCACGCGGGTGCTGGTGGTGGACGACATGGAGGAAGCGCGCGAACCCATGACCGACATGCTGACCACCCTGGGCGCGCGGGCCGACGCGGTGGCCTCGGGCATGCAGGCGCTGGTGCGCATTGCCGAGGCCGACGCGCTGGGCGACCCGTACCGGATCGTGCTGTCCGACTGGCAGATGCCCGGCCTCAACGGGCTGGAAACCTGCCAGCGCATCCGGCAGTTGGCCCTGCGCCAGCAACCGGTGTGCATACTGGTCAGCGGCAGCGTGGGTTGCCCGACGGAAGACGCCGAAGGGGGCGTGTTCGCCGCCTTCCTGCCCAAGCCCGTCATGCCGGCCCTGCTGGCCGACACCATCGCCAGCACCTGGGGACAGGCGCACACCACCACCGTGGCGCCGGTGCGCGGCACGGCGACGCCCCGCTTTGTGGCCGGGCAGCGCATCCTGCTGGCCGAAGACAACGCGCTCAACCAGGAAGTCGCCCGCGAACTGCTGCAGGACCTGGGTTTTGTGGTGGACATCGCCGACGACGGTCTGGCCGCCGTTGCCTGCGCGCAGCGTGCCCCCTACGACCTGATCCTGATGGACATCCAGATGCCCAACATGGACGGGCTGGAGGCCACCCGCCAGATCCGGGCCCAGCCGCAGCACGCCCACACGCCGGTGATTGCCATGACGGCCAACGCGTTTGCCGAGGACAAGGCCGTCGCGCTGCAGGCCGGCATGAACGACCACATTCCCAAGCCGGTGGACCCCGACCAGCTGTGCCGGGTGCTGGCCACCTGGCTGCCGCAAGCCCCGGACCCCGCCGCCGCCCCGCTGGTGCCGGACAGCGGCAGCTCCCTGCCCCCGGTGGCGGACGCCGGCGTGCGGCAGGTGCTGGAACAGATCGGGGAACTCAACCTGGAAGCCGGTCTGCGGGCCCTGCGCGGAGACGCCTCCCGGCTGGCCGGCCTGCTGCAGCACTTTGCCAGCGACCATGCGGGCGACGCCCGCAAAGCGCGTGCCGACATCCGCCAGGCGGACCCGCAAGCCGCCCTGCGCCGCCTGCACACCCTCAAGGGGCTGGCGGGAACGCTGGGCCTGACAGCCGTGCAGACCCACGCCGCGGCGGTGGAAGACGCGCTCAGGCACACACAGGCCCCCGCCGCCGTGGACACCGCGCTGGACCAGCTCGGCGCCGCCCTGACCCGAACGGTGGACGCCCTGCAGCCGCTGGGCCAGTTTCCCGCCGGCGCTGCGGCACCCGAGAGCCCGCTGCCCGAACTGCAGGCCAGGCTGCAGACCCTGCGCGACTTGCTGGCCACCGATGACCTGGACGCGGCCGACCTGTTTGCCGAACTGCAACCGGCCCTGGAGCAGCACTACCCCCGGCAGGCCAAGGCCCTGGGGCAGGCGATTGACGCCTTCGCCTTCCAGGAGGCGCACACCCTGCTGCGGTCCCTGCTGGGCGAAGACACTCCCGAGCCGGGCCCCGTCTCGCAAAAGACCGCCCACGACTAAAATCAGAGGCTGTACCCAGAAAGCCCCGTTTTCATGCCACGCCAACTCTTCGTCACCACCGCCCTGCCCTACGCCAACGGCAACTTCCACATCGGCCACATCATGGAGTACATCCAGGCCGACATCTGGGTGCGGTTCCAGCGCATGCAGGGCAATGCCGTGAACTTCTGCGGCGCCGACGATACCCATGGCGCGCCCATCATGATCGCGGCCGAAAAGGCCGGCAAGACGCCCCAGCAGTTCGTGGCCGACATCGCTGCCGGGCGCAAGCAGTACCTGGATGGCTTTCACATCAGCTTTGACAACTGGCACAGCACCGACGGCCCGGAGAACCACGCCCTGGCGCAGCAGATCTACCGTGACCTGCGCGACAACGCCGGCGGCTCGCTGATCGAGACCCGCACCATCGAGCAGTTCTTCGACCCCGAGAAGAACATGTTCCTGCCCGACCGTTTCATCAAGGGCGAGTGTCCCAAGTGCCACGCCAAGGACCAGTACGGCGACAACTGCGAGGTGTGCGGCGCCGTGTACGCGCCCACCGACCTCATCAACCCCTACTCGGCCCTCTCGGGCGCCAAGCCGGTGCTCAGGAACTCCGAGCACTTCTTCTTCAAGCTCTCCGACCCCCGCTGCGTCGAATTCCTGTCGCGCTGGACGCAGGATGGCAAGCTGCAGCCCGAGGTGGCCAACAAGGTCAAGGAATGGTTCTCGGTGCGCACCAACCCCGACGGCACGCAAAGCGAAGGCCTGGGCGACTGGGACATCTCGCGCGACGCGCCCTACTTCGGCATCGAGATTCCCGACGCGCCGGGCAAGTATTTCTACGTCTGGCTGGACGCCCCCATCGGCTACCTGGCCTCGCTGAAGAACCTGCTGGAAAAGCGCGGCGAGGACTACGACGCCTACATGGCCAACCCGGCGCTGGAGCAGTACCACTTCATCGGCAAGGACATCGTCACCTTCCACACCCTGTTCTGGCCCGCCACCCTGCATTTCAGCGGCCGCAAGGTGCCCGACAACATCTTCGTGCACGGCTTCCTGACCGTGAACAACGGCGAGAAGATGAGCAAGAGCCGCGGCACGGGCCTCGACCCACTCAAGTACCTCAGCCTGGGCATGAACGCCGAGTGGCTGCGCTACTACCTGGCAGCCAAGCTGTCGGCCCGCAACGAAGACATCGACTTCAATGCCGAAGACTTCATGCTGCGGGTCAACAGCGACCTGATCGGCAAGTACGTCAACATCGCCAGCCGTGCGGCGGGCTTTCTGACCAAGCGCTTTGGCGGCCAGCTGACGAAGGACTTTGGCGCGCAGGGCACCGCGCTGCTGGCCGAGATTCGGGCCGCCGGCCCCGCGCTGGCCCAGATATACGAAACCCGTGAGTTCGGCAAGGCCACGCGCGAGATCATGGCGCTGGCCGACAAGGTCAACGCCTACGTGGACCAGAACAAGCCCTGGGACCTGGCCAAGGACACGGCCAACAACGAGGCCCTGCACCAGGTCTGCTCGGTGCTGATCAACACCTTTGCCGTGCTGACCCGCTACCTGGCCCCGGTGCTGCCTGCGCTGGCCGCGGCCGTGGAAACCTTTGTCGGCACCAGCATGCAGCAATGGGACGTGGCCGGCGATGTGGCCGCCATCCAGCCCTACCAGCACCTGATGCAACGCGTCACCCCCGAGCAGCTGGACGCACTTTTCGAACCAAAAGAGCCCACAGCGCCCGCAGAAACTGCGCAGGCAGCTCCTAAAAAAGGAGCAAAACCCGCGGCAGCCGCCACCCCGGCAGACCCCAACGCCCCCGGCGGCGAGGCGCTGGCGCCCACCATCGGCATTGACGACTTTGCCAAGATCGACCTGCGCATTGCCAGGATCGTCCACTGCGAGGCGGTGGAAGGCTCCACCAAATTATTGCGCCTGACGCTGGACGTGGGCGAGAAGGACGAAGCCGGCCAGCCCCGGATGCGCAACGTGTTCAGCGGCATTGCCAGCATGTACCAGCCGGCGCAACTGGTGGGCCAGCTCACCGTGCTGGTGGCCAACCTGGCGCCGCGCAAGATGAAGTTCGGCCTGAGCGAGGGCATGGTGCTGGCCGCCAGCCACGCCGACGAAGCCGCCCAGCCGGGCATCTACATCCTCAACCCGTGGCCCGGTGCCCAGCCGGGCATGCGGATTCACTAACCGACCGGACACACTCCCATGGCAAGGCTTGTCGACAAGGTGCTCCGATGAACTGGCCAGCATGGGAGTTCCAGCCCAAGATCCGGGTCGCCCTGCAGGGCTATACCCGGCAGCGTTTCCTGCGTGACGTGGGTGCCGGCCTGACCGTGGGCGTCGTGGCGCTGCCGCTGGCCATGGCCTTTGCCATTGCCAGCGGGCTCAAACCCGAGGCCGGCCTGTTCACCGCCATCATTGCCGGCCTGCTGGTCTCGCTGTTGGGCGGCAGCCGGGTGCAGATTGGCGGCCCCGCAGGGGCCTTCATCGTCATCGTCTACGGCATCGTCGAGCGCTACGGCCTGGCCAACCTGATCATTGCCACCGCCATGTCGGGCGTGATCCTGTTTGCCATGGGGTTCTTCCGCATGGGCACGCTGATCCGCTTCATTCCGGTGGCCGTGGTGATCGGCTTTACCAACGGCATTGCGGTGCTGATTGCGCTGTCGCAGGTCAAGGATTTCCTGGGCTTGCGCGTCACCGCCATGCCGGCCGATTTCTTCGGCATCCTGTCCACCCTGCAGCACGCGCTGCCCACGATCAACCTGCAGGCCACGGCCGTGGCCACGCTGTGCCTGGGCGGCATCGTGCTGTGGCGCGTGGCCATGCCGCGCCTGGGCGTGCGCCACCCCTGGGCCAGCCGGCTGACCGTGGTGCCCGGCTCGGTCGTGGTGCTGGTGCTGGCCACGGTGGGCGTGTCACTGCTCAAGCTGCCGGTGGAAACCATCGGCAGCCGTTTTGGCGGCATTCCGTCGGCCTTGCCGGCGCTGCAGTGGCCGGCGTTCTCGTGGGCGTCGGCGCGCTTCCTGTTCATTCCGGCCGTCACGCTGGCGCTGCTGGGCGCCATCGAGTCGCTCCTGTGCGCGCGCGTGGCCGACGGCATGATTGGCGACCGCCACAACCCCAACCAGGAGCTGATGGCCCAGGGCATTGCCAACTTCGTCACCCCGTTCTTTGGCGGCATGCCGGCCACCGGCACCATCGCGCGCACCGGCACCAACGTCAAGAGCGGTGCCAGCACCCCCGTTGCCGGCATCGTGCACTCGGTCACCCTGCTGCTGATTGTTTTGCTGGCGGCGCCGCTGGCGCAGGACATTCCGCTGGCGGCCATGGCGGCGATCCTGATGTTCGTGGCCTGGAACATGGGCGAGTGGCGCGAGTTCCTGCACCTGCGCCAGTTCCGCCTGCCCTACCGGGTCACGCTGCTGGCGGTGTTCTTCCTGACCGTGGTGTTTGATCTTACGGTGGCCGTAGAGGTGGGACTGGTGGCCGCCTGCATCACGTTCATCTACCGGATCTCCAGCCTGTCGCGCTGCGAGGCGGTGGACCTGTCCAGCCACCCGGCACTGACCGGGCCGGACCGCGACATTGCCGGCTACCGCCTGTACGGCGCCCTGTTCTTTGGCGCCGTCAAGCTGGTCGAGGACCTGCAGGACCGGCTCCCCCGCGACGCCCTGGTGCTGGACCTGAAGAACGTGATCTACATCGACTCCTCCGGGGCCGACACCCTCAACGACCTGGCGCGCACCTGCACACGCGTCGGCGTGCGCCTGCTGGTGTGCGGCCTGAGCCACCAGCCCCTGGACATTGCCCGGCGCAGCGGTTTCGTGTACCTGGTGGGGGCCGGCCACCTCTACCCGGACCTGAACGCCGGCCTGGCCGCCGCCGCGCAACCCGCGGCCGACCTGCCCGCGGCGGCGTGACGCGCCCGGCCCGGTAAAATGCGCCAACGAGGTTCACCAAGGTTATTGCCATGAGTATTTTTCGCCGCCCCGACTACAAGTCCGAAGCCACCCAGTTCATCGACCAGCTCAAGGTCGCCCAGCCCGAGCTTGAGGCGCAGCAGCGCCAGGGCCGCAACCTGCTGTGGGACAAGGTAGTGGACCGCATCCTCTGGAAAGGCTTTCGCAGCGCCCGCGTGGCCCAGAAGCCCTACGTCTACCAGACCGACAGCAATTAAGCATCAAAATAGGCTGCGAGCCGCGCAGAAACTGCGCAACTCGCTCTTGTTTTCATAGCAAAACCATGACGCAAACTTCTGCGGACGCCGCCTCCACCGAGCCGCAAGTGACGGTCCTGCCCGCCATGCCGGAGGTGGTGGACCAGGTGGCCCTGGCCCGCCTGTACGGCGAGCCGCTGTTTGCCATGCCGCAGGATTTGTACATCCCGCCCGACGCGCTGGAAGTGTTCCTGGAGGCGTTCGAGGGCCCGCTGGACCTGCTGCTCTACCTGATCCGCAAGCAGAATTTCAACATTCTGGACATCCCCATGCTCAGCGTGACGCGCCAGTACCTGGTCTATGTGGACCAGATCCGCAAGCGCAACCTGGAACTGGCCGCCGAATACCTGCTGATGGCGGCCATGCTGATCGAGATCAAGTCGCGCATGCTGCTGCCGCCCAAGAAGGTGGCCGAGGGTGAAGAGGCCGAAGACCCCCGCGCCGAGCTGGTACGCCGGCTGCTCGAATACGAGCAGATGAAGCAGGCCGCGGCCCGGCTCAACGCCATTCCCCAGTACGGACGCGACTTCCTCAAGGCCGAGGTCTACATCGAACAGTCCCTGCAGCCGCGCTTCCCCGAAGTCAACCTGACCGACCTGCAGGAAGCCTGGCGCGACATCCTCAAGCGGGCCAAGCTGGTGCAGCACCACAAGATCACCCGCGAGGAACTCTCCGTGCGCGAGCACATGGGCATCGTGCTCAAGAAGCTGCAGGGCCGGCGCTTTGTCGGCTTCGAAGAGTTGTTTGACGCCGCCAGCGGCGCTCCGGTGCTGGTGGTGACCTTCATCGCCCTCTTGGAGCTGGCCAAGGAAACCCTGATCGAAATCACCCAGGCCGAGGCGTTTGCCCCCATCTACGTGCGCCTGGCCTACGCCCCCACCTGAACCACGGCAACACCGCCTGCCGGGAATGCGCTACATTCGCCCCGGCATCGCCCTCACCTGCCCCTTGGAGTAACACCATGACACAGCCCAGCGACAGCAACACCGCGGCCCAGCATGCCACCCCCTATGGCACCCTGCCCCCGGCCTCGCCCATGCCCAGCCGCAAGCCCATCAGCCTGCCGCGCATCGCCGAGATGCGTGCCCGCGGCGAGAAGATCGCCATGATCACCGCCTACGACGCCACCTTCGCCGCCGTGGCCGACGCCGCCGGCATGGACAGCATCCTGGTCGGCGACTCCCTGGGCATGGTCAGCCAGGGTCTGCACACCACCGTGGGCGTGACGCTGGACGACATGCGCTACCACACCGAGATCGTGGCCCGCGGCCTGCGCCGCGCCCAGGGCACGGCCTGGCTGATCGGCGACCTGCCGTTTGGCAGCTACCAGGAGTCCAAGGAACAGGCCATCCGCAGCGCCGGTGTGCTGATGCAGGCCGGCGCACACATGGTCAAGTTGGAAGGCGGTGGCTGGACCACCGAGATCGTGCACTTCCTGGTGGAGCGCGGCATCCCCGTGTGCGCCCACCTGGGGCTGACGCCACAGACCGTGCACTCCCTGGGCGGCTACCGGGTGCAGGGCCGCTCGCAGGCCAGCGCCGAAGTGCTCAAGCGCCACGCCCACGAGCTGCAAGACGCCGGAGCCACCATGCTGGTACTGGAAATGGTGCCCGCGCCGCTGTCGGCCGAGCTGACCACCGAGCTGACGCACTGCGCCACCATCGGCATCGGCGCCGGCAAGGACACCGCCGGCCAGGTGCTGGTGATGCACGACATGCTCGGCCTGAACCTGGGCAAGAACCCCAAGTTCGTGCGCAACTTCATGGACGGCGCCACCAGCATCCGCGGCGCCTTTGAAGCCTACGTCGCCGCCGTCAAGAACGGCAGCTTCCCCGAAGACGCCATCCACGCCTGGTGACCTGCCCATGAAAATCATCCACACCATCACCGAACTGCGCGAGGAACTCAGCGCCTACCGCCACCCCGCCGTGGTCCCCACCATGGGCAACCTGCACGCCGGCCACCTGGCGCTGGTACGCCAGGCCAAGCCGCTGGGCGACGTGACGGTATCCACCATCTTCGTCAACCGCCTGCAGTTCGCGCCGCACGAAGACTTCGACACCTACCCGCGCACCCTGGACGCCGACTGCGCCCAGCTGGAAGCCGCCGGCTGCGACATCGTTTTCGCGCCCAAGGAGGCGGAGATGTACCCGCAGCCGCAAACCTTCAAGGTGCACCCGCCCACTGAACTGAGCGACATCCTGGAAGGGCATTTCCGCCCCGGCTTCTTCATCGGTGTCTGCACCGTGGTGCTCAAGCTGCTATCCCTGACGCAGGCGCGCACGGCCCTGTTTGGCAAGAAGGACTACCAGCAGCTCATGGTGATCCGCAACATGGTCAAGCAGTTCGCCATGCCCATCACCATCATCGGCGGTGAAACCCAGCGCGCCGAGGACGGCCTGGCCCTGTCCTCGCGCAACGGCTACCTGAGCCCGACCGAGCGCCAGCAGGCCGTGCAGCTCAGCGCCACGCTGCGCGGCATCGTGGAGGCCGTGCGCGCCAACCCTGGCATGGACGCTGCCGCCTTGACCCGCCTGGAAACCCAGGCCATGCAAAACCTCAGCCAGACCGGCTGGCGCCCCGACTACGTGGCCGTGCGCCGCCAGGCCGATCTGCAGCCGCCCCAGGCCGGTGATGCGCTGGTGGTGCTGGCCGCAGCGCGGCTGGGCGCCACGCGCCTGATCGACAACCTGGAAATCTGACCGGCGCCCCTCTGCTTTTTTGACAGAAAAGCAGCTGCAGCGCCGGCGCACCCTGCGCAGACAGCTACGGTATTGATAGCAGACTACAGGAAGCGGTCCAGGATTTTCTTGCTCTGCGGGTCCAGCGCGTACTGGTCGCGGATCAGGAACTGGATGCCGTGCGAATCGGCCACCAGCAGGCTGCCCGCCGTGCCAATGCGGCGGATGTCCTCGTCGCCCCGCAGCACAAACGCGGTGGCGCCGCGGTCGGTCTGCACGCTCCAGGTGCAGGGCGTCGAGAAACTGGTCACCGACACAATGGCCTGGATCACGGGCACGAATTCGCGCGTGGCCAGTTCCTCGCGGATCAGGCTTTGAGCCGGCTCGGCCAGGGCGTCGAGCTGCTCGATCCACGCCACTTCCTTGCCGTCCGTGCTGACCAGCGCGATGCCCACCTCGGGCGACTGGATGGGAAACGCGCGCACGGGCACCACGCCAACAAAGCGCTCCCCCTGCTGCGTGGTCAAAACCAGCTTGCCAAACGGATCGCGCTGCAATGCCCATTCCCCCAGGAGTACCCAGTTTTGCGTGCTGCTCATTGTGAAGCATCCATATCAACATCCATATTGCGGGCCTGCGCCTGGTACAGGGCGAAGTAAGCGCCTTCCTTGGCCATCAGGGCATCGTGCGAGCCTTCTTCCACGACCCGGCCGCGGTCCAGCACCACCAGGCGGTCGGCCCGGTGCAGGGTGGAGAGGCGGTGCGCAATGGCAATGGTGGTGCGGCCTTGCACCAGGTTCTCCAGCGCCTTCTGGATTTCCTTCTCGGTTTCGGAGTCCACCGAGGACGTGGCCTCATCCAAAATCAGAATGCGCGGATCGATCAGCAAGGCCCGCGCAATGGAGATGCGCTGGCGCTCGCCGCCGGAAAGGCCCTGGCCGCGTTCGCCGACCATGGAGTCGTAGCCCTGCGGCAGACGCAGGATGAACTCGTGGGCGTGCGCCGCGCGCGCCGCGGCAATGATGTCGTCCCGGGTCGCGTCAGGCTTGCCGTAGGCAATGTTCTCGGCAATGGTGCCGAAAAACAGGAACGGCTCCTGCAGCACCAGGCCGATGTTTCGGCGGTAGTCCGAAATGGCGTAGGAGCGGATGTCCACGCCGTCGACCTTGATGGAGCCCTCGGACACGTCGTAGAAACGGCAGATCAGGTTGACCAGCGTGCTCTTGCCCGAACCGCTGTGGCCCACCAGGCCGATCATTTCGCCCGGAGCGATGTTCAGGCTGATGCCGCGATTGACCTCACGGTTGCCGTAGCGAAAGCCCACGTCGCGCACCTCGATGCGCCCCTGCACCTTGCCCACGTGCACCGGCTGGGCCGGTTCGGGCACGCTGGAGACGTGGTCCAGGATGTCGAAGATGCGCTTGGCGGCCGAGGCCGATTTCTGCGTGACCGACACGATGCGGCTCATGGAGTCGAGCCGCCCGTAGAAGCGCCCGATGTAGGCAATGGCGGCCAGCAGCATACCCACCGTGATGTCGCCCTTGGAGACCTGCCAGATGCCAAAGCCCCACACCACCAGCAGGCCGATTTCCGTCAGCAGGGACACGCTGGGCGAGAACAGCGACCAGATCTTGTTGATGCGGTCATTGACCAGCAGGTTGTGCTTGTTGGCCTCGCGGAAGCGCCGGGCCTCGCGCTGCTCCTGGGCAAAGGCCTTGACCACCCGGATGCCGGGAATGGTGTCGGCCAGCACGTTGGTCACCTCGCCCCACACCCGGTCGATCTTCTCGAAGCCGGTTTGCAGGCGGTAGCGCACGAAGTGGATCATCCAGCCGATGAACGGCAGCGGCACCAGCGTGATCAGGGCCAGCCAGGGGTTCATGGAGAACAGCACCACGGCGGTCATGACGATCATGATCACGTCGCTGGCAAAGTCGGTCAGGTGCAGCGACAGGTAGACCGCAATGCGGTCGCTCTCGCTGCCCACGCGCGAGAGCAGGTCGCCGGTGCGCTTGCCGCCGAAGTACTCCAGCGACAGGCGTAGCAGGTGCTCATAGGTCGTGGTGCGCAGGTCGGCGGCGATGCGCTCGGACACCAGCGCCAGCACATAGGTCTTGGCCCAGCTCAGCACCCAGGCCAGCAGGCCGGCCCCCAGGAGGCCGGAGAGGTACCAGGCAATGGTGCGGGGTTCGATGTGCTGGCCGTTCTGGAAGGGAATCAGCACTTCGTCGACCAGGGGAATGGTCAGGTAGGGGGGCACCTGGCTGGCCGCCGTTCCCAGCAGCATGAGCACAAAACCCAGCAGCAGCTGGCCGCGGTAGGGCTGGGCAAAGCGCCACAGCCGGAACAGCGTCCAGGTGGAGGGCGGCGTGTGGACCACCTTGGTGCACACCGGGCACTCATCCTGGTCGGGCTCCAGCACGGCCTTGCAGGTAGGGCAGACGTTGTGCAGCGCCGGCGCCACCGGCTCCCCGGTCACGTGGCTGTGCAGCTGCGCCTGGAACTGGTCCACCAGCCGGATGGCCTGCAGGTTCTGCCCCAGGGTGAAGCGCCAGGTGGCCAGCAGCCCCTGCGGGTTCACCAGATCCAGGTGCCCCACCCCGGCGTGGTCGTGGTGGCGCAGGGCCATGCCGGGCTGGTATTCCCAGTGCCGCCACTGGGTTTCCCCGTCGGTCCGGCTGAACAGGCGAAAGTTAGTGACCACCAGCAAACCGTTGACGAAATGCAAATGGGTGTTCAGGTCAACCTCCAGGGCCGCCAGAACGTTCTCCCGTGGAAGGAGTTGTGCTTGCACCTCGGCGCGCCAGTGGGCAGAGATGTCGCCGGGCAAGGAGCTGACTGCAAGGGCTTCAGTAGTCATTGAGAGCAGGAATTTTTGTAACTTTTTAAATGGGAAACCCGGGCTTGCCCGTTTATGACAAGTGTCATACTTTACGATACCCGGTTTGGAGCCCCCGCGTTCTGCCCCACAGAGTCAAGGCAAACGAGAATACACAACGCGGGCAGTGGCGTATCGGTGCACTGCCCCAGCCAGAATGAGCCATGACGCACAAGAAAAATATTGAAATTCTCCGGGTAACACACCTGCGTGGCCCCAATATCTGGACCTACCGCCCCGTGATCGAGGCCTGGGTAGACATCGGCGAACTCGAAGACCACCCCTCCAACACCCTGCCCGGCTTCTATGAGCGGCTGACCGCATTTCTGCCCAGCCTGGTCGAGCACCGCTGCAGCCCGGGCGTGCGCGGCGGTTTCCTGCAGCGCCTGCGCGACGGCACCTGGCCGGCGCACATCATCGAGCACGTCACCCTGGAGCTGCAGAACCTGGCCGGCATGCGCACCGGTTTCGGCAAATCCCGGCAAACCTCTCAGCGCGGGATCTACAAGATCGCGTTTCGCACCCGCCAGGAACAGATAGGCCGCCAGGCCCTGGTCGCCGCCCGCGACCTGGTGATGGCCGCCATCAACGACACCCCCTTTGACGTGGCCGCGACGGTGCACCACCTGAGCGAACAGGTGGATGCCCTGTGTCTGGGGCCCAGCACCGCGCACATCGTGGACGCCGCCACCGACCGGCGCATTCCGTCCATCCGTCTGACCGGCGGCAACCTGGTGCAGCTGGGCTACGGCATCCAGCAGCGCCGCATCTGGACCGCCGAAACCGACCAGACCTCGGCCATCGCCGAGGAAATCGCCAGTGACAAGGACCTCACCAAGTCCCTGCTGCAGTCCTGCGGCGTGGCCGTGCCCGAGGGCCGGCTGGTGCGCAGCGTCGAGGAAGCCTGGGAAGCGGCGCAGGACATCGGCCTGCCCGTGGTGCTCAAACCCTACGACGGCAACCACGGGCGCGGCGTCTCCCTGAACCTGCAGACGCAAAGCGACGTCGAGGCCGCCTACCACCTGGCCTTGCGCAAGGGCGGCGGCAGCAGCGTCATTGTCGAGTCCTTCATCCCCGGCAACGAACACCGCCTGCTGGTGGTGGGCCGGCGCGTGGTGGCGGCCGCGCGGGGCGAGGAGTTGTCGGTAATCGGCGACGGCGTCTCCAACATCGACGCCCTGGCCCAGGCCCAGATCAACACCGACCCGCGCCGGGGCACCGGGGAAGAGTTCCCCCTCAACGTGGTCATCCCCAGCGACAGCGCCGAAGTCATCCTGGAACTCGAGCGCGTCGGCCTGACGCCGGACTCCGTTCCCGCGCAAGGCCAGAAGGTGCTGATCCAGCGCAATGGCAACGTGGCGTTCGATGTCACCGACAGCATGCACCCGTCGGTCGCCGCCACGGCCGCCCTGGCCGCACGCGTGGTGGGCCTGGACATTGCCGGCGTGGACATGGTGCTGGAAGACATCACCAAGCCCATGACCAGCCAGCGCGGCGCCGTCATCGAGGTCAACGCCAGCCCCGGACTGTTGGCCCACATCAAGCCAGCCGAGGGCCAGGGCCGCCCGGTGGGCAAGGCGGTGGTGGAACACCTGTTTGGCACCGACAAGGACGGGCGCATTCCCGTGGTGGGCATCACCGGCACGCAAAAAACTGCGCGCATCGCCCGGCTGGTAGCGTGGCTGGCCCACATCAGCGGCAAGCACGTGGGCCTGGCCTGCAGCGAGGGACTGTACCTGGACGGTCGCCAGGTCGACGCCCGGGACTGTGCCCACTGGGAAGCCGGACAGCGCCTGCTGATCAACCGCTCGGTGCAGGCCGCCGTGTTCGAGAACAGCAGCCAGATGATCCTGGCCGAAGGCCTGGCCTACGACAAGTGCACGGTGGGCGTGGTCACCGACGTCAGCTGGCAGGAGCCGCTGGCCGCCTTCGACATCTTGGACGCCGAGCAGACCTACAAGGTGGTGCGCACCCAGGTTGACGTCGTGCTGCCCAGCGGCACCGTGGTCCTCAACTCGGCCGACCCCCAGGTGGTGGAGATGGCCGAGCTGTGCGATGGCGAGGTGATTTTCTACGGCCTGGATCCGGACCAGCCCACCATGGCCGCGCACCGCGCCGGCGGCAAGCGTGTGGTGTACCTGCGCGACGAGCACATCGTGTTGGCCCTGGGCACCGAAGAGGTCGCGCGCTTCCCCCTGTCCAGCCTCAAACCCGCCAAGGCATCCCAGCCGGAAATGGTGATGGCGGCCGTGGCCGCCGCCTGGGCCCTGAACATTTCGCCGGAGCTGATCGGCGCAGGCCTGTGCACGTTTGAATCCAGCCCGAAGAAAACCCCTTATTAATTGCATGCGCGGGTAGGCGCCCCAGCCCACCCGCCACCACGAGACACACCATGGAAGTCACCCGTATCAGGGCCCTGCGCGGACCCAACCTCTGGAGCCACCACACGGCCATACAGTCGGTCGTGTCCTGCAGCGCCGAGGAAAGCCTGGTCAGCGGCATGGAAGGGTTCGAGACCCGCCTGCGGGCCCGTTTCCCGGAAATCGGCCCCTTCCAGCCCACCGGCCACGACACCTCCATTTCCATGGCCCACGTGCTGGAGCTGGCGGCCCTGGGCCTGCAGGCGCAGGCGGGCTGCCCCGTCACCTTCAGTTGCACCACCGCGACCGTGGAACCCCACGTGTACCAGGTGGTGGTGGAGTACAGCGAAGAGGCCGTGGGCCGGCTGGCGCTGGAACTGGCAGAGGCACTGTGCCTAGCCGCGCGGGATGACACCCCGTTCGACCTGGCCGATTCCCTGGCCCAGCTGCGCGACCTGGACGAGGACGTGCGCCTGGGCCCGAGCACCGGCTGCATTGTGGATGCGGCCGTGGCCCGCGGCATTCCCTACAGCCGCATGACCGAAGGCAGCATGGTGCGCTTTGGCTGGGGCAGCAAGCAGCGGCGCATCCAGGCCGCCGAAATGGACTCCACCAGTGCCATTTCCGAAGCCATTGCGCAAGACAAGGACCTGACCAAGAAACTGCTGTCCGCCGCCGGCGTGCCCGTGCCCATGGGGCGCGAAGTGCGCGATGCCGAGGACGCCTGGGCAGCCGCCTGCGAAATCGGCCTGCCCGTGGTGGTCAAGCCCAACGACGGCAACCAGGGCAAGGGCGTTACCGTCAACATCACCAGCAAGGAACACCTGCTCAAGGCCTACGCCATTGCCACCCAGTTCCGGGACGACATCCTGGTCGAGCGGTACATGCCCGGCAACGATTTCCGTCTGCTGGTGGTGGGCAACAAGCTGGTGGCCGCGGCCCGCCGCGACCCGCCCACGGTGGTGGGCGACGGCGTGCACACCATCACGCAGCTGGTGGACCAGGTCAACCTGGACCCGCGCCGCGGCAGCGGACACTCCACGTCGCTGACCAAGATCCGCATCGACGACATTGCCCGCTCCTGCCTGGCCACCCAGGGCGTGACCGCCGACGACATTCCCGACAAGGGCCGGCGCATCAATTTGCGCAACAACGCCAACCTGTCCACCGGCGGCTCCGCCACCGACGTGACCGACGACGTGCACCCCGACGTGGCCGCGCGCGCCGTGGCCGCTGCGCACATGGTGGGGCTGGACATCTGTGGCGTTGACGTGGTCTGCGACAGCATCCTGCGCCCGATCGAGGAACAGGGCGGCGGCGTGGTGGAAGTCAACGCCGCGCCGGGCCTGCGCATGCACCTGGCGCCCTCGTTCGGCAAGGGCCGGGCCGTGGGCGAGGCCATCATTTCCAGCATGTTCAAGAACGGGCAGGACGGGCGCATTCCCATCGTGGCCGTCACCGGAACCAACGGCAAAACCACCACCGTGCGGCTGATCTCGCACCTGCTGACCTACAACGGGCTGCGGGTGGGCATGACCAACACCGATGGCGTCTATGTGGACGGCACCTGCATCGACACCGGCGACTGCAGCGGCCCCAAGAGCGCCAAGAGCGTGCTGCTGCACCCGGACGTGGACGCCGCCGTGCTGGAAACCGCGCGCGGTGGCGTGCTGCGCGAAGGCCTGGCCTTTGACCGCTGCGACGTGGCCGTGGTGACCAACGTGGGCAGCGGCGACCATCTGGGCCTGAACTACATCACCACGGTGCAGGACCTGGCCGTGCTCAAGCGCGTCATCGTCCAGAACGTGGCGCCCACGGGCGTGGCCGTGCTCAATGCCGCCGACCCCGCCGTGGCCGCCATGGCCAGCAAGTGCCGCGGCGCCGTGACGTTTTTTGCCGCCGACAAGAACCACCCCGTCATGGCCACGCACCGGGCCCAGGGGCAGGCGGTGGTCTACGTCGAGGACGGCCACATCGTGGCCGCCAAGGGCGACTTCCAGCAGAGCATTGCCCTGAAGGATGTGCCGCTGACACTGGGTGGCGCCATCGGCTTCCAGGTCGACAACGTCATGGCGGCCGTGGCCGCCGTCTGGGCGCTGGATGTGCCGTGGGACACCATCCGCAAAGGTCTGGCCCGCTTCTCCAACGACACGGACAACGCCCAGGGGCGCTTCAACCTGTTCCAGTACCGCGGTGCCACGGTCATTGCCGACTACGGCCACAACCCGGACGCCATGATCGCGCTGGTGCAGGCCGTGCAGGCCATGCCCGGCACGCGGCGCAGCGTGGTCATCAGCGGCGCGGGCGACCGGCGCGACCAGGACATCCGCCAGCAGACCGAAATTCTGGGCAATGCCTTTGACGAAGTCGTGCTCTACGAGGACCAGTGCCAGCGCGGCCGCAAGGACGGCGAAGTGGTGGCCCTGCTGCGCCAGGGTCTAGCCAACGCGCAGCGCACCACCGACATCTCGGAGATCAAGGGGGAGTTCCGCGCCATCGACACCGCCATGGACAAGCTGGCGTCCGGCGAACTGTGCCTGATTCTGGTGGACCAGGTGGAAGAAGCGCTGGCCCACATTGCGGCACGGGTCCAGCAGGGCTGAAGCCGCCCGGCGGATCAGAACGCCGAGCCGTTCCCTTCGCTGGCCGGTTCGCGCCCCATCAGGGTCGCCACGGCCTGCGCCGGTTGCAGGCGCCCGTCCAGCAAATCCACCACGCTGCGGGCAATCGGCATATCCACGCCCAGGCTGCGGGCACGTTGCACCACGGTGCGGGCGCAGTACACGCCCTCGGCAACGTGGCCCAGAGCCTCTACCGCCTGCTGCAGGGTCTTGCCTTGCGCCAGGGCCAGACCCACGCGCCGGTTGCGCGACAGATCGCCCGTGGCCGTGAGCACTAGGTCCCCCAGGCCGCTCAAGCCCATGAAGGTTTCGGCCCGAGCGCCCAAGGCCAGCCCCAGGCGGGTCATCTCGGCCAGCCCCCGCGTAATGAGTGCCGCGCGGGCATTGAGCCCCAACTGCAGGCCATCGCACAGACCGGTGGCAATGGCCAGCACGTTCTTGACGGCACCGCCCACCTCCACCCCGACGACATCGTCGTTGGCATACACCCGCAGTGTCGGACTGTGAAAGCCGGCCACCAGTGCGTCGCGCACGTCCGCATACGCGCTGGCGGCGACCAGCGCGGTGGGTTGGCCCTGTGCCACTTCCTGCGCGAAACTGGGGCCGCTGAGCACGCCGGCGCGCAGACCGGGTGCCACCTGGCCCTGGACTTCGTGGCCCAGCAGGCCGGGCGCCTCGCCCACACCCTGTTCGAATCCCTTGCACAGCCACGCCACCGGGACGGTGCACTGGCGCAAGGTGCCGAGCAGGCCGCGCAGGCCCGCCATGGGGGACGCCACGATGACCAGGTCCTGGAGCGCCAGCTCCGTCGCCAGCGTCGCCAGTGGCTGGGCACTGATCTGCAGGCTCGATGGCAACGCCACCCCGGGCAGGTAACGCTGGTTCACGCGCTGCTGGGCCAAAGCCTGGCCCTGCGCCGCGTCACGCACCCACAGGGTCACGGCATGCTGCGCCGCCGGGTTGCCACTGGCACTGACCGCCAGCGCCGTGCCCCAGGCACCACCACCCAGCACTATTATTTTCATAGCTAGCTACGTAATCAACACGGGGGCTGCAAGCCCAAAACGCCCAAAATTACTGGGGCAGACTGCCGTTGGCGGCGCTGGCCGCTTCCATCTGCTGCTGCTCGTACATGGCCTGGAAGTTGATTTCCGACAGGTGCACGGGCGGGAAGCCGCCGCGTTGGACAATGTCGGCCACGTTGCCGCGCAGGTAGGGGTAGACGATCTGCGGGCAGGCAATGCCCATGATCTGGCCCATCTGCTCTTCGGGCACGTTGCGGATCTCGAAAATGCCGGCCTGCTTGGCTTCCACCAGGAACACGGTCTTGTCCTTGATCTTGGTCTGCACGGTGGCAGTCACGCACACTTCAAAAACGCCCTCGGCAACCGGCGTGGCTTCCACGCCCAGCTGGATGTCCACCGCCGGCTGTTCCTGCTCCAGCAGGATGGCGGGAGAGTTGGGCTGCTCCAGCGAAGCTTCCTTGAGGTACACGCGCTGAATCTGGAATACGGGGGTCTGGTCTGACATGGGAACAGTCTTTCAAAGTAGGGCAAGGCCCGCCCGCGGGGTGCCGGACAGACGTGCAACAAAAATAGCGTTACTGCGGAATTATCTCAGGCCGCAAGCGGCTCCCGGCGCAGCATTCAAGCGGCATTGAGCAAAGGCAACAAACCGCCCCGGCTGTCCAGCGCCATCAGGTCGTCGCAGCCGCCCACGTGGGTTGCGCCGATGAAAATCTGCGGCACGGTACGCCGGCCGGTCAATTCCATCATCTTGGCGCGCTCTTCGGGCTGAGTATCGATGCGCACCTCTTCGATGTGCGCCACCCCCTTGGACTGGAGGACGCGCTTGGCCTGGATGCAATAGGGGCAGACAGCGGTGGTGTACATCTTGACGGCTTGCATGGGAGGTGCGCTTTCTATGGCAAATAAGGAATGGGGCCTGACACCCCATATGGGGCAACGCTCAGGCTTTTTCAACCGGCAGGTTAGCCGCTTTCCACGCCGCGAGTCCGCCGCCCAGCGATTGAGCCTGCTCGTAACCCAGTTTCTTGGCGATCGCCACGGCACGGCCGGAGCGCGCGCCGGACTGGCACACCAGGATCAGGGGCAGCGCCTTGTTCTTGACGGCGCCTGCCAGCTTGGCTTCCAGATCGTCCAGCGGGATATTCCTGGCGCCACCCACGTGGCCCGCGGCAAACTCCTGCGGGGAGCAGACGTCAATCACCACGCCTTTTTCGCGGTTGATCAGCTGCACGGCACCGGCGGGGTCCAGACCCGCCGTGGCAGCACCCTGAATCACGGGCCACAACAGCAGGGCGCCCGAAGCCAGGGCGATGGAGATCAACATCCAGTTATCGAAAATGAATTTCACTTTGTTCCTTGTTGGTTACGTATCCGTCAGCCTGCCATTTTAGAATGGCGGCTGTTTCGCTGCCGGGACTCCCGGCTCCACCCCCGCATTTATTCCCGTCACCATGTACAAACTCGTTCTCATCCGCCACGGCGAATCCACCTGGAACCTTGAAAACCGCTTCACCGGCTGGACCGACGTCGATCTGACCCCCACTGGCGTCTCGCAAGCCATGTCCGCCGGCAAGCTGCTCAAGGCCGAAGGCTACGAGTTCGACCTGTGCTACACCAGCGTGCTCAAGCGAGCCATCCACACCCTGTGGTACTGCCTGGACGAGATGGACCGCACCTGGCTGCCGGTGGCCAAGAGCTGGCGCCTCAACGAGCGTCACTACGGCGCGCTGCAAGGGCTGGACAAGGCGGAAACCGCCAAGCAATTCGGCGATGACCAGGTGCTGGTCTGGCGCCGCAGCTACGACACCCCGCCGCCCGCGCTGGAAGCCACCGACCCCCGCTGCGAGCGGGGCGACCGACGCTACGCCAACCTCAAACCCGAAGACGTGCCGCTGACCGAATGCCTGAAAGACACCGTGGCGCGCGTGCTGCCGTTCTGGAGCGATTCGATGGCCCCCGCCATCAAGGCCGGCAAGCGCGTGCTGGTGGCGGCCCATGGCAACTCGATCCGGGCCCTGGTGAAGTACCTGGACAACATCTCGGACGACGACATCGTGGGCCTGAACATCCCCAACGGCATTCCGCTGGTCTACGAGCTCGACGCCAACCTCAAACCCATCCGCCACTACTACTTGGGCGACGCCGAGGCCGCCGCCAAGGCCGCAGCGGCAGTAGCAGCCCAGGGAAAAGCGTAAAAAAATACGGCTTGCAACCACCCGGATTGACCGCACCTACACAAATCCGGGAACCGGGGGCTGCAAAACGCCTCCAAGGTGTATATTGGGCCGATACAGGAATATTTATGGGTCAAAAACTGAAAATTGCGGGCTGGGTAGGTGTGGGCGTTCTCGCCGGTGCGCTGACGACCGTGTCGCTGCAAACCGTGGCACGCAACACGCTGGCGCCGCTTCCGCTGGAAGAGCTGCAGCAGCTGGCCGCCGTCTTCGGCATGGTCAAAAGCGACTATGTGGAGCCGGTGGACGAAAAGAAGCTCATCACCGAAGCCATTTCCGGCATGGTCTCCAGCCTGGACCCCCATTCCCAGTACTTTGACAAGAAATCGCTGAAGGAATTCAAGGAAGGCACTTCCGGGAAATTCGTCGGCGTGGGCATCGAAATCACGCAGGAAGACGGCTTGGTCAAGGTCGTCTCGCCGATCGAGGGCTCCCCCGCCTTCCGCGCCGGCCTCAAGACCAATGACCTGATCACCCGCGTGGACGACACCGCCATCAAGGGCCTGACCCTCAACGATGCCGTCAAGCGCATGCGGGGCGAACCCAACACCAAGGTGGTGCTCACGGTGTTCCGCAAGGACGAGAACCGGACCTTCACCGTCACCATCACCCGCGAAGAAATCAAGCAGCAGTCGGTGCGCGGCAAGTTGGTGGAACCTGGCTACGCCTGGATCCGCGTCAGCCAGTTCCAGGAGCGCACGGTCGAGGACTTCGCCCACAAGATTGAAGAGCTCTACAAGCAGGACCCGCGCATCAAGGGCATGGTGCTGGATCTGCGCAACGACCCCGGTGGCCTGCTGACCGCCGCGATTGCGGTGTCCGCCACTTTCCTGCCTGAAAACGTCACAGTGGTGTCCACCAACGGCCAGACGCCCGAAAGCAAGCAGGTTCTGCGGGCCACTCTGCGCGACTACCTGGGACGCGATGGCTCCGACCCCCTGAAAGGCTTGCCCGCCGGCCTGAAGAAGGTCCCCTTGGTGGTACTCGTCAACGAAGGCTCCGCCTCGGCCAGCGAGATCGTCGCTGGTGCCCTGCAGGACCACAAGCGTGCCACCATCATGGGCGCCCAGACCTTCGGCAAGGGCTCGGTGCAGACCTTCCGTCCCCTGGGGCCCGACACCGGTCTGAAGATCACCACCTCGCGCTACTACACCCCCAGCGGCAAGTCCATCCAGGCCAAGGGCATCGTGCCCGACGTGATGGTGGACGAAACCGAAGAAGGCAGCCCGTTTGCGGTCCTGCGCACCCGCGAAGCCGATCTGGGCAAGCACTTGGCCAGCGGTCAGGGCGAGGAAGTCAAGGACCCCGGCCTGGAAAAGGCCCGCGACGAAGCCCTCAAGCGTCTGGAAGAAGAATCGCGCAAGCCCGCCTCCGAGCGCCGCCCGCCCGAGTTCGGTTCCGACAAGGATTTCCAGCTGGCCCAGGCCATCAACCAGCTCAAGGGCCGTGCGGTCCTGGTCAGCAAGACCCTGGTGGAGCGCAAGGAAGAACCCAAGGACAACTAGGGCATGGCCCCCACGCTGGTCGCTTCACGTACTGCGCAGCCCCCCACGGGGGCTGTTTTGCCTTGGGACGACCCGGCGGCGATACGGCTCCATGGATGACTCGCAACTGCTGCGCTACTCGCGCCACATCCTGCTCGACGAGCTGGGAATCGAGGGACAGCAGCGCATCCTGCAGGCGCATGCGCTCATCATCGGCCTGGGCGGTCTGGGCTCCCCCGCCGCCCTGTACCTGGCCACGGCGGGTGTAGGGCATCTCACCCTGGTCGACCACGACACGGTCGACCTGACCAACTTGCAGCGCCAGATCATCCATACCGAGGCCCGTGTCGGCCAACCCAAGGTGGAGTCGGCCCGCCAGGCGTTGCTGGCCATCAACCCCGGCCTGCACATCACCACCCTGGCCGTGCGCGCCGACGCGACCCAGTTGGCCACCCTGGTGGCCGGGGTCGATGTGGTGCTGGACTGCAGCGACAACTTCGCCACCCGCCAGGCGCTCAATGCCGCCTGCGTGCACCACCGCGTGCCGCTGGTCTCGGGTGCGGCCATCCGCTTCGACGGCCAGCTCGCGGTGTACGACCCCCGACGCGACGACTCGCCCTGCTACGCCTGCGTCTTTCCCCCCGACACCACCTTCGAGGAAACCCGCTGCGCCACCATGGGCGTGTTCGCGCCGCTGGTGGGCATCATGGGCAGCATGCAGGCCGCCGAGGCGCTGAAGCTGCTCAGCGGGGCGGGCGAACCGGCCACCGGACGGCTGCTGATGCTCGACGGCCGCAGCATGGGCTGGACCGACATCCGTCTGCCGCGCAACCCGGGCTGCCCGGTGTGTGGCAGCACGCACGCCGCCGCATGACCCGATTCACCCGCTGGCTGCCGTTTCTGGCCTGGCCCCGCCCCAACGCCACGCTGCTGCGCGGTGAAGTCGCCGCCGGACTGACGGTGTCGCTGGTCATCGTGCCGCAGTCGGTGGCCTACGCGGCGCTGGCGGGCATGCCCCTGGTCACCGGCATCTACGCCTCGTTTCTGCCGGCCCTGGTGGCCGTACTGTGGAGCGCGTCACCCCGGCTGTCGGTGGGACCCACCGCCCTCTCCAGTCTGCTGGTGACCGCCTCGCTCGCGGGCCTGGCCGAACCCGGCAGTACCCAATGGGTGGCACTGGCGGTGTGGCTGGCGCTGCTGAGCGGCCTGATGCAGGTCGGTTTGGGGCTGGGGCGCTTTGGCTGGATTCTCAACCTGGTCAGCGCCCCCGTATTGGCCGGTTTCACCCAGGCGGCCACGGTGCTGATCGTGTTGTCACAGTTGCCGGCCCTGCTGGGCATGCAAGGGGACTGGTCCGCCTGGCTGGCCGCCCCCCATGTCGATGCCATGGCCGCCGCCTTCGGCCTGGGCAGCCTGGCCTTGCTGGTAGTCGGCAAGCAGCTGGCCCCCAACGCCCCCATCGTGATGGTCACCGTCATTGGCGCGGGCGCCCTCAGCTACGCCAGCGGTTTCTCCGGGCACGGCGGCGCCGTCATTGGCGCGCTGCCCTCCGGGCTGCCGGGCCTGTACTGGCCGGGCACGCTGGCCTGGGGCACGCTGGGCGCACTGATCGTGCCGGCCATGGTCATCACCCTGGTGAGCTTTCTGGAGACCGCCTCCAGCGCCAAGGTGGAGAACCTGCGCGAACACAAGCCCTGGAACGACAACCAGGACCTGATTGCGCAGGGCCTGGCCAAGCTGGCGTCCGGTGCCACCGGCAGCTTCCCCACCAGCTCGTCGTTCTCGCGCTCGGCCATCAATCTGTACGCGGGGGCCCAGACCGGCTGGGCCACGGTGGTGACGGTGGTCATGGTCCTGGCCGTCCTGCTGTGGCTGACCCCGGCGCTGTACCACGTGCCGTCCGCGGTGCTGGCAGCCGTGGTCGTGGCGGCCGTCAGCAGCCTGCTCAAGCCAGCCAGCTTTGTGCGGTTGTGGCGCCTGCTGCGCATGGAAGCATTCACCATGGGGGTGACTTTCCTGGTCACGCTGCTGACGGCGCCGCGCATTTACTGGGGGGTGCTGGCCGGCGTCATGCTGGGCCTGATTGACTTCCTGCACCAGCGCCTGCACCCGCGCATCATCGAAGTGGGCCTGCACCCGGACGGCAGCCTGCGTGACCGCCACCTCTGGGACCTGGCGCCGCTGGCCGAGCACATGTATGCGCTGCGCATGGACGCCGAACTCGACTTTGCAGCCGCCAGCAGCTTCGAGCGCAACATATCCGGCTACCTGGCGGCACACCCGGACACCCGGCATGTGTGCCTGTTTGCCCATCCCATCAACCGCATCGACGCCACCGGCGTGGAAGTTTTCAGTGCCCTGCGGGTAGCGTTGCAGGCACACGGCGTCACGCTGCACATCAGCGGCATCAAATTGCCGGTGGAAACCGTGTTGCGAAGAGCCGGCCAGCTGGACGACAGTCCCTTGCTGCAGCTCTACCGCACCGATGCCGAGGCTCTGACGCAGATCGCGCGGCTGCGGGGCGCGACCGGAACCCCGGCTGCATAAGCGCGAGAAATACTTGGCGAATTGCGGTCAAATGCCCGCGATGCCAGCCGTTTTTGCAGCGACCATGACAGTGGTTCCTGTTAGACTTTATCGGCTCAACTTTGAATCACACCGTGGCTCCCTCCCCATCCAATCCCTTCGTTGAATTGTGTCAACTGCAGTTGGATGACGCGCGGGCGCTGCTGGACCACGACATGGTGATGGCCCTGCCTCCGCCCGAGGAGTCGGCCCGCGATTACCTGCAAAGCGTCATTGACGGCTTGTGCGAACTGTCGCTCAGGGACCCGCTGACCGGCCTGGCCAACCGGCGCCAGTTCCGCGCCACGCTGGACCGCAACATTGACATGGTCGCGCGCTCCGGCGAACCGACGCTGCTGCTGATGCTGGACATCGACCATTTCAAGAAGGTCAACGACACCTACGGCCACCAGGCCGGCGACCGCGTGTTGCAGGCCGTCGCAAAATGCCTGGCCGCTTGTGTGCGCCCCATGGACACGCTGGCCCGCTACGGGGGGGAAGAGTTCTCCGTGGTCATGCCCTACTGCCATACGGCCTTCGGCATGGTGGTGGCCGAGCGTATCCGCTCCGCCGTGGAAGCTTTGGTGATCCCGATTTCCCCCAGCGTGACGCTCCAGGTTACGGTCAGCGTGGGCGGTGCCTATGCGCCGGAATGGGTCCGCTCGACCGCCGCCCTGTGGACGGAGCGCGCCGACACCCAGCTGTACCGGGCCAAGGCCAGCGGCCGCAACTGCGTCTGCCTGGATCAGCAGCAAGAAATCTATGTCAGCGCCGAAGAAAAGACCCTCCTGTTTAGCCATCTCGCGCTCGGTGATCCGGCGTGGATCGAGAATGTTTCCAGCGACGTGCCGGGCCCAGCGGCCCATGGCGCCATGCAAAGGGTGAATTGATGTCTGACGTGTTGAATCCCCCGGAAACCACCGCCGCTGGCGCGGGCGTGCCGCTCAAGCCACTCGGAAAGGTGCTGGCCGTCACCAGCGGCAAGGGCGGCGTGGGCAAGACTTTCGTGTCCGCCAACCTGGCCGCTGCACTGGCCAAACTGGGCCAGCGGGTTCTGGTGCTGGACGCCGACCTGGGACTGGCAAACCTGGACGTGGTGCTCAACCTGTACCCCAAGGTGACCCTGCACGACGTCTTTACCGGCAAGGCCAAGCTGGAAGACGCCATCGTCCGGGCACCCGGCGGGTTTTCCGTGCTGCTGGCGGGTTCCGGCATGGTGGAGTACTCCCGCCTGTCACCCGAGGTGCGGGACGACTTTCTGCGCATCATGGAGGGGCTGGTGCCCCACTACGACGTGGTGCTGCTGGACACTGGCGCCGGCATCTCCGACGTGGTGCTGTTTGCTGTGTCCCTGGCCTCCGAGGTTCTGGTGGTGGCCACCCCCGAGCCCACCTCCCTGACCGACGCCTACGCCACCATCAAGGTGCTGGTCGGGCAGCAGAAGCGCCAGAACATCCGCATGGTGATCAACCAGACCGCCCGCCTGGGCGACGGACGCGCCATCACCACACAGCTGCAGCAGGTGCTGGACCGCTTTGTCCCCAGCGAACCCGGCCGCCCGGTCAAGCTGATCCACATGGGCGACATCCCGGCCGACCCTTCCGTACGGCAGGCCGTCATGCGCCGGCAGCTGCTGCTGCAAAACACCCCCGGCTGCCCTGCGGCACTGGCCATCTCCCAGCTGGCGCTCAAGCTCCAGGAAACCGTCATCCCCAGGCGTTGATGCCGGGCGCGGCCTGCGCGCTGACGATCCACCCCTCCAACGGGTCCATCTCCGGCGGCAAGCCATAGCAGGGTGCGCCCTGCCGATGCTGCTGCCAGGCCCAGGCCGCCTGCAGCAGGCACAGCACGGCGTCCAGCGCATCACCCGAAGCATCTGCCACCAGGGCATCGCGCTGGGCATGCGTGACTTTCAGGCGCAGGTGCAGACGGGTCTGCCCCATTTCCAGCGCCGTCACCAGGTCCTTGCGGGCGATCAGGCGCTCGGGCGTCTGCTTGGCCTTGTCATCGCTCTTGTAGCTGCGTGCGCCCAGTATTTCGCGCGCCAGCAGGCCGGGATAGGCCTCCAGTGCCACCCGGCGCGGCTGCCCGGCGGCATCCACGTCCTGCGGGTCTCCCGCATGCAAGCCCGGCAAATGGATGCCGGCTTCCAGCAGGCGTGGCACACCGGCATGCAGCATGTAGGCCACCGGCGGGTTGACCCATTTCATGGACGGACTGGAGTGGGCTGGCCGGTCGGTCGCCCGGTGGGCAAATTTGGCGCCCTTCGGCCGGGCGTCACAAAACGCGGCGAAGGTGGCGCGCACCGTCGCGCGGTCCAGTGCCGCATAGTGGCGCATGCACGCCGCCCAGTCACGGGGCCAATCCAGGGTTTCGACCAGTTCCCGGGGCAAGCCAAAGGGCAGGTCAAACGCCCCCACCCAGCTACGTGGCTGCTGCAGCCAGCCCGAGAACGCGTCCAATGACGCCAGGCGCTCCAGTCGGGACAGCAGAACCCGTCCGCGCTCCAGATGCCCCAGGGCCAGCACAATGGGTTTGCGCGCTGTGGGCCGGCTGGAAAAGTCGCAGCCGACCAGCTCGGTCACGTCCGGCGGGGCGTGCGGCGGGGTTGTGGGCCCGCAAACGCCGTCTTCAGACCCGGCCAATGATGGACGCCGTGGCCATCAGCTCTTCCAGCAGGGCCAGCGATACCTTGCCCGACACTGCATAAGGGTCCAGCTCGGGTTTTTCGGCGTACTTGAGCAGGATGCTGGTGTTGATCTTGGACATGTTGACCTGCCCCATGGTCCAGCCGCCAAAACGCCGCTCGAAAATTTCTTCGTAGTGCAGCAGCACCACGTCCTTGTGACGCGCGTCCTTCTGGATGTGCCCATACAACTCGCTCACCGCGTTGCGGCCGCCTTCTATGGCCTGCAGGAAGATGCCGCCGCCGTAGCACAGGATGCCGGTGATGCCGCAGGTGGGGTTGTACTGCCGCGACTGCGTGAGGATGGACTCGATGGAATCGGCGCTAGGATCTACGGCGCGACTGGCGTAAAGCAAACGGACCAACATGGGAATCAGCCTTTCCGGGGAATCAGGGACAAGAACTCGCGGCGCAGGTTCGGGTCTTTCAGGAATACGCCGCGCATGACCGAGTTAATCATCTTGCTGTCCATGTCCTTCACGCCGCGCCAGGCCATGCAGTAGTGGCTGGCTTCCATGACGATGGCCAGGCCGTCGGGCTGGGTCTTTTCCTGGATCAGGTCGGCCAGCTGCACCACCGCCTCTTCCTGGATTTGCGGCCGGCCCATGATCCACTCGGCCAGACGGGCGTACTTGGACAGGCCAATCACGTTGGTGTGCTCATTGGGCATGACGCCGATCCAGATCTTGCCGATGACCGGGCAGAAGTGGTGGCTGCAGGCGCTACGCACGGTGATGGGGCCTACGATCATCAGCTCGTTGAGGTGGCCGACGTTGGGGAATTCGGTGATGGTGGGGCCGGTGACGTAGCGCCCCCGGAATACCTCGTTGACGTACATCTTGGCCACACGGCGGGCCGTCTTGTCGGTATTGTGGTCGTTTGCGGTGTCGATCACCAGGCTGTCGAGCACGGCCTGCATCTTGACTTCCACTTCGTCCAGAAGCTTTTCCAGTTCGCCGGGCTCCACAAACTGCGCAATGTTGTCGTTGGCGTTGAAGCGCTTGCGGGCGGCCTGCAGCCGCTCCCTGATCTTGACGGAAACAGGGGTTCCCTCATCGGCATCGGATGGGTTCATGGTGCTCTGTGTTTTCATTAACATGCCAGCATACTACCAGCCTTTAAACAATAAGGTTTTTGGCCGCTAGCCCCCGCGCCTTTTGCGCAGACAGCTATCAAATCAATAGCGGCTACCCGTCAGAAACAGCATCAGCCGCATCAGCCAGAACGCCAGCCGGTCCAGGAAACGCTGGCGCCATGGCCGGTTGGCAAACACCTGGGCATCCAGTCGCACAGCCTGGGTGTCCATGGCGGTGGTCAGGCAGGTGCGCAGCTCCTGGACAAACGCCCCATCCTCGACCACCACATTGGCCTCCCGCGCCAGCAGCAGGCTCAAGGGGTCCAGGTTGCTGGAGCCCACGGTGGCCCATTGTTCGTCGATCACCGCCACCTTGGCGTGCAGGAAGCTCGCGGCGTACTCATGGATTTCGATGCCGGCGGCCAGCAGCTTGCCGTACACCGGCCGGGCGGCGTGGTACTGCATGAAGTTCTCATACCGCCCCTGCAACAGCAGGCGCACGCGCACCCCCCGCCCGGCCGCATGCACCAGTGCCCGGCGCAGCTTGCCGCCCGGCACAAAGTACGCGTTGGCAATCAGCACCTCCTGGCGAGCCTCTGCAATGGCCTTGCGGTAGACCTGCTCAATGCGGGTGCGGTTGCGCACGTTGTCCCGCAGCACCAGCGCGGCGCTGGCACCGGTGCCCGGCACCCTGAGCGGGCCGGCAGGCTGCGGCGTAAAGGCCTTCTGCAGTGACTGGCGGGCCTCCTCGAAGTCCCAGCGCTCCAGCTGCCGGGTGATCTGCAGCCGCTCCCAGAACTGGGCCATGGCGCGATGGGCATCGGCCACCAGCGGCCCCTCCACCCGCACCGAGAAATCAAAACGGGGCGCGTCCAGCGCCGTGTGGTCCGGTTCGTAGTAGTCGTCCAGGATGTTGATGCCGCCGCAAAAGGCGACACGCCCATCCACCACGCAGAGCTTGCGGTGCAGGCGCCGCCAGCGCCCCGGGATCAGCAGCCCCCAGCGCCCCAGCGGGGAAAAGAGGTGCCAGCGCACTCCCGCCTCGATAAAGCGGTGCACCCAGTCCGTCGGCACCGTCGGGGTTCCGATGCCGTCCATCACCAGGTACACGGGCACGCCCCGCCGCGCGGCGCGCACCAGTGCGGCGGCCACCCGCTCGCCGGAGGCGTCAAAGCTGAAGATATAGGTCTCCAGCCGGACCTCCTGCACGCTGCGGTCAATGGCCTCCACCATGGCCGCAAAGCACGCAACCCCGCCCTGCAGGAGCCGCAGCTGGTGCCCGGGGCTGAACACCGGAACCGTCAAGAGGCACCCTGCGGCAACTCAAACTCCGCAATCAGGGGCAGGTGGTCCGACATGCGGCCCCAGATGCGCCCCCGCGGCACCTGCAGGCCCCGGGGAATGAGCCCGCGCGCATACACATGGTCCAGCTGCACCACCGGCAGGCGCGAAGGGAAAGTGCCAACGCGCTGCTGCCCGCAGGTCACCAGCCCGGCAGACCCCAGTGCGTTCTGCACCAGCGAGCCCCAGTCGTTGAAGTCGCCAGCCACGACGATGGGGGCATCGGCGGGTATTTCGCGCGCGACAAACCGCTGCAGCTGCGCCAGCTGGCGCACCCGGCTGGCCTTGATCAGGCCCAGGTGCACCACCACCACATGCACGGTGCGTCCTTCCACCAGGACTTCCGCGTGCAGCAGGCCCCGTTGCTCGAACCGGTGGTCCGACATGTCTTCGTGCTGGTGCGCAACCACCGGCCAGCGTGACAGCATGGCATTGCCGTGCTCGCCGTGCCGGGTATGGGCGTTGGTGCGGTACACGGCCTCATAGCCCTCCGGTGCCAGGAAATCGGCCTGGGGCATCTCGGGCCAGTGGGTGAAGTACTCGGCTTCGCGGCGGTGCACCTTGCGCACTTCCTGCAGGCACACGATGTCGGCGTCCAGTTGCTCGATGGCGTGGCCCAGGTTGTGGATCTCCAGCCGCCGCCGCGGCCCGATGCCCTGCACACCCTTGTGGATGTTGTAGGTCGCTACGCGCAAGAGTGTCATGCTGTCACGTCCTTTCCAATGGCGCCGCCGCAAACCGCGCCAGCTGCAGTATGGCCTCGGCATTGGACGGCGAAAAACACTGTTCGGCCGCCTCTCGGTAAGGCAGCCAGCGGTAATGGGTGTGCTCACGCGGGTTCAGGGTAACGGGGGTCCCCGCTGGCACCTGCAGCCCGAACAGGCGCTCGGTATTGTGCGTCACCCCGGGGGCGTAGCGGTGCCGCCAGCGCGGGTAGATCGCGTACATATTTTCCAGATGCCAGTCCTGCAGCACCACGTCCGGACGGCTGGCGGGGCCGCAATCGATGCCGGTTTCCTCGGCCACCTCCCGCACGGCGGTCTGCGCCCAGGACTCGTCTGGCGCATCTTTGCTGCCGGTGACCGACTGCCAGAACGCGGCGTCTCCCACGCCCTCGGTTCGGCGGATCAGCAACACCTCCAGCGCCGGGGTGTGGATGACCACCAGCACGGATTGGGGAATCTTGTAGGGCGTGGACATAAAAAAGGGCGCTACCCGAGCGCCCTTTCATTGTGCACCAGACCCGTTCAGCCGGCGGTCTTGGCAGCCTCGGGGGTGCGCAGGCGGATGTGCAACTCGCGCAACTGCTTCTCGTCCACGGGCGACGGCGCTTGCGTGAGCAGACACTGGGCGCGCTGCGTCTTGGGGAAGGCGATCACGTCGCGAATGGACTCGGCGCCGGTCATCAGCGTGACGATGCGGTCCAGGCCGAAGGCCAGGCCACCGTGCGGGGGCGCGCCGTACTGCAGGGCGTCGAGCAGGAAGCCGAACTTGAGCTGCGCTTCTTCGGGGCTGATCTTGAGTGCGTCGAACACCTTCTGCTGCACGTCGGCGCGGTGGATACGGACCGAACCGCCCCCCATTTCCCAGCCGTTGAGCACCATGTCGTAGCCCTTGGAGATGCACTTCTCGGGCGCAGTGACCATCCAGTCCTCGTGACCGTCCTTGGGGGCGGTGAAGGGGTGGTGGGTCGCGGTGTAGCGCTGGGCTTCCTCGTCGAACTCGAACATCGGGAAGTCCACCACCCACATGGGGCGCCAGCCGCCGGTGAACAGGCCGTTCTTCTTGCCGAATTCGCTGTGGCCGATCTTGATGCGCAGGGCACCGATGGCATCGTTGACGATCTTGGCCTTGTCGGCGCCGAAGAAGATCAGGTCGCCATTCTGGGCGCCGGAGCGCTCCAGCACGGCAGCCAATGCGACGTCATGGATGTTCTTGACGATGGGGCTCTGCAGGCCATCGCGGCCCTTGGACAGGTCGTTGACGCGGATGTAGGCCAGACCCTTGGCGCCGTAGATCTTGACGAACTCGGTGTAGGCGTCGATCTCGCCGCGGCTGATGCCGCCGCCTTCCGCGGAGCCACCGGGCACGCGCAGGGCGACCACGCGGCCGTTCTTCATGGTGGCGGCACCGGAGAAGACCTTGAAGTCGACGTCCTTCATCACGTCGGTCAGTTCGGTGAACTGCAGGTTCACGCGCAGGTCGGGCTTGTCGGAGCCGTACAGGTGCATGGCCTGCTCGTAGGTCATGACCGGGAACTCGCCCAGGTCCACGTTGATGGTGTTCTTGAACACCGTGGTGATCATGCCCTGGAACATGGCACGGATTTCTTCCTCGCCCAGGAACGAGGTCTCAATATCGATCTGGGTGAATTCGGGCTGGCGGTCGGCGCGCAGGTCTTCGTCGCGGAAGCACTTGGTGATCTGGTAGTAGCGGTCAAAGCCGGCCACCATCAGCAGCTGCTTGAACAGCTGGGGGCTTTGCGGCAGCGCGAAAAACTGGCCGTCGTGCACGCGGCTGGGCACCAGGTAGTCGCGGGCACCTTCGGGCGTGCTCTTGGTGAGCATGGGGGTTTCGATGTCGACGAAGCCGTTGGCGTCGAGGAACTTGCGCACTTCCATGGACACGCGGTAGCGCAGCATCAGGTTGTTCTGCATGTAGGGGCGGCGCAGGTCCAGCACACGGTGCGTCAGACGCGTGGTTTCCGACAGGTTGTCCTCATCGAGCTGGAACGGTGGCGTCACCGAGGGGTTGAGCACCGTCAGCTCATGGCACAGCACCTCGATCTTGCCGCTCTTGAGGTTGTCGTTGACCGTGCCTGCGGGGCGCGCGCGCACCAGGCCCTTGACCTGGATGCAGAACTCGTTGCGCAGGCCTTCGGCGGCGCTGAACATGTCGGCGCGGTCGGGGTCGCACACCACCTGCACATACCCTTCGCGGTCGCGCAGGTCGACAAAGATCACGCCACCGTGGTCGCGGCGGCGGTTCACCCAGCCGCACAGGGAAACGGTTTCGCCCAGTTGGGCTTCGGTCACCAGACCGCAATAGTGGGAGCGCATGGCCATAGCTTGCTTTCAGGGCGCCACCGTGACCGGCAGCGGAACATGGTTAAGGGTTATCTGGGGGGCACCGATTTTTGCACCGGCATGGCGGGGGGAACCGCGCCCATGGAAATCACGTAGGTCAGCGCCTGGTCCACGCTCATGTCGAGTTCGACGACATCGGCCCGGGGCAGCATGAGGAAGAAGCCGCTGGTCGGGTTGGGCGTGGTGGGCACGTAGACGCTGATGTAGTCGGGGCCGAGGTGGGACGCCACCTCGCCGCCGGGCACACCGGTCTGGAAGGCGATGGTCCAGCTGCCCTGACGGGGGTACTGGATCAGCAGCGCCGTGCGAAACGCATTGCCGTTGCTGGAAAACAGCGTGTCCGACACCTTCTTGACGCTGTTGTAGATGGATTTGACGATCGGGATGTTGGCAAAGATGCGGTCCCACTGCTTGATCCACCACCGCCCCGCCACGTTGGACACCAGCGCGCCGGTGAACAGCATGACGGACACCACGAGCAGCACGCCCAGGCCGGGAATGTTGTGCAGGCGATCCAGCACGGGCCCCAGGGTGGCCGGCGTCACGGCCGCCAGCGCCGACAGGAAGCCGCCGAACACCGCATCCAGCATGCCAACCAGCCACAGGAGCACCCAGATGGTGATGGCCAGCGGCAGCCAGACCATCAGGCCGGTGAGCATGTATTTTTTGAAGGGCACGGGCAATCCAGTGGGTTGGGGGCGGCCGTCAGCTGCCCGACGACGACGCAGCGGGTGCAGCAGCGGGCGTGGCAGCGGATTCAGCCTTGGGTGCCGAGGATTCGGCGGCGGAGGCGGAAGCCTCTGCAGTGGAAGGTGCCACGCCGGTTGCGGGGGCGCTGCCGCCACCCTTGAAATCGGTGGCGTACCAGCCCGAACCCTTCAGCTGGAAGCCGGCCGCAGTGACCTGCTTCTTGAACGTGGGCTGGGCGCACGAAGGACACACCTCCAGCGGAGCGTCCGACATTTTCTGCAATACGTCCTTGGCAAACCCGCAGGACTCGCATTTATAGGCGTATATGGGCATGGCTTTGGGGCTCTGACTTCAAGTTGCAAAGCCTTCAATTATAAGGCTCGCACTAGAAAAGCCGTACGCGGACCACAAACTGCATGACGACCATGCCCAGGGCAAACCCGATCACGGCGTACACCAGCGCCTGCAGCAGGCGGTTGGTGCGCCGCTGCTCGGCCAGCAGCTCGTCCATGACCCGGCCGGAATCCGCCGCTCCGCGGCGCAAATAGGCATGCAGCAGCATGGGCAGCTCGGGCAGCAGCTTGGCATAGCGGGGAGCCTGGTCCTTGAGTTGGTCCAGCAGTTTTTGCGGCCCCACCTGGCCGATCATCCATTTTTCCAGGAAGGGTTTGGCGGTGGCCCACAGGTCCAGCTCCGGGTCGAGCTCGCGCCCCAGGCCCTCGATGTTGAGCAGCGTCTTTTGCAGCAGCACCAGCTGGGGCTGGATTTCCACCTGGAAGCGCCGCGAGGCCTGGAACAGGCGCATCAGCACCATGCCCAGGGAAATTTCCCGCAGGGGCCGGTCGAAATACGGCTCGCACACGGCCCGCACGGCCGCTTCCAGCTCATCAACCCGGGTACCGGGGGGAACCCAGCCGGACTCGATGTGCAATTCCGCCACCCGCTTGTAGTCGCGCCGGAAGAAGGCCGCAAAATTCTGCGCCAGGTATTCCTTGTCGGTCTCGGTCAGGGTTCCGACGATGCCGAAATCGAGCGAAATGTAGCGGCCAAACGTCTGCGGATCCAGACTGACCTGGATATTGCCCGGGTGCATGTCGGCGTGGAAGAAACCATCGCGAAACACCTGGGTAAAGAAAATGGTGACGCCGTCGCGCGCCAGTTTGGGAATATCCACCCCCGCCGCCCGCAGACGGTCCACCTGGCTGATAGGCACGCCATGCATGCGCTCCATCACCAGCACGTCGGTGGTGCAATAGTCCCACAGCATCTCCGGCACCAGCACCAGCTGCAAGCCGTCCATGTTGCGCCGCAGCTGGGCGGCACTGGACGCCTCGCGCACCAGGTCCAGCTCGTCATGCAGGTACTTGTCGAACTCCGCCACCACCTCGCGCGGGCGCAGGCGCTTGCCATCGGCCGACAGGCTGTCCACCCAGCCCGCCATCATGCGCATCAGGCTCAGATCTTTCTCGATGGCCGCGAGCATGCCCGGGCGCAGCACCTTGACGGCCACCTCGCGCAGCCGGTTGTTGCGGTCGCGCAGCACGGCAAAGTGCACCTGGGCAATGGAGGCGCTGGCCACCGGCTCCTGTTCGAACGACACAAACAGCTCGCTCAGGGGCTTGCGCAGGGCGCGCTCGATGGTGGCCACGGCCACCTCGGAGGGAAACGGCGGCACCCGGTCCTGCAGGCGCGCCAGTTCGTCGGCGATGTCCACCGGCATCAGGTCCCGCCGGGTGGACAGCACCTGGCCGAACTTGACAAAAATGGGGCCCAGGCGCTCCAGCGCCTCGCGCAGGCGCTGGCCGCGTGGCGCGTCCAGCGTGCGACCAAAGGTGAGCACCCGCGTCAGGCGGGACAGCCAGGGTTTCTGGAAACCGCTGAGAACCAGCTCGTCGAGTCCGTAGCGGAAGACCACCCAGACAATGAAAACCCCGCGGTACAGGCGACTCATGCAGCCGACCCGCTGGCACTGCCGTTGGTGCTGCCGCCGGTACGCCGGCCCACAAACTGCTGCACGGCCTGCGCCAGCGTCTGTGCCGCCTGCACCAGCGCATGGGCCGGGGCATCGCCCAGCACCCGGGCCAGATCTTCTTCAATGTCCCAGCGCAAATGGTCGGCCAGCCAGTTCACCTCGGCCGCCAGCTGCACGTCGCCCTCAATGCGCACCGCCGGCTTGTCGCCCTGCAGCAGGGCCTGCGCGATGGCCAGGGGCGATTCTTCGGCAATGACCAGCTTGAGGTCGGCCGGCGCACCGGCAGCGGCCAGGTCCAGCAGGCCGGCGGGGGTGACCTGCACCGTGAAGGTCAGGCTGCGCCACTGCATGAGCACCACACGCCCTTTTTGCCGGACCAGCCGCTCCATGGCCTGCGGCTCCTGCATCAACACATGGTTGAGCAGCAGCACAATGCGCCGGTGCGTCTCATCGACGGCCCAGGCGGGCGGCGCGGGAGGCAGATTGAAGTTTTGGAGGAGGCCCTCCAGCATGGAAAAAGGGGACTGTGTTGCCATAGTCCCCCATTATTCCCCGAATACGGGCCGGTTCCGCCATTGCGGCGGTCAGCCCCTGTGGATGTCCGGCCTATTGCATGCCTATTGCAGGGCCTGCACCCCGGCCACCAGCCAGCCGCTGGGGCCACTCTTGGCCTTGGTCATGTTCCAGACTTCACGGAACGGGCTGGGGCCCGCCGACGGTTCCTCGCGGATCATGCCGGAGAACTCCACGCTGGCCATGTAGGCGTCGTCCAGCTCTTCAATGCCCAGCAGGTGGGCCTCAATCATCACGACCTCGGTGAGGTTGGGGCTGGCGCCGGTGTGGGTTTCCCGCTCGGCCAGCTGCGACCGGATCTCGCCCAGCATGGCGTCGGTCATCATGGCCCGCAGCGCCGGGATGTCGGACTTGTCCCACGCCGCCTGCAGGGTCACGAAATTGGTCTTGGCCGCCTTGAGAAAGCCTTCGCTGTCAAACCCGGCGGGAATGCCCCAGCTCTGCGAGCCGGACAGGGCCGAGCCGATCATGGAACCCGATGCCGGGCTGGCCGGCTCGAACGCCATGCCACCCCGCTCCCAGGGCCGTGCGGAGGCGTCGTTGCCCACGTTCTCGGGCCTGTAGGGCTTGGCATCGACCGAGGGCACATGGCCCGCACCCTGGAACGCAAACGGCTGCCCCGCGGCAGGCTGCGGCGTACGGCTGCGCAGGAACCAGCGCACCGCCGCCACGGCGGCCAAAGCCAGCACGGCAAACATCAGGATCTGGCCGAAGCCTTCGCCCATGCCCAGGGAATGGGCCAGCCAGGCCAGCCCCAGGCCGGCAGCCAGGCCGCCCAGCATGGCACCCCAGGGGCGCTTGGGCGCGGGAGCCGGGGCCGGTGCGGCCGCGGGGGCCGGCTTGGGCGCGGCGTTGGTCACGTTCTGCGCCGGCGCGGCCGGCGTGGCCTCGCGGCGCGTGACGTTGGACGACTGCTTGCCAAACGACTTGCCACCGCCCAGGCGCGCAGCCTCGGCGTTGAACCCTGACACCGCCAGGAAGGTAGCCAGCACCACTGTCCAGATTTTCATAACATCTCCAAAGTAACTCCGCAGCTGGGGCCGGACGGGGTTTTTCCAAGTCTCAACATTTGATTCCAACATGCAAGGCCACCACGCCACCCGTCATGTTGTGAAAGTCCACATGGCCGAATCCGGCTTTGTGCATCATGGCCTTGAGCTCCTGCTGCCCGGGGTGCATGCGGATGGACTCGGCCAGGTAGCGGTAGCTGGCGTCGTCGCCCGCCACCAGCTTGCCCAGGCGGGGCAGCACCTTGAACGAATACCAGTCGTACACCTTCTCCAGCGGGGCCGCCACCTTGGAGAACTCCAGCACCAGCAGCTTGCCGCCGGGCTTGAGCACGCGGTTCATCTCGGCCAGGGCCACGTCCTTGTGGGTCATGTTGCGCAGGCCGAAGGCCACGCTCACCACGTTGAAATGGTTGTCGGGAAACGGCAGCTTCTCGGCGTCGCACACCGTGGTGGGCAGCACCACGCCGGCGTCGATCAGGCGGTTGCGCCCGGTGCGCAGCATGGCCTCGTTGATGTCGGTGTGCACCACCTGGCCGCTCTTGCCCACCTTCTTGGAGAAGGCCAGGGCCAGATCGCCCGTGCCACCGGCAATGTCCAGCGCCCGGTCACCCTCGTGCAGGTTGGCCACCAGCACGGTGTAGGCCTTCCAGGCGCGGTGCAACCCCATGGACATGAGGTCGTTCATCAGGTCGTACTTGGGGGCAACGGAGTCGAAAACGCCCCGCACATGTTGCGCCTTTTCGGATTCATCGACCGAACGGAAACCAAAGTGAGTTGTTGTCATGGTCAAATTTTATAGGAAAAACAGGCTGCAAACCCCATCCATATTGCGCAAACAGCTACAAAAACAATAGCAAGACCCGCACGCTCAGTGGCTGGCACAGCTGGGGCCGGCCTTGGGCGCCATGGGCGCATCGCGGTCGGCGCCGGCAGCCTTGAGCCGGTCTGCGTAATCCTGCCACAACTGCGCCTGCTGCGAACCGAGGAAATACAGGTAATCCCAGGTGAAGATGCCGGAGGCGTGGCCGTCGGAGAAATGGGGCTGCACGGCGTAGTTGCCCACGGGCTCCAGGGCGTCGAGCGTCACGTCGCGCTTGCCGGTCTGCAGGGTTTCCTGCCCGGCGCCGTGCCCCTGCACCTCGGCCGACGGCGAATACACGCGCATCAGCTCGAACGGAATGCGAAAGTGCGCGCCGTCCGAAAAGCGGATCTCGAGCACCCGCGACTGGCTGTGCACCGTCAGATCCTGCGGGGTCGGAGCCCCAGCCTTCAAGCCTGCCATAGCCGTCCTTTCTTTCTGCGTGGCCTACACCAGCACCCGTTCGATGCCGCCGGCATTGGCCGTCTGCACGTACTCGGGCATCCAGTTCGTGCCCAGGATCTGCTTGGCCATCTCGACCACGATGTAGTCGGCTTCCAGCAGGCCGTTCTGCACGTCGTCCTGGTAGCGGTTCAGGCCCATCAGGCAGCTCGGGCACGAGGTGAGGATCTTCACGTTCTGCTCGGCCGGCACCGCGCCGCTGCTGCGCAGTTGGGCCTCGCCCTTGCGGATTTCCTCTTCCTTGCGGAAGCGCACCTGGGTGGAGACATCGGGGCGCGACACGGCCAGGCTGCCGCTCTCGCCGCAGCAGCGTTCGCTCTTGAGCACCTTGTCGCCCACCAGGGCACGCACGGTCTTCATGGAGTCGCCCTGCTTCATGGGGTTGTGGCAGGGCTCGTGGTACAGGTAGCCCGGCTGGTCGGCCGGCAGCGTGATGCCTTTTTCCAGCAGGTATTCGTGGATATCGATGATGCGGCTGTCCGGGAATATCTTGTCGAACTCGTAGCCCTGCAGCTGGTCGTAGCAGGTGCCGCAGCTCACCACCACGGTCTTGATGTCCAGGTAGTTCAGCGTGTTGGCCACGCGGTGGAACAGCACCCGGTTATCGGTGATCATCTTCTCGGCCTTGTCGAACTGGCCGTTGCCACGCTGGGGGTAGCCGCAGCACAGGTAGCCCGGCGGCAGCACGGTCTGCACGCCCGCATGCCACAGCATGGCCTGCGTGGCCAGGCCGACCTGGCTGAACAGGCGCTCGGAGCCGCAGCCGGGAAAGTAGAACACCGCTTCTGTCTCGGCCGTGGTGGTCTGCGGGTTGCGGATGATGGGCACGTAATCCGGGTCCTCGATGTCCATCAGCGCGCGCGCCGTCTTCTTGGGCAGGCCGCCAGGCATCTTCTTGTTGATGAAGTGGATGACCTGCTCCTTGATGGGCGCGGTGCCCACCGTGGCCGGCGGCGCGCTGGTCTGCTTGCGCGCCACCAGGGACAGCACGCGGTTGCCCAGGCGCTGGCCCTTGAAGCTGAGGTTGGTCAGCGCATGGGCGAACTGGATGCCGCCAATGCTCTGCGTGCCGATGAACCAGGCCTGGAACGCCGCCATGGGACGGAAGCTCTTCTTGCCCATCTTGCGCAACAGGTTGCGCATGTTCATGGTGACGTCGCCGAAGTCGATCTTCACCGGGCACGGCGACAGGCACTTGTGGCACACCGTGCAGTGGTCGGCCACGTCCTCGAACTCCTCCCAGTGCTTGATGGAGATGCCGCGACGCGTCTGCTCCTCGTACAGGAAGGCCTCGACCAGCAGCGAGGTCGCCAGGATCTTGTTGCGCGGGCTGTACAGCAGGTTGGCGCGCGGCACGTGGGTGGAGCACACCGGCTTGCACTTGCCGCAGCGCAGGCAGTCTTTCACCGAATCGGCAATGGCGCCAATGTCGCTCTGCTGCATGATCAGCGACTCGTGGCCCATCAGGCCGAAGGACGGCGTGTAGGCGTTGGTCAGGTCAGCATAGGCCGGGAAATTCTGGGCCATATCACCGTCCAGGCCGCTTGCCACCTGCGCAGCGTGCTCCTGATTGCGTAGCAGCTTGCCCTTGTTGAAGCGGCCTTCGGGGTCGACCTTGGCCTTGTAGTCGGTGAACGGCTGCAGTTCGGCATCGCTCAGGAACTCCAGCTTGGTGATGCCAATGCCGTGCTCGCCCGAGATCACGCCGTCCAGCGAACGCGCCAGCGCCATGATGCGCTTAACTGCGCCGTGCGCGGCCTGCAGCATGTCGTAGTCGTCGCTGTTGACGGGGATGTTGGTGTGCACGTTGCCGTCGCCGGCGTGCATGTGCAGCGCCACCCAGACGCGGCCCTTGAGCACGCGCTGGTGGATGGCCGTGCACTCGGCCAGGATGGCTTCGAACGCGCCACCGGTGAAGATGCCCTGCAACGGTGCGCGCAGCTGGGTTTTCCAGCTGGCACGCAGGGTGTGGTCCTGCAGCTGCGGGAACAGGCTCTCCACCTGGTCGAGCCAGCCCTGCCATTGCGCGCGCACCTCGGCAATGCATGCCAGGGCCTGCGCCACGCGGTCCTCCAGCATCTCGGCCGAAGGAATCTCGCTGGCGTCGTCCGACTTGCCCAGCGGCAGGTTGCCACGGGCAAAGAACGCCTGCAGGGCGTCGCACAGGGCCAGCTTGTTGCGCAGGCTCAGTTCGATGTTGATGCGCTCGATGCCGTCGGTGTACTCGGCCATGCGCGGCAGGGGAATGACCACGTCCTCGTTGATCTTGAAGGCGTTGGTGTGGCGCGAAATGGCCGCCGTCTTCTTGCGGTCGAGCCAGAATTTCTTGCGCGCCTCCGGGCTGATGGCAATGAAGCCCTCGCCGCTGCGCGAGTTGGCAATGCGCACCACCTCGCTGGTGGCACGGGCCACGGCGTCGGCGTCGTCGCCGGCAATGTCGCCAAACAGCACCATCTTGGGCAGGCCGCCGCGCTTGCTCTTGGTGGCGTAGCCCACGGCCTTGAGGTAGCGGTCGTCCAGGTGTTCCAGCCCGGCCAGCACCACGCCGCTGCGCTTTTGCTCGGCGAACATGAAGTCCTTGATTTCGACGATGCTGGGCACGGCGCCGCGCGCATGGCCGAAAAATTCCAGGCACACCGTGCGGGTGTGCGCTGGCATGCGGTGCACCACCCAGCGGGCGCTGGTGATGAGGCCGTCGCAGCCCTCCTTCTGGATGCCGGGCAGGCCGCTGAGGAACTTGTCGGTCACGTCCTTGCCCAGGCCTTCCTTGCGGAAGGTCTTGCCAGGAATGTCCAGACGCTCGGTGCGCAGCCTGGTCTTGCCGTCGGCCTTGAAATACTGCAGCTCGAAGCTGGCCACATCCACATCATGGATCTTGCCCAGGTTGTGGTTCAGCCGCGTCACCTCCAGCCACTCGGCCTGCGGCGTCACCATGCGCCAGGAGGCCAGGTTGTCCAGCGCCGTGCCCCACAGCACGGCCTTCTTGCCGCCAGCGTTCATGGCAATGTTGCCGCCAATGCAGGAGGCCTCGGCCGAGGTCGGATCCACCGCAAATACGTAGCCGCCGCGCTCGGCGGCATCGGCCACGCGCTGCGTGACCACACCGGCTTCGGTCCAGACCGTGGCCACGTCGTGCTCCAGCCCGGGCAGGCGGCGCATCTCGACTTCGGTCATGGCCTCGAGCTTTTCGGTGTTGATGACGGCCGACTTCCAGGTCAGCGGAATGGCGCCGCCGGTGTACCCGGTGCCGCCCCCGCGCGGGATGATGGTCAGGCCGATGTCGATGCAGCCCTTGACCAGGCCGGCCATTTCGGCCTCGGTGTCCGGGGTGAGCACCACAAACGGGTACTCCACGCGCCAGTCGGTGGCGTCGGTCACGTGCGAGACGCGCGACAGACCGTCGAACTTGATGTTGTCCTTGGCGGTGAGCCGGCTGAACAGTTTCTGCGCCTTTCTGCGCAGCGTGGCCACGTCCACGAAAGCCGCGTCAAAGGCCTGCACGGCGGCGCGGGCCGCCACCAGCAGCTGGCCCACCATGGCGTCGCGCTCGGGGTCGGTTTGCGGCGTGCGGCGTTTTTCCACCTCAGCCAGGCGGTGGTTCAGGGCATCGACCAGCTGGCCGCGGCGCTTGGGGTTGTCCAGCAGGTCATCCTGCAGGTAGGGGTTGCGCTGCACCACCCAGACGTCGCCCAGCACCTCGTACAGCATGCGGGCCGAGCGGCCCGTGCGGCGCTCGCCGCGCAGCTGGTTGAGCAGCGTCCAGGCGGGCTCGCCCAGCAGGCGGATCACGATCTCCCGGTCAGAAAACGAGGTGTAGTTGTAGGGGATTTCGCGGATGCGTTCGTGCACGTGCGGCGCCGGATGGGCGCCGGACAAAAGGTGGTTGAGCGAAGTGGGAGCGTTCATCGGGTATTTCGGTTGCGGCCCAGGCAGGTGGACGGGCCGCTTTGGCAGAGGGAAGATGTTACCGCAGTGCACCAATCACCCACGGTCTCTACTGGAACCCCGGCCGGCGGGGCACTGGCCCGATGCCCGCCAAGCAGCCACAATCGCCCCTACACCCAACCGTTTCAGGGCCCACAACACCATGAACGCCACCACCCATCCCCTGCCGCCCCTGGCCCACTGGCCCTATCCGCGCTGGATCGCCCACCGCGGCGCCGGCAAACTGGCCCCCGAGAACACCCTGGCCGCCTTCCGCCTGGGGGCCAGCCACGGCTACCGCATGTTCGAGTGCGACGTGAAGCTCAGCCAGGACGGGGTGCCGTTTCTGCTGCACGACGACACGCTGCAGCGCACCACCAACGCCCGCGCCCGGCTGGGTGAGGGCCACAGCGCCATTGGCGGCGACCACCCCTGGGGCCTGCTGGCGCAACTGGACGCTGGCAGCTGGCATTCCCGCGCCTATGCCGGCGAACCCCTGCCCACGCTGGACGCCGTGGCCGCCTTCTGCCTGCGCAACCACCTGTTCCTGAACCTGGAGATCAAGCCCAGCCCCGGCACCGAGCGTCACACCGGCGAAGTGGTGGCCCGGCACGTGGCGCGGCTGTGGCAGGACGAGGCCGTGGCGCCGCTGCTGAGCTCCTTTGACGTCGAGGCCCTGGAGGGCGCCCGCCACGCCCATGCCGAACTGCCCCGCGGGTTGCTGCTGGAAACCCTGTGGACCGGCTGGCTGGAGGCGGCGCGCGCGCTGGACTGCGTGGCCATCATCTGCCACCACGCCCTGTGGGACAGCCACAGCGTGGCCCAGGCCCAAGCCGGCGGCTTTCGCACCCTGAGCTACACCGTCAACGACGCGGACGAGGCCCAGCGCCTGCTTGACCTGGGCACGGACGGTCTCATCACCGACCGCGTGGACGCCTTCAGCCCGGACTGACCTAGCGCCGCCCGCGCGCGGCCCACCACTGGCTGGCGGCAACCGCCGCCACCAGGGCGCCGTAGGAGGCCATCTTGCCGTCGCGGCCGAAAAACCACAGCCCCAGCGCCAGGGCCAGCACGCCCACTATGGAATTGATAGCTGCCTGCACAGCAACGGCGCGGATTGCCAGCTTTTTCCGGTCGAAAATCGGCGTTGCCACGGCCAGCACCAGCCCCACGGCCACGGCCACGGCGGGAGCCAGAAAATTGAGCAGGTGGTTCAGCAGGTCCAGAGGGCCCATACAGACGGGCGCAGGGCCCCGGAGTTGGTTGTGGTGCCGACGATTTTATAATTGGGTATAACGTGCATATATGGCAGTCTGGACTTTAGGCATCAATCACACCACCGCACCGCTGGATTTGCGGGGCCGGTTTGCGTTCGCCATGGACCAGATCGAACCCCATCTGCGCGGGTTGCGCCAGTCGCTCAACCGCATGCCGGAGGCGGCCATCGTCTCCACCTGCAACCGCACCGAGATCTATTGCGCCGGCGAACAGTCGGAGCTGGAACCCACGCTGGACTGGCTGGCCCATTCGGCCGGCATTTCCCCCGAGGTGTTGCGCTCGCATACCTACAGCCTGCAGGATAGTCAGGCCGCGCGCCATGCCTTCCGGGTGGCCAGCGGGCTGGACTCCATGGTGCTGGGCGAGCCGCAGATCCTGGGGCAGCTGAAAGACGCCGTGCGCGCCGCTGACGCCGCGGGCGCCCTGGGCACCACCCTCTCCCAGCTGTTCCAGCGCTCCTTTGCCGTAGCCAAGGAAGTGCGCACGTCCACCGAAATCGGCGCGCATTCCATCAGCATGGCCGCCGCCGCCGTGCGCCTGGCCGGACAGCTGTTTGAAGACCTGGGCAAGGTCAAGGTGCTGTTTGTGGGCGCCGGCGAGATGATCGAGCTGTGCGCCACCCACTTTGCGGCCAAGAACCCAAAGTCCATCGCCATTGCCAACCGCACGCTGGAGCGCGGCGAAAAGCTCGCCACCCGCTTCGGCGGCGAGGTCATGCGCCTGGCCGACCTGCCCAGCAGGCTGCACGAATTCGACGCCGTCATCAGTTGCACCGCCAGCACCCTGCCCATCATCGGCCTGGGTGCCGTGGAGCGGGCCCTGAAGAAACGCCGCCACCGCCCCATGTTCATGGTGGACCTTGCCGTGCCACGCGACATCGAGATCGAGGTCAAGGCCCTGGAAGACGTGTACCTGTACACCGTGGACGACCTGGCCAGCGTGGTGCAGACGGCGCAGGCCAGCCGCCAGGCCGCCGTGGCGCAGGCCGAGGCCATTGTGGATGCCGGCGTGCAGAGCTTCATGCACTGGGTGGACCAGCGCGCCAGCGTGCCGCTGATCCAGCAGCTCAACGCGCAGGCCGATATCTGGCGCGCTTCTGAGTTGGCCCGCGCCCGCAAGCTGCTGGCCAAGGGCGAGCCGGTGGACGCCGTGCTGGAGGCCCTCTCCAAGGGCCTGACGCAAAAAATGCTGCACGGCGCCATGGCCGAGCTGCACACCGGCGACGCCCAGGCCCGCGAACGTGCGGGCGCGGCCATTTCGCATTTCTTCTTGCGCAACAGCCGTTAGCTGCGCTGGCACCCACTCTCCCCCCACCCCTCTTCCCCGCTGGGCGAGAGGGGCGCCTAACAGCCATATCTTGTTATTTCGCCTCGGATCGGGCCTTACCGCCGTCGCGTTACCCGTCATCCAGATTGCATGCCCATGAAAGCCTTTTTCCGCCAACAACTGGTCCGCTACACCGAACGCCAGGCCGAGCTGGAGTTCCTGCTGTCCCGCGAAGACATCATGAAAGACATGGAGCAGTTCCTCAAACTCTCGCGTGAGCACACCGATGTGTCGGCCGTGGCCAGCCGCTGGGCGCGCTACCAGCAACGCGAGGCCGATCTGGCCAGTGCACAAGAGATGAAATCCGACCCCGACATGGCGGAAATGGCGGAAGAAGAAATCACCAGCGCCACGACCGAACTGACGCAACTGGAGGGTGAGCTGCAGCGCATGCTGCTGCCCAAGGACCCGGATGACGCCCGCCCGGCGTTTGTGGAAATCCGCGCCGGCACCGGCGGTGACGAGTCCGCCCTGTTTGCCGGCGACCTGCTGCGCATGTACATGCGCTACGCCGACCGCTGCGGCTGGAAGAGCGAGATCGTCAGCGAATCGCCCAGCGAGCTCGGCGGCTACAAGGAAGTCGTGGTGCGCATGGAAGGCCACCACAATGGCACGGGCGCCTACGGTGCGCTGAAGTTCGAATCCGGCGGCCACCGCGTGCAGCGCGTGCCCGCCACCGAGACCCAGGGCCGCATCCACACCAGCGCCTGCACGATTGCCGTACTGGCCGAGCAGGACGAGGCCGAGGCCATCAAGATCAACCCCTCGGACCTGCGCATCGACACCTACCGCGCCAGCGGCGCCGGCGGCCAGCACATCAACAAGACCGACTCGGCCGTGCGCATCACGCACATTCCCACCGGCATCGTGGCCGAGTGCCAGGACGGGCGCAGCCAGCACAGCAACAAGGCGCAGGCGCTGAAAGTCTTGACCGCCCGCATCCACGAGAAAGAACGCTCTGAGCGCGCCGCCAAGGATGCCGCCGAACGCAAGAGCCTGGTGGGCAGCGGCGACCGCAGCGACCGCATCCGCACCTACAACTTCCCTCAGGGGCGCCTGACCGACCACCGCATCAATCTCACGCTGTACAAGCTGCTCGCCATCATGGAAGGCGATCTGGACGACGTGGTGCAGGCCCTGCAAGCCTACGAGGCGGCCGAGCAGCTGGCGGCGCTGGAACTCAGCGCCAACCGCTGATGGGCATTTTTACAAGTCAAATCGTTCTGCAGCCGCCGTATTCATTGCGCACACAGCTATTGAATTCATAGCATATGCAAGCCCCCACCGATCTCCCGCCGGCACCCGCAACCGTGGCACAGGGCCTGGCTCTGGCACAGGCGCAGGGTCTGGACCGGATCGACGCCCAGCTGCTGGTGCTGCACGCGCTGGGCCAAAGCGCCCACGACCGTGCCTGGCTGCTGGCGCACGACACCGATCCCCTGCCCCCGCAGGCACAGGCCGCGCTGGCGCAGGCGGTGCGCCGCCGCGCCGCCGGCGAGCCGCTGGCCTACATCACCGGCCACAAGGAGTTCTACGGGCTGGACCTGGTGATGGACGCCCGGGTGCTGGTGCCCCGCCCCGATACCGAAACCCTGGTGGACTGGGCGCTGGAGGTGCTGGGCGAGCGCCCCGGCGCCACCGTCCTGGACCTGGGGACTGGCAGCGGCGCCATCGCCCTGGCGCTGCAGGCCACCCGGGCTGACCTGCAGGTCCACGCTCTAGATTACAGCGCACACGCCCTGGCCGTGGCCCAGGGCAATGCCCGGCGATTGGGTCTGCCGGTGCAGTTCCGCCAGGGGTCCTGGCTGGACGGCATGACCAGCCGCTTCGATCTCATCGTCTCCAACCCGCCCTACATCGCCGAGGCCGACCCGCATCTGGCGGCCCTGGCCCACGAGCCCCCGCAGGCCCTGACCAGCGGCGCCGACGGGCTGGACGACATCCGCACCATCATTCGCCAGGCACCGGCCCACCTGGAGCCCGGCGGCTGGCTGCTGCTGGAGCATGGCTACGACCAGGCGCCGGCGGTGCAAGCCCTGCTGCGGGTCGCGGGGCTGGAAGCCGTGCAATCCCGGCACGACCTGGCCGGCATTGCGCGCTGCAGCGGGGCTCGCCTGCCGGGGTCAATACCCACGCTGCCCGGCGGCCGGCCGCAAGACGGGGGATAATGCTGCTTTCGTATGCATCTATAGGCCGATGGGGCCTGTTTTTATGGAGTTTTGGCGATGAGCGACACACAACAACGCATTGATGAGCTGGTAAAGAACAACGAAGTCCTGCTCTTCATGAAGGGCACCGCCAGCTTCCCGCAGTGCGGTTTTTCCGGCCGTGCCATCCAGATCCTGAAGGCCTGCGGCGTCGACACCAAGACCGTCAAGACGGTGAATGTGCTGGAAGACGACGAAATCCGTGCCGGCATCAAGGACTACAGCCAGTGGCCCACCATTCCGCAGCTCTACGTCAAGGGCGAGTTCATCGGTGGCTCGGACATCATGATGGAAATGTACGAAAACGGCGAGCTGCAAAAAGCCCTGGGTACCGCAGCGGCCTGATTTTTTTTACCCACCACCTGATGCGCAGCCCGGATCAGCCGGGCTGTGCGTTTGGTGCACCCAACCGATCCCGCTACTTGGGAGCAAACTCCCACAGCCGCCTGGCACCCAGCACGGCGTTGGGATACGGCGCCTTGCCCCGTGATCCGTTGTAGCGCCCCAGGGCCAGGAACAGATCGCCGTTTTCGCGCTCCAGGTAGTGGCGCAGGATCACGCAGCCAAAGCGCAGGTTGGTCTGCATGTGGAACAGCTTGCCGGCGTCGCCGTCACCCAGCACCCGGGTCCAGAACGGCATGACCTGCATGTAGCCGCGCGCGCCCACAAACGACACCGCGTATTTGCGGAAGTTGCTCTCCACCTGGATCAGCCCCAGCACCAGCGCCACGTCCAGGCCGGCACGCTTGCTCTCGTACCAGACGGTCTGCAGGAATTCCTTGCGCGTCTCCCACTCGGGTTTTTTCTTCTTCAGCTTCTCGCTCATGGCGCCCAGCCAGCGCAGGTACGCCAGGCGCGACTCGGTATCGGCAAACTCGGGGATGGGGGGTGCCGCGTTGTGGATGGCCGAACTCAGGGCCGTGCGCACCGAGTCCACCAGCGGCTCTTCCACCTGGCGCCCTGCCCAGACCGGCGCCCGGACCGACAACAGGCCCAGGCCGGCCAGCAGGGGCAGAACCGCCCGCCTTCTGGATACGGCCGTTGTCACCCCATCCGCAGGTGTCATGCAGCCAGTTTGGCCATGATCAGGCTCACCACATCCGCCACGGCCACCGGGCTGGCGGCGCTGTCGCGGCGGTGCTGGTATTCGACCTGGCCGTCCTTGAGACCGCGGTCGCCGATGGTGACGCGGTGTGGCACACCAATGAGCTCCCAGTCGGCAAACATGGCGCCGGGGCGCTCGTTGCGGTCGTCCAGCAGCACGTCCACCCCGGCGGCCAGCAGTTCGGCGTACAGCGCGTCGGCTGCGGCCTTCACGTCGGGGAAACGGTCGGGGCTGATGGGGCACAGCACCACGGTGAAGGGCGCAATGGCGTCGGGCCAGATGATGCCCTTGTCGTCGTGGTTCTGCTCGATGGCGGCGGCCGGCAGGCGGGTGATGCCGATGCCGTAGCAGCCCATTTCCATGAACTGCGGCTTGCCGTTGACGTCCAGGAACGTGGCATTCATGGCCTGGCTGTACTTGGTGCCCAGGTAGAACACATGGCCCACCTCGATGCCGCGCTCGATGGCCAGCACGCCCTTGCCGTCGGGCGACAAGTCGCCATCGACCACATTGCGCAGGTCGGCCACCAGGTCGGGCTCGGGCAGGTCACGACCCCAGTTGACGCCGCGGATGTGGAAGTCTTCTTCGTTGGCGCCGCAAATCCAGTCGGCCATGACGGCGACTTCGCGGTCGGCCACGATCTTGAGCGGCTGCTTCAGACCGATGGGGCCCAGGTAGCCGGGCTTGCATCCGAAGTGGGCCGCGATTTCGTCCACCGTGGCAAAGCGGAACTCCGCCAGCCCGGGCAGCTTGCCGACCTTGACTTCGTTCATGGCGTGGTCACCGCGCAGCAGCAGCAGCCACACCTGGGTTTTCACGACCACGCCCTGCTCGTCTTTCTCGTCGGTGGCTAGCACCAGCGACTTGATGGTGGTGTTGAGCGGCACGCCCAGCAGCTCGGCCACGTCTTCGCAGGTGCTCTTGCCCGGTGTGGCCACTTTTTCCATGGCCGCCTGCGCTGCCGCACGGGGGGATGCAGGCGCCAAGGCCTCGGCTTTTTCGATGTTGGCCGCGTAGTCGCTGGTCGGGCAGTAGATGATGGCGTCTTCGCCGGTGGAAGCAATCACCTGGAATTCTTCGGACAGATCGCCACCGATGGCGCCACTGTCGGCGGCCACGGCGCGGTAGCGCAGGCCGAAGCGGTCAAAAATCTTGCGGTAGGCCTCGGCCATGACCTGGTAGCTGGCCTTGGCGGCGGTCTGGTCGCGGTCGAAGCTGTAGGCGTCCTTCATGGTGAATTCGCGCCCGCGCATCAGGCCAAAACGCGGACGGCGTTCATCGCGGAACTTGGTCTGGATCTGGTAGAAGTTCTTGGGTAGCTGCTTGTAGCTCTTGATTTCCTGGCGCGCAATGTCGGTGACCACTTCCTCGCTGGTGGGCTGCACCACGTAATCGCGGCCATGGCGGTCCTGGATACGCAGCAGCTCCGGGCCCATCTTGCCGAAACGGCCGGTTTCCTGCCACAGCTCGGCCGGCTGCACGACCGGCATGGTCAGCTCCACCGCGCCGGCGCGGTTCATCTCCTCGCGCACGATGGCCTCCACCTTGCGGATGACGCGCAGGCCCATGGGCATGTAGGTGTAGATGCCCGCACCCAGCTTCTTGATCATCCCGGCGCGCATCATCAGCTTGTGGCTGACCACTTCGGCGTCCGCGGGCGCCTCCTTGAGGGTGGAAATAAGGAATTGGGAGGCTTTCATGACTTGACTCGCTGAACAATAGACGCCTTCGCCCCTTGATGCACCGCGCATGCTGTGCATAATGAACGAAGTTTAAAAATTGGGGTTTGATTATGCTTGACCGGGACGGCTTTCGGCCCAACGTCGGCATCATCCTGCTCAACCAGAAAAATCAGGTATTTTGGGGGAAGCGCATTCGCACCCATTCGTGGCAGTTTCCGCAAGGCGGAATTGACTGGGGGGAGACCCCCGAGCAGGCGATGATCCGCGAACTGCACGAAGAGGTGGGGCTCCAGCCGGAGCATGTGAGCGTGGTTGCCCGAACCCGAGACTGGTTGCGCTACGAGGTGCCTGACCGTTACATCCGGCGTGATGCGCGCGGCCATTACAAGGGCCAGAAACAGATCTGGTTTCTACTGCAACTGATCGGTCACGACTGGAATCTGAACCTGCGCGCGACCGACCATCCGGAATTTGACGCCTGGCGCTGGAACGACTACTGGGTGCCGCTGGACGCCGTGGTCGAATTCAAACGCGGGGTCTACGAAATGGCCCTGACGGAACTGGCGCGCTACCTGCCCCGCCAGGAGCCGCGCAACCGCTACCTGCGCCACGGGAACCGCGTGCGCGAGCCGGGAAGCACCGGCACACCCGAGCCTCAGGCCACTGGCGCGAAGGCCTTGCCTGCGGCCGGCCCGGCGGACCCGGCCACGGACTCCAGCCTGCCCCCCAACCGGAATCACAACCATGCGCGTTGAACGCTTGTTCGCACTGGGCGCCCTGCTGCTGGCGGGAACCGCCTGGGCACAAAACGGCCCAGATAACCCGGACTGGGTGGAAGACAAGACCCCCCCACCGCCAGCCTTCTCCCGGGACCAGCTGGTTGCCGTCGACATGCCTTCCTACGTATCGGTGAAAGTCGGTGTGGACCCGCAGACGCTGTCCGTGGGCGCCGATGGCGTGGTGCGCTATGTCATGGTGATGCGCAACAGCTCAGGCTCGGTCAACGCCGTGTACGAGGGCATCCGCTGCGTCACCGACGAGGTGAAAACCTATGCGCGGGCCGGCAACTCGGGCCAGTGGACCCTGGTGGAGCAGCCCCAGTGGAAGCCCGTCAATGACAACATGCCGTCACGCCACGCCTGGGCATTTGCCCGCCAGGGCGGCTGCGAGAACCGGCTGACGACCAGCAAGGACGCCATCATCAAGGCGCTGCAGCAGCGCCAGAAACCGACCCGCAGCAGTTGGGGCAGTTGATGCCGCTGGCCTAGCGGGTCAGCACCAGGTTGTCGCGGTGCAGCATCTCGGGTTCGCCGGCGTAGCCCAGCAGTTTCTCGAATTCGCCTGACGGCTTGCGGCACAACAGGCGCGCTTCCGCACTGGAGTAGTTGGCCAGGCCGCGTGCAATCTCGGCGCCGACGGCATCACGCACCGCAATCACGTCGCCGCGTGAAAAATCGCCGTCCACCTGCACCATGCCGATGGGCAGCAGGCTTTTTCCTTCGTCGCGCAATTTGACGGCGGCACCGGCATCCACCACCACCGCGCCCCGCAATTGCAGATGGTCCGCCATCCACTGCTTGCGCGCCTGATTCTTCTGGGTTTGCGCCACCAGCAGCGTACCGATCGCCTCGCCCTGCGACAGGCGAATCAGGGCATCGGGCTCACGGCCCCAGGCAATCACCGTGGAAGCCCCGGAGCCCGCGGCGCGCTTGGCGGCCAGGATTTTGGTGATCATGCCGCCGCGCCCAATGCTGGAACCTGCGCCGCCGGCCATGGCTTCCAGTGCGGCGTCCCCGGCCTGTGCCTCGTGCACAAACTGTGCAGCGGGGTCCTTGCGCGGGTCGGCGGTGAACAGGCCTTTCTGGTCCGTCAGGATGACCAGGGCATCGGCTTCCACCAGATTGGCCACCAGTGCACCCAGGGTGTCGTTGTCGCCGAACTTGATTTCGTCGTTGACCACCGTGTCGTTTTCGTTGATGACCGGCACCACGCCCAACTTGAGCAGGGTCAGCAGGGTGGAGCGGGCATTGAGGTACCGCTCCCGGTCGGCAAGGTCGGCGTGGGTCAGCAGTACCTGCGCGCTGCCCAGCCCGTTGAGCTTGAGCTTGGTCTCGTACATCTGGGCCAGGCCCATCTGCCCCACAGCGGCGGCGGCCTGCAGTTCCTGGATCGCCTTGGGGCGGGTTGTCCAGCCCAGGCGTTTCATGCCTTCGGCGATGGCACCGCTGGAGACCATGACGACTTCGCGGCCGTCCTGGATCAGGTGCGCCATCTGGCGGCACCACTCACCGATGGCCACTTCATCCAGACCCCGTCCGTCATTGGTCACCAGACTGGAGCCCACCTTGACCACGATGCGCCGCGCATCGCGTAGTACCACTGAATTTGAATTATTTGCCATAGTCAGCTGTAGATGCCATTCAGATTGCGCAGGCAGCTACCAATTTAATAGCACTTACGATGCATCCGGCTGATTCGCGAACCGAGGATCCACTTCCACATGCGGCTGCTCGGCGACCTGCTGGTCCTTGATGTGCCGGTAGATTTCCTTGATCAGGGGCTCGCAGCCCTCCCGCGTCAGGGCCGATATCTCAAACACCGGTCCCTTCCACTTGAAGCGCTTGACGAAGTCCTTGACGAGCGCGTCGCGCTGGTCGGCGGGCACCATGTCGAGCTTGTTGAGCACCAGCCAGCGCGGCTTCTTGTACAGCGCCTGGTCGTATTTCTTGAGCTCGTTCACAATGGCCTTGGCCTGCGCCACCGTATCCACCCCGTCGTCAAACGGGGCCACATCCACAATATGCAGCAACAGGCGGGTCCGCTGCAAATGGCGCAAGAAGAGATGCCCCAGCCCGGCGCCCTCCGCGGCCCCTTCGATGAGCCCTGGCAAATCGGCCACGACAAAGCTTTGTTCCGGCCCCACGCGCACCACACCCAGGTTGGGGTGCAGCGTCGTGAAAGGGTAATCGGCAATACGGGGCCGTGCATTGGAGACGGCGGTGATGAACGTCGACTTGCCGGCATTGGGCATGCCCAGCAGCCCCACATCGGCCAACACCTTCAGTTCGAGCTTCAGACTCTTCTTTTCACCGGGCCAGCCGGGCGTCTTCTGGCGCGGTGCACGGTTGATGGCGCTTTTGAAACGCAGGTTGCCAAAGCCACCGTCTCCGCCCTTGGCGATGGTGATGACCTCACCCGGCTTGAGCAGTTCATACAGCACCTCACCGGTTTCCGCGTCGGAAATGATGGTGCCCACCGGCATCTTCAGCGTGATGTCATCGCCCGCTGCGCCAAACATGTCGGAGCCCATGCCGTGTTCGCCGCGCTTGGCGTCGTGGCGGCGCGAAAAACGGTAGTCCACCAGGGTATTGAGGTTGGGGTCCGCCACGGCGAACACATGGCCACCACGGCCACCGTCGCCCCCGTTGGGACCGCCAAACTCCTTGTACTTTTCATGCCGGAAGGAGACGCAGCCCGCCCCACCATCTCCTGCAGAGATATCAATATAGGCTTCGTCAACAAACTTCATGGTATTTCACCCGGTTATAAACGAAAAACCCCGCGCCACGGCGCAGGGTTTCTCTGGCGGAGTATCTGCAGATCAGGCTGCAGTAACGCTCACCGTGTGCTTGTTCAATGCGCCCTGGACAGCGAATGAAACGTGCCCGTCCGTCAGCGCGAACAGGGTGTGATCCTTGCCGATGCCGACATTGGTGCCGGGGTGGAACTTGGTTCCACGCTGGCGCACGATGATGGAACCAGCGCTGATCAACTCACCGCCAAACGCCTTCACACCGAGCATTTTGGGCTTGGAATCGCGCCCGTTTCGCGTAGAGCCGCCGCCTTTTTTCTGTGCCATGACCTACGCTCCTTAAGCCTTGATCGCACCGATTTGCAGTTCGGTGAACTGCTGGCGATGCCCTTGACGTTTCTGGTAGTGCTTGCGACGGCGCATCTTGAAAATGCGCACCTTGTCGTGCTTGCCGTGAGAAATTACTGTGACCGTGACGGTCGCGCCGGACACCAAGGGTGTGCCAACCTTCAATTCAGCGCCGTTGCCGACAGCCAGAACCTGGTCGATCACAATCTCTTGGCCTACGTCCGCAGCAATCTGTTCTACTTTAATTTTTTCGCCAGCAGCAACCCGATATTGCTTGCCACCGGTTTTTATGACCGCGTACATGTTGACCTCTTTAACTTGACTCCGCAAACGGATTTTTGCAGAGCCCGGCAGTATACCATCCCGGCGCCCAAACGGCAAATACCCCCAGATACGCGCCCGGCCCCCCGGGGGCCTTCTATACAATCCCACCACTAACCAACCGTTTGACTGCCTTGCACGCCACTCCTTCCGGCTCATCGACTGGGCTCACCATCATCGAACACGACATGCACCAGGTCGACCGGGTCATCGCCTCGCGGCTGGACTCCGGCGTCCCCCTGGTTGGCAGCGTTTCCCACTACATCATCGCGGCGGGCGGCAAGCGACTGCGCCCTGCCCTGCTGCTGCTGTGCTGCGGGGCCCTGGGCTTCACCGGCGAGCAGCGTTTCAACATGGCCGCCGTGGTGGAGTTCATCCACACCGCCACCCTGCTGCACGACGACGTGGTGGACGACTCCACGCTGCGGCGCGGCAGCGCGACCGCAAACGCGAAATTCGGCAATCCGGCCAGCGTGCTGGTTGGCGATTTTCTTTATTCCCGCGCCTTCCAGATGATGGTGGACACCCAAAGCATGCGCATCATGCAGGTGCTGGCCGATGCCACCAACATCATTGCCGAGGGTGAAGTCATGCAGCTGATGAACATGCACAACGCCGCGCTGGACGAAGCGGGCTATCTGCAGGTCATTCGCTCCAAGACGGCCAAGCTGTTTGAAGCCAGCGCCCGGGTCGGCGCCATCCTGGCTGGAGCCAACCCGGCCATGGAAGCCGCCTGCGCCGACTACGGTCAGGCATTGGGAACCGCTTTTCAGGTGATCGACGACGTGCTCGACTACACGGGCGATGCATCGGTCATGGGCAAGAACCTGGGTGACGACCTGCGCGAAGGCAAAGCCACGCTGCCCCTGATTGCCGCCATGCAACGCGGCTCGGAACACGAGCGGGCAACGATCCAGCAGGCAATCGAGACCGGCGCTGTGGCCATGCTGGATGACGTCATCCGCATTGTCAAGGAAACCGGGGCTCTGGATATTGCCCGCGCCGCCGCCCAACAGGAAGCCCGACGGGCCATTGCCGCAGCCCAGGGCCTTCCATCCGGTTTGCATACCGACTGTTTGGTACAATTGGCGACTCAGCTGCTGGAGAGAACCCACTGACGACCTTTCGGGAGCCAGTATCTCCAAACGGGGTGTAGCTTAGCCTGGTAGAGCGCTACGTTCGGGACGTAGAGGCCGGAGGTTCGAATCCTCTCACCCCGACCAGTCATGGATGTGTTGTCAATCCACATCCACCGAGCGGCCGTTTCCCTCCTTACGATTTACATTGCGGGTGCAATCAGCGATGATGCCCTGATTTCGCTGCAACGTACATTCTTACTGGGTCATGGCCGCTGTCGATACCATCCAACGTGAATCCCCCGCCATCGCCCTTCCCGGCCTGGGGCGTGCCCTGGTCACCGCCGGCAAGCTGGGCCAAACCTCCGCCGAGGACATCTACCGCAAGACCCTCGCCGGCAAGAGCAGCTTCATCGCCGAGCTGGTTGGCTCGGGAGCCGTCTCCGCCTCCGATCTGGCACACACGCTCTCGGCTGCATTTGCCGCGCCCCTGATCGATCTGGATGCCGTTGACCCGCAGCGGCTGCCAAAGGGGTTGCTGGACAACAAGATCTGCAGCGACTACCGCGTTGTGGTGTTGAACAAGCACAGCAACCGCCTGATCGTTGCAACCGCTGATCCCTCCGACCAGGCAGCAGCGGAAAAAATCAAGTTCTCGACCCAGATGGGTGTTGAATGGGTCATCGCCGAATACGACAAGCTGTCCAAGCTGGTGGAAGCCAGCACGACCAGCGCCTCGGAGGCCATGGAAGACATCATCGGCGGCGACTTCGAATTCGACGAAGCGTCCACCGAAGTCATCAGCGACAACACCCAGACGAACGTCGCCGAAGTGGAAGACGCACCGGTCGTCCGCTTTCTTCAAAAAATGCTGATGGACGCCTTCAGCATGCGGGCCTCCGACCTGCATTTCGAGCCCTACGAGCACACCTACCGCGTACGTTTTCGCATTGACGGTGAACTGCGGGAAATTGCATCCCCCCCCATTGCCATCAAGGAAAAACTCGCCTCCCGGATCAAGGTGATCTCCCGCATGGACATCTCCGAGAAGCGTGTGCCCCAGGACGGCCGGATGAAGCTCAAGGTCGGCGCCGACCGGGTGATCGATTTCCGCGTCAGCACGCTGCCGACGCTTTTTGGCGAAAAGATCGTGATCCGGATTCTGGACCCGAGCAGTGCCAAGCTCGGCATTGACGCCCTGGGTTACGAGCCGGAAGAAAAAGAGCGCCTGCTCAAGGCCATCGGCCGGCCCTACGGCATGATTCTGGTCACCGGGCCCACGGGTTCAGGCAAGACGGTGTCGCTCTACACCTGCCTCAACTTGCTCAACCAGCCCGGCGTCAACATTGCCACGGCCGAAGATCCGTCGGAAATCAACCTGCCCGGCGTCAACCAGGTCAATGTCAATGAGAAGGCAGGCCTGACCTTTGCCGCCGCGCTGAAGTCCTTCTTGCGCCAGGACCCAGACATCATCATGGTGGGTGAAATCCGCGATCTGGAAACGGCTGACATCTCCATCAAGGCCGCACAAACCGGACACCTGGTGCTGTCGACGCTGCACACCAACGACGCGCCGGCGACATTGACCCGCATGCGCAACATGGGCATTGCGCCCTTCAATATTGCATCCAGCGTCATTTTGATCACGGCACAACGCCTGGCCCGGCGCCTGTGCGCCAGCTGCAAGGCTCCGGCAGAGCTTCCCCGGGAAACACTGCTCGCTGCCGGGTTTCAGGAATCGGAGCTGGACGGAACCTGGAAGACCTACCGCGCCGTGGGTTGCTCCATGTGTAACAACGGTTACAAAGGACGTGTCGGCATTTACCAAGTCATGCCAATCAGTGATGAAATCCAGCGCATCATCCTGCGGGACGGCAGCGCCCTGGATATTGCCGCGCAAGCGCAGCTGGAAGGCGTGCGTTCTTTGCGACAATCCGGCCTGCATAAAGCCAAGCAGGGACTGACTTCGCTGGAAGAGGTTCTGGCCGTCACCAACGAATAAAGAGTAACCCAGGGGACTATATGGCAACTGCCAAGACAGCAGACAGCAAGGACGCCGTTTTTGAATGGGAAGGCAAGGATCGCAACGGCAAGCAGGTCCGGGGCGAAATGCGCGCCGCTGGCGAGAACCAGATCAAGGCCTCGCTCAGAAGGCAGGGGGTCACTCCGACCAAGATCAAGAAGCGCAAGATGAGCGCGGGCAAGAAGATCAAACCGAAGGACCTTGCCATTTTCACGCGGCAGCTCGCCACCATGATGAAAGCCGGCGTTCCCCTGCTCCAGGCCTTTGACATCGTGGGCCGTGGCAACCCCAACCCCCGCGTCACCAAGCTGCTCAACGACATTCGCACCGATGTAGAGACGGGCACCTCCCTCAGCGTCGCGTTCCGGAAATTCCCCCTGTACTTTGATAACCTCTATTGCAACCTGGTGGAGGCCGGCGAGTCGGCCGGTATTCTGGACCAGTTGCTGGACCGCCTGGCGGTGTACATGGAGAAGACCGAGGCCATCAAATCCAAAATCAAGTCGGCGCTGATGTACCCCATCTCCGTGCTGGTCGTGGCATTTGTCGTGGTGGCCGTGATCATGATCTTTGTGATTCCATCGTTCAAGCAGGTGTTTACGTCCTTCGGTGGCGAGCTGCCCATGCCCACGCTAATGGTCATTGCGATGAGTGAGTTCTTCATCCAGTACTGGTACCTGATCTTCGGCGGCATTGGCGGCGGCGTGTACTTTTTCATGGAGTCCTGGAAGCGCAACAAGAAAATGCAGGCCGTCATGGATCGCATCATGCTGAAGCTGCCCATTTTTGGCGCGTTGGTGGAAAAATCCTGTATCGCCCGCTGGACGCGTACCCTGTCGACCATGTTTGCCGCCGGTGTGCCCCTGGTGGAGGCACTGGATTCGGTGGGCGGCGCGGCGGGCAACAATGTGTTCGAGGAGGCCACGCTCAAGATCCAGCAGGAAGTCTCGACCGGCACCGCCCTCACGGCGGCCATGACCAACGCCAACCTGTTTCCTTCCATGGTGCTTCAGATGTGCGCCATCGGTGAAGAGTCCGGCTCCATTGACCACATGCTGGGCAAGGCTGCCGATTTTTTCGAAGCCGAAGTGGATGACATGGTGGCGGGCATCTCCAGCCTGATGGAGCCCATCATCATCGTGATCCTGGGCACCGTGATCGGTGGCATTGTGGTGGCCATGTACCTGCCTATTTTCAAGCTGGGTCAGGTGGTTTGATGACACTGACTTTGCAAGGACTTGAGGCCTCCATCGCCGCCGTACTGGGCCTCCTGATCGGCAGCTTTCTCAACGTCGTCATATACCGGTTGCCCAAGATGCTGGAACGGCAATGGGCGGCGGAATGCGCCGAAATGGCGGGCAAACCACCAGAAACTGCGGCACCGTTCAACCTGATGGTGCCGCGCTCCCGGTGCCCACACTGTGGACACATGATCCGCTGGTATGAAAACGTGCCGGTCATCAGCTACCTGCTGCTGCGCGGACGCTGCTCGGCCTGCAAAGCCCCCATCAGCGTGCGCTATCCGCTGGTTGAGATCGCCACCAGCGGCCTGTTCTTCTTCAGCGTCTGGCAATGGGGGGCGACTGCCACGGGCGCCATCTGGTGTGCGTTTGCCGCCACCCTGCTCGCGCTGGCACTCATCGACTGGGATACCACCCTGCTGCCGGACGATCTGACATTGCCCCTGCTGTGGCTGGGGCTGGTGGCCTCGGCGCTGCAATGGACGCCGGTGGGACTGCATGCATCGCTCTGGGGGGCAGTAGCCGGTTACCTTTCCCTCTGGTCGGTGTACTGGCTTTTCAAGCTGGTGACTGGCAAGGAGGGCATGGGCTATGGTGACTTCAAGCTGTTTGCCGCCCTGGGGGCCTGGTTTGGCTGGCAAGCCCTGATTCCCATGATTTTGCTGGCCTCCATCATTGGCGCCATCGTGGGTATTGCCATGAAGTTCAACACCGGCTTGCGGGAGGGCGGCTACGTCCCCTTCGGGCCTTTTCTTGCCGGAGCAGGCTTGACCGCCCTCATTCTCGGGCCGACCGCACTGCGCCAGGCTATCGGGCTCTGAGCATGGGTACCGTTGCGGCCCGGCTGGGCCTGACCGGAGGCATCGGCAGCGGCAAGAGCACGGTTGCCGGCATGCTGGCGCGCCAGGGTGCGGTTGTCATTGATGCAGACGCCATTTCCCGTGCCACCACCGCAGCCGGAGGCGCCGCCATTGCCTTGCTGAAGGCCGCTTTCGGACCCACCCTGCTGACGCCCGAAGGTGCGCTGGACCGCGACCAGATGCGCGCACTGATTTACGCCGATCCGTCTGCCAAGGCCCGGCTGGAAGGCATTGTGCATCCCCTGGTTGGCCAGGCGATTACGCTGCAGGCACAACAAGCCCAAGCCGCAGGTGCGGCCTGCCTGGTGTTTGACATCCCCTTGCTGGTGGAGTCCCGGCACTGGCGAAAGACACTGGACCGGATTCTGGTCATTGACTGCACGCAAGCCACCCAGATCACCCGCGTTGCCGCACGCAATGGCCTGAGCGAAGCCGAAGTGCACAAAATTCTGGCCGCACAAGCCTCCCGTGCCCAACGGCTGGCAGCAGCCGACATGGTGGTGTTCAACGATGGCATTACCATGGACGAACTTGCACGGCAGGTGCAGGAAATTGGACCCCAGTTCGGGCTATGATTCGGCCACCGGAAAAATCAGCGTGATCCTTTACGAATACCCCTTCAACGAGCGCATTCGCACCTATTTGCGTCTGGAGCACCTGTTTCTGCGTTTGGCAGAACTGATGTCCCGCACAGAAGCGCTGGACCACCATTTCGCCATCACCACCATCTTCGAGGTCATGGACGTTGGTGCCCGCGCCGACCTGAAATCCGATGTCCTCAAGGACCTGGACAAGCAGAAGCAGATCCTGAATGGCTACCGCGGCAACCCGGCCATTGCGGAAGGGGTGCTCGACGACATCGTCCAGCAACTGGACCGCTGCTTCAGTGCCTTGAATGGCCAGCCCGGCAAGGCAGGCCAATCGCTCACGGAAAACGACTGGCTCATGAGCATCCGCAGTCGGGTGGGCATTCCGGGTGGCACATGCGAATTCGATTTGCCGGCTTACTATGCGTGGCAACACGGCAGTGCCGCTGCACGCCAGACTGATCTGCAGCGCTGGGCCGCATCCCTCTCCCCGCTGGCCGAATCCATCCACCTGCTGCTCAAGTTGTTGCGGGACTCCGGCTCTCCCCAGAAAGTCATCGCGGTCGGCGGACAGTTCCAGCAGAATCTGCCACAAGGGCGCACGTTCCAGTTGCTGCGCTTGGCGCTGGATCCCGCATTGAACCTGATCCCGGAAATCAGCGGCAACCGCCTGATGGTCTCCATCCGCCTCATGCGCCACGAAGATGACGACCGCTTGCACTCCAGCAATACCGACGGCACTTTTGAGCTGGCGCTGTGCTCCTGAAACTCCAGGAAGCCGCACCCATGGATCAGACTGACGACGCAGGCATCGCAACCCCACGCCGAATCGTGCGCTGTCCGACCTGCGGCGGCGACAGCGTATACAGCCCCTCCAACCCCGCGCGACCCTTTTGCAGCGAGCGCTGCAAAAACATGGACTTCGGCGCCTGGGCCAGCGAAACCTTCCGGGTGCCCACGCAGGCGGCACCGGACGATCTGATGTTTAACGAGACCCCTCGGATGTAGCCGGCAGGCACTCCAAATAGGCACCTATTCAGGCTGTAGACCGCTAATTCTCTGCGCGGGCAGCTATCGAATGTGTAGCGCCCTGGAATTATTGCTCTTCTGCCAGCCACTGCAGCACCGGAACCGTCCCGGGTAGAACCGGCTGAACCCGGACCGGCAGACGCTCCCAGGAAAAAGACTGTGCCTCCCGCATCTGCAAGGCGCCTGTCCAGGCAAATACCTTGCAAAAATGCAACCGCACCAGCGCGTGGGGGTAGTCCACCATTTCCACTTTCCAGGGCAAGGCGGATGCGATTTCAATCCCCAACTCTTCCTGCAGTTCCCGCCGCAAGGCCTGCTCCACCGATTCCCCGGCTTCCAGCTTGCCGCCGGGAAACTCCCAGTAACCGGCATAGACCTTGCCGTGCGGCCGTGATGTCAGCAAGAAAACGCCATCCGGGCGCACCAGCACGCCAACGGCCACATCCACCACCGCACGGTCGGCGCCCCCTAATCGGGTGGCGCCAGGATCGGCCACCAAGGGCTGGCCCGTCATGGCGTGGTGCTGCGGCGCCCCGCAAAGTCCCGGGCAAACTGCCAGGCCACGCGGCCGCTACGCGATCCCCGCTCCAGGGCCCAGACCAGTGCCTCGGGGCGGGCTGCTGCGATGTGTTGCGCATCCACCCCCAGGGCCGACAGCCACTGCGCAACAATTTGTAAATACTCATCCTGGCTGAACGAGTAAAAACTCACCCACAAACCAAACCGCTCGGAGAGGGAAATCTTCTCTTCCACGACCTCTCCAGGATGCACCTCGCCATCGGCCGTGTGGGTGTAGCTCAGGTTCTCAGCCATGTATTCCGGCAACAGGTGGCGACGGTTGCTGGTGGCGTAAACCAGCACATTGGGTGTCGCGGCTGCCACGGATCCGTCCAGCACCGATTTCAACGCCTTGTAGCCTGGCTCGCCTTCATCAAAGCTCAAGTCATCACAGAAGATGATGAACTTCTCCGGCCGCTGGGCGACCAGTTCCACGATGTCAGGCAGGTCCACCAACTCCGCCTTGTCAACCTCGATCAGGCGCAGCCCCTGGTCTGCATAGGCATGCAGGCAGGCCCGGATGAGCGACGACTTGCCGGTTCCCCGTGCGCCGGTCAGCAGCACGTTGTTGGCGGGTACGCCACGCACAAACTGTTCGGTATTGCGCTGGATCTTTTCCTTCTGGACGTCAATTTCCTTCAGGTCATCTAGACTGATGGCGCCAATGTGGCCAACCGGTGCAATGACGCCCTGCCCCGAGCTGCGTCGGCGGTAGCGGAATGCAATGGAGGCGCCCCAGTCCGGCTGCACCAGGGCATGGGGCAAGGCCGCCTCGATACGCTCCATCAAGAGCTCTGCACGCGCCAGGAAGGCCGATAGCTGCTCAGTCATGCCTCAGGAGCGGTAATCGGCGTTGATCGTCACGTAATCGTGGCTCAGGTCGCAGGTCCACACCGTGTCCGCGGCGGTGCCACGCCCCAGGCCGACACGCACCGTGATTTCACTTTGCTTCATGACGCGTTGCCCGTCCTCCTCTCGGTATGCCGGGTTGCGCCCGCCTTGGGTAGCCACGTGCACATCGTCCAGAAACAGTTCAATGCGGCTCTGGTCCAGATCTTCGATGCCGGCATAACCCACCGCGGCCAGAATGCGCCCCAGATTGGGGTCGCTGGCAAAAAAGGCCGTTTTCACCAGGGGCGAATGGGCAATGGCATAGGCTACCTGGCGGCATTCACCGGCGTCACGCCCCCCTTCCACCTCGATGGCGATGAATTTGGTCGCCCCTTCGCCATCGCGCACAATTGCCTGGGCCAGATCGCGCGCCACACCCAGCATGGCGTTCTTCAGGGCCTGTCCATCCGGACTATCCAGCGACTCAATCACACCGTGCCCCGCGCGGTTGGACGCAATCACCACCAATGAGTCATTGGTGGACGTGTCGCCGTCCACCGTTACCCGGTTGAAGGACCCTTCGGCCAGCTCCCGTGTCAGCTGCTGCATGATCGACTGGCTCACGCAGGCATCGGTCGCAATAAAGCCCAACATGGTGGCCATATTGGGGCGTATCATGCCCGCGCCCTTGCTGATGCCGGTGATATGCACCGGCACGCCACCAATAGTCACCTGTGCCCCAAAGGCCTTGGGTGCCGTGTCAGTGGTCATGATGCCTTCTGCCGCACGCAACCAGTTGCCCGGCTTCGCGTCTGCAATAGCCGCAGCCAGACCGGCCTCAATGCGCTCGTTAGGCAGCGGCTCCATGATGACCCCCGTGGAAAACGGCAGTATCTGCTCCACGGAAATGCCCAGATGCTGCGCCAGGGCTGCGCAGGTGCTGCGCGCTCGCGCCAGACCATCGGTGCCGGTGCCGGCATTGGCATTGCCGGTGTTGATCAGCATGGCCCGAATTCCGGCTCCACTTGCCAGATGCTGGCGGCAAATCTGCACCGGAGCGGCGCAGAAGCGGTTGCTGGTGAAGACGCCGGCCACCGAGGCACCTTCGTCCATCAGCACCACGGTCAAATCCTTGCGGCCGGCTTTGCGCACGCCGGCCTCGGTCACGCCAATGCGAACGCCCGCAATGGGAAAAAGCGTATCGATATCAGGAGCAGGCAAATTGACGGGCATTGCTATCTTTCAGGCCAGTTTTCCATGGCATTGCTTGTATTTCTTGCCGCTGCCACAGGGGCAGGGGTCGTTGCGTCCCACCCGGGGAATCTGGCCGGCAGCGGCATCGCGCACCGTCTCCGGGTCCACGGTGGTTTGCACCTCACCGGTTTCCGTCGGGGCGCTGTAAGTGACGTTGCTGATGGTCTCGCCGCGAGTCTCCAGGGCTTCAGCCGCTTCTTCCAGCTGCTCACTGGACTGGATCTTCACCGTCATCAGAACCTTGGTGACCTCGTTCTTCACCGAGTCCAGCAACTGCCCGAACAACTCGAAGGCCTCGCGTTTGTATTCCTGCTTGGGTTGCTTTTGCGCATAACCCCGCAGGTGAATGCCCTGGCGCAGGTAGTCCAGCGCACTCAGGTGATCGCGCCAGTGGCTGTCAATGCTCTGCAGCAACACCATGCGCTCGAACTGCGTGAAGTTCTCCACTCCCACCTGATCCACCTTGGTCTGGAAAACCCCATGGGCCGCCTCGACCACGGCCGTCAGCAAGTCGTCGTCCGTGATGGCGTTCGCTTCCTGCACGCGCTGGTGCAGATCGAGTTCAATCAGCCACTCCTCGGCCAGCACCTTTTGCAGGGCCTGCACATCCCACTGCTCCTCCACGGATTCGTCCGGGATGTACTGGCGCACCAGATCCTGGAAGCAGCCCTCGCGCAACGATGCGATCTGGGCACTCAGGTCCTGCGCGTCCAGAATGGCATTGCGTTGCTGGTAAATGACCTTGCGCTGGTCGTTGGACACGTCGTCGTACTCCAGCAACTGCTTGCGCATGTCGAAGTTGCGCGCCTCGACCTTGCGCTGCGCGCTCTCGATGCTGCGGGTCACGATACCGGCTTCGATGGCTTCGCCTTCGGGCATCTTCAGCCGGTCCATGATGGCCTTGACCCGGTCCCCGGCAAAGATGCGCATCAGGGAATCATCCAGGCTCAAGTAAAACCGCGAGGAACCCGGATCCCCCTGGCGTCCGGAGCGGCCACGCAACTGGTTGTCAATGCGGCGTGACTCGTGGCGCTCGGTGGCGATGATGCGCAAGCCACCCAGTGCCTTGACCTTTTCATGCTCGACCAGCCACTCAGCCCGCAACGCTGCAATCTTCTGCTGCTGGGCAGAGGCATCCAGCGTTTCATCCGCTTCCACGGCTTCGATCGCTTTTTCCACGCTGCCACCCAGGACGATGTCGGTCCCCCGACCGGCCATGTTGGTGGCGATGGTGATCATCTTGGAGCGGCCGGCCTGGGCCACGATATCGGCCTCGCGTGCGTGCTGCTTGGCGTTGAGCACCTGATGCGGCAATTTTTCCTTCTCAAGCAGCTGGGAAATGATTTCCGAGTTCTCGATCGAGGTGGTTCCCACAAGCACCGGCTGGCCGCGCTCATGGCATTCGCGGATGTCCTTGATCGCCGCCTCGTATTTCTCGCGTGTGGTCTTGTAAATCCGGTCAAGCTGATCGTCGCGGCGGCTGACGCGGTTGGGCGGAATGACGACGGTTTCCAGGCCATAAATTTCCTGGAACTCGTAGGCCTCGGTATCGGCCGTTCCGGTCATGCCGGCGAGCTTGCCGTATAGACGGAAATAGTTCTGGAACGTGATGGAAGCCAGTGTCTGATTTTCAGCCTGGATGGCCACGCCTTCCTTGGCCTCCACTGCCTGGTGCAAACCGTCGCTCCAGCGCCGCCCGGTCATCAGGCGGCCGGTGAATTCGTCCACGATGATGATTTCGCCCTGCTGCACCACATAGTGCTGGTCGCGATGGAAGACATGGTGCGCCCGCAATGCCGCATACAGGTGGTGCATGAGCGTGATGTTGGCCGGGTCATACAGCGAGGAGCCCGCGGGAATCAACCCCATTTCGGCAAAAATCCGCTCGGCGGTCTCGTGCCCCTGCTCGGTCAGAAACACCTGGTGGCTTTTCTCGTCCACCGTGAAATCACCCGGCTTGGTCACGCCCTCGCCGGTACGGGGATCCGCCTCACCCTCCTGGCGCACCAGCTGGGGCGCCGCCTTGTTGATGGCCAGATACATCTCCGTATGGTCTTCCGCCTGGCCGCTGATGATGAGCGGCGTACGCGCCTCGTCGATCAGGATGGAGTCCACCTCGTCCACGATCGCGTAATGCAGGCCACGCTGCACGCGGTCGGACACCTCGTAGACCATGTTGTCACGCAGGTAGTCGAATCCGTATTCGTTGTTGGTGCCATACGTAATGTCGGCACTGTAGGCGGCCTGCTTCTCCTCGCGCGGCATCTGCGGCAGGTTGATACCCACCGTCAAGCCCAGGAAGTTGTAGAGGCGCCCCATCCACTGGGCATCGCGACTGGCCAGGTAGTCGTTGACCGTGACCACGTGCACACCCTTGCCTGCAAGGGCATTGAGGTAGACCGGCAGCGTGGCAGTGAGCGTCTTGCCTTCACCCGTGCGCATCTCGGAAATTTTCCCGTAATGCAGCGACATACCCCCCAGCATTTGCACATCGAAATGCCGCATCTTCATGACCCGCTTGGAGCCTTCGCGCACTACGGCAAATGCCTCGGGAAGAATGGCATCCACCGATTCGCCCTTGGCTAGGCGCTCCTTGAATTCCTGCGTCTTCGCGCGCAGCCCCTCGTCAGTCAACTGCTCAAACTGCGGCTCCATGGCGTTGATGCGCGCAACGACGCTCTGGTATTGCTTGAGCAGGCGGTCATTGCGACTACCGAAGATTTTGGTAAGGATATTGATGGCCATGCATGCAAGACTGGCCTGCGCCTCCCGATGAGGCCACAGAACAGCGCAGTCCTTTATCTAATCTGAATGAAGTGGGGGTGTTCCCGTGCAATGCAACCACCAACAGCGGCTGCACGGCACCGGAAATACCAGATCGCTGATTTTAGCGTTGCCCGGACGCTGCAGCGGGTACGGCGCCATTGCGGGGACGCGGTGGCAGCGCAACAGGGAGTTTTGCCTGGGCCACCTGGTTCGCAGACAGTCCGCGTCCGGCATCAAGGAATTTCTGCGGATCCTGGGTTACCCCCTGCACCAGCACCTCGAAATGCAGGTGGGGCCCGGTCGAACGTCCAGTGGAACCCACTTCCGCAATCTTCTGGCCCCGCTTGATCAGGTCGCCCTTTTTCACATCCACCTTGGAGGCATGGGCATAGCGCGTGACGAGGTTGTTGCCATGGTCGATTTCGACCATGTTGCCGTATTCCGGGTGAAACTCCTGCGTCACCACCACACCGCCTGCCGCGGCAAAAATGGGCGTTCCCGGCGTTGCGGGGAAATCCAGTCCGGTATGCAAGGCCGAACGTCCGGTAAAGGGGTCAATGCGCCAACCGAACACCGAACCCAAATTGGCGCTGAAAACCGGCCGCTGGGTGGGAATCGTCATTTTCTTGATTTTTTGCTCAAACAAGCGCGACTCCAGCACGGTCATCAGGTCGGTGCGCTGATTGGCCAGATGGTCCAGCTGCTCCAGCGTGCCCTGCAACTCCTCCATGGTCAAATCGCGACCAGGCACCAACGCCCCACCTTGCCCGGGCTTGATCTTGATGTCTGCGGGATTCACCCCCGCCAGGCCGGATACACGCTCGCCCAGCGACTCCAACTGCAGCATCTTGGCCTGCATCTCGCCCAGCTTGCGGGCCATGACCTCAATGTTTTCGCGCATGAACCGGTCCCGCTGTGCCACTTCATCCTTGACCACCAGCTTGACGAGCGCGCCGATGACGGGCCACCCCTCACGGGCGCCCTTGAGAAAAACCCAGTGGTACAGGCCGGCAGAGACCAGCATCAACGTGAGGGACAGCCCAACCAGGGCCAGGGCAAGCTTGGTGCCGCTCAAATGAACTGCGCGGCTTTTGACCAACCAGGCATCCGTGATAATCAACTGCATCGGGGACTTCCTCGCATTTCAAATCATGAACCGTCGCAACCACTCCGTTACGCTGCTGCAAGCCACGCAGGACTCGCCGACCCTGGCGCGCCTGGCAGACCTCGCAATGGAATCCTCGGCCCGCCTCAAGTCGGTCGAGAAGCTGATTCCGGCCACCTTGCGATCGGCGGTCAAAGCCGGTCCGATTGAAGGCCCGGTCTGGTGCCTGCTTCTCGACAACAACGCGGCCGCGGCGAAGATTCGCCAACTGCTGCCCTCTCTGGAATCGCATCTGCGCTCCAAGGGCTGGGAGGTGAACAGCATCCGAATCAAAGTCCAGATGGCGCACAAACCCACATGAAATCGCAGCAAGACTGACCGCGAAAAATGGTGCCGATTATCGGATTCGAACTGATGACCTACCGCTTACAAGGCGGTTGCTCTACCAACTGAGCTAAATCGGCACGTCGCGCATTCTACATCACGCCCTTGCCTGTCAGCGCGGCGACACCGCCAGCCGTCGCCTATTTGACGCGTGTCAGTGATGGCTTGCCGCCGCCCGAAGGGCGCGGAGGGGTGTCAGGACCGTTGTCTTCCACCACACCGGTCACACGGGTCAGCACCATGGGCTTGGCATCGGCCATTACCGTTGCCGTATCCGGGGCGGTAGCGCCGGAACTCGCCAGCATGGGAAACGCCATGCCCTGTCCGTTTTCACGGGCATAGATGGCCAGCACCCGATCCACGGGCACCAGGATATCGCGCGCCACGCCACCAAACCGCCCCTTGAACTCGATGAACTCATTGCCCAGGTTCAGGGAACTCGTCGCGTCAAAACTGATGTTCAGGACGATTTCGCCATCCTTCACATACTCATTCGGCACGCGCACCGTTTCATCCACCAGGACAGCGATGAAAGGGGTCAGACCATTGTCCGTACACCATTCATACAAGGCCCGGATGAGATAGGGGCGCGTGGAACTGGAGTCTGTGGCGTCAATCATGGGAACCGGCCGTGCAGACGTTACTTGCGCATCACTTTTTCAGACGGCGTCAGCGCTTCAATGTAAGCCGGACGCGAGAAGATGCGCTCCGCGTATTTCAGCAAAGGCGCCGCGTTCTTGCTGAGATCGATGCCGTAGAAATCCAGGCGCCAGAGCAGGGGCGCAATCGCCACGTCCAGCATGGAGAAGTTGTCCCCCAGCATGTACTTGTTCTTCAGGAACACGGGAGCCAGCTGCGTGAGGCGGTCGCGGATATGGGCACGCGCCTTGTCGAGGGCCTTTTCATTGCCCTTGGAGGTACGGGCCTCCAGCGTGGAAACGTGCGTGAACAACTCCTTTTCGAAGTTGAGCAGGAACAGGCGCACACGGGCCCGGTCCACCGGGTCTCCGGGCATCAGCTGGGGATGCGGGAAGCGTTCGTCAATGTACTCGTTGATGATGTTGGACTCGTACAAGATGAGGTCGCGTTCTACCAGAATCGGAACTTGCCCGTATGGGTTCATGACGCTGATGTCTTCCGGCTTGTTGTACAAGTCCACATCGCGAATTTCGAAGTCCATGCCCTTCTCAAACAGGACAAAGCGGCAACGGTGGGAAAAAGGGCAGGTTGTTCCTGAATACAGCACCATCATGGCGAAAGACTCCTAAAAATTAAAAAGAGTGGGCTGCCGTCGCGAACCCACTCCGAAGCACCAGGCCGCCCTTTTGGAGCACGACCTGATCGCACAACGACCGTATTACTTGATGTCTTTCCAGTACGCGGCGTTCAGGCGCCATGCGAACAGGGTCAACACCGACAGGAACAACAACACCCACACGCCCAGGCGCACTCGGGTATTTTGGGCCGGCTCGGCCATCCATTGCAAGTACCCAACCAGATCGCCCATGGCCTGGTCGAACTGCGCGGGCGTCATGGTACCGGGCGTCAACTGCTCGAAGCCCTTGAAAACGTGCGCTTCCTGGCCATGTTCGGTCACCGTTTCGAAGACGGCTGCACGCTTGCCCTGCAATTCCCACATGACGTGGGGCATGCCCACATTGGGGAACACCAGGTTGTTCCAGCCGGTGGCCTTGGTGTCGTCCACATAGAACCCACGCAGGTAGGTGTACAGGTAGTCGGCGCCCGTTCCCTTGCCAGCCGCAGAACGCGAACGGGCAATCACGGTGAGGTCCGGCGGGTTGGCGCCAAACCATTCCTTGGCCTGACGGGGGTCAATGGCCGACTTCATGGTTTCGCCAACCTTTTCGGTGGTGAACAGCAGGTTGTCCTTGATCTGCTGCTCGGTCAAGCCGATGTCGCGCAGACGGTTGAAGCGCATGAACGCTGCCGAATGGCAGTTCAGACAGTAATTGACAAACAGCTTGGCGCCGTTTTGCAGGGCCGCCAAATCCGTGGTCTTCTCAGGCGCCTTGTCCCAGGCGGGACCGCCGGTGTTGGCCTGCGCACCAACCATGAAGCCCAGCGCCGCAAGCAAAGTGATGACTACTTTTTTCATTTGCATACTCTCCGGCTCAGTGGGCAGAAAAATTGACACGGGTGGGTTCCGGCTTGGTCTTGCCCAGGCGGCTCCACCATGGCATCAGGAGGAAGAAGCCGAAGTAGAACAGGGTTCCCAACTGCGACACACGCTCACCGACCGGCGACGGCGGTTGCGTACCCAGATAGGCCAGGATCACGAAATTGACCACAAAAACGCCGTACACGTACTTGTGCCAGTCCGGACGGTAGCGGATCGACTTGACCGGGCTGTTGTCCAGCCAGGGCAGAAAGAACAGGATGACCACTGCGCCACCCATGGCCACCACACCCCAGAACTTCGCGTCGATGGACAGCATCATGGCGATGACGACCACGGCACCGCCGACGATCACACCCTTGAAAATCGTGGGCATCTTGAGCTTGATGACACTGAACGCGGCTGCGCCGAACACGCAGGCGATCAACACATACACCATCTCGGTGGTGATGGCACGCAGCATCGAGTAGAAGGGCGTGAAGTACCAGACGGGCGCAATGTGCAACGGTGTCTGCAGCGGGTCGGCCGGAATGAAGTTGTTGTACTCCAGGAAGTAGCCGCCGAATTCGGGCGCGAAGAAGATGATGGCGGAGAACACCATCAGGAACATGCAGACCGCAAAAATGTCATGCACCGTGTAGTAGGGGTGAAACGGAACGCCGTCCAGGGGAATGCCATCAGGACCCTTGTTGGCCTTGATTTCAATGCCATCCGGGTTGTTGGAGCCTACATCGTGCAGCGCCAGCAAGTGCGCGACCACCAGGCCCAGCAGCACCAGCGGCACCGCAATCACGTGGAAGCTGAAGAAGCGGTTCAGCGTCGCATCGCCCACCACATAGTCGCCACGAATCAGCAGCGCCAGATCGGGGCCGACAAACGGCACGGCGGCAAACAGGTTCACGATCACCTGGGCGCCCCAGTAGCTCATCTGGCCCCAGGGCAACAGGTAGCCCATGAAGGCTTCGCCCATGAGCGCGAGGAAAATCGCACAACCGAACAGCCAGACCAGCTCACGGGGCTTGCGGTAGCTGCCGTACAGCAGGCCGCGGAACATGTGCAGGTACACCACCACAAAGAACGCCGAGGCGCCCGTGGAGTGCATGTAGCGGATCAGCCAGCCCCACGGCACATCACGCATGATGTATTCAACGGAGCCGAACGCCAGCGCAGCGTCTGGCTTGTAGTGCATGACCAGGAAAATGCCGGTCACGATCTGGATGACCAGCACCAGCATGGCCAGCGAACCGAAGATGTACCAGAAGTTGAAGTTCTTCGGAGCGTAGTACTCCGACATGTGGACGCGGTAGGCATCAAAGGCCGTGGGCACGCGGTTCTCGAACCAGTTGGTGAGCTTGGCGCCTGCCGACGCGTTGGGGGAAATTTCCTTGAAATCAGCCATTTCTTGTGTCCTCAGGCTTTCTTGTCTTCACCGATCAACAGCTTGCTGTCGGAGAGGTACATGTGGGGCGGAATTTCGAGGTTGTCTGGCGCCGGCTTGTTCTTGAAAACGCGGCCCGCCATGTCAAAGGTGGAACCGTGGCAGGGGCACAGGAAACCGCCCTGCCAATCATCCGGCAGGGACGGCTGCGCGCCAGTCTGGAATTTGTCGGAAGGCGAGCAACCCAGGTGGGTGCAGATACCGACGGCAACAAAGTACTCCGGCTTGATGGAGCGGGCTTCGTTGCGGGCATACACCGGCGTGAACTCGTCGGGCTTGCGCTTGGACTCCGGGTCGGCCAGCTGGCCGGTGATCTTGGAGAGTGCCGCCAGCTGCTCGGGCGTGCGGCGCACGATCCATACAGGCTTGCCGCGCCACTCCACCGTCATTTTTTCGCCTGGCTTGAGGCCGGCGATGTCCACTTCAACCGCAGCACCAGCCGCTTTGGCCCGCTCGGAGGGTTGGAACGTACTCACAAAGGGGACAGCGACTGCGCCAACGCCAACTGCGCCCGCGCAACTGGAAGCGATTAACCAGGTCCGCTTGCTGGAGTCGATCTGTTTGGTGTCGACAGGGGTTTCACTCATGAGAATCCTCAATGAACATCACTACTAGGGAAAGTGGGCATTGTAGCTGACGGCCAAAGCCCAATTCAATGCCAATGGGCCACTTCATTTGACAAGATCACCCGTTGGGTGATACTGACTCCATCTTTACATCCAGCGGGAGCGTTCAGCCATGGGAATGATTCAGGAATTCAAGGATTTCGCCGTCAAGGGCAACGTCATCGACCTGGCCGTGGGTGTGATCATCGGGGGGGCCTTCGGCAAGATCGTGGACTCCGTGGTGGGCGACCTCATCATGCCGCTCGTGGGAGCCGTCGTCGGCAAGCTCGATTTTTCCAGCCTGTTTGTCGTGCTGGGCAACGTCCCCCCGGGCACGGCCAGCACGCTCGATGCCCTGAAGAAAGCCGGCGTCCCGGTATTCGCCTACGGCAATTTCATCACGGTGGCCGTCAACTTCGCCATCCTGGCGTTCATCATTTTCCTGATGGTCAAGCAGATCAACCGCCTGAAGCGCGAGACACCCGCCGCCGCTCCTGCACCCGCCGCGACCCCGGAAGACGTGCTTTTGCTACGGGAAATCCGCGACAGCCTGAAGAAATAGACCCCCACGCTCCGCCGCTGCGCGGGTCGCTGCCCCCCAAGGGGGCTAATTTCCCTTGGGGCGGCCCGGCGGGAAATTGCCTGCTTCCGTTGCCAGTATTTTTGCCATGCGCACGGCTTCCAGCAGGCTGGAGGCGTCGGCCCGCCCCGTGCCGGCAATGTCGAACGCCGTACCGTGGTCGGGACTGGTGCGTACCAGCGGCAGGCCCAGCGTGACGTTGACCCCTTTTTCCACACCCAGGTATTTCACCGGGATGAGGCCTTGGTCGTGGTACATGGCCACCACCACATCGAACTCCCCTGCCACGCCGCCCGGGTTGCGGGCCCGCATGAAAACCGTGTCGGGTGCCCAGGGGCCGCTCACCATGCAGCCTTGAGCGCGGGCGGCCTCCATGGCCGGCGCAATCACCTCCAGCTCCTCACGTCCAAACAGTCCGCCCTCCCCGGCGTGCGGGTTGAGCCCCGCCACCGCAATGCGGGGCGCGCGCCCCAGCACCCGTGACAGGGCCGTGTGGGTGATGTGCAGCGTTTGCAGCACGTTGTCAAACGTCACCGCTTCAATGGCCTGGCGCAACGACACGTGGATGCTGACCAGCACCGTGCGCAGCTCGTCATTGGCCAACATCATGCGCACCGGCACCTCGGCAACCGGCTTGCCCAGGTAGCGCGCTGCCTGCTCCTGCAGCAATTCCGTGTGCCCCGGGAAGCGGTCATAAGGGGCCCCGGCGGCGGACAAGGCCTCCTTGTGCAGGGGCGCCGTCACCAGCGCGCACACCGCACCACGCAAGGCCGCATCGGCGGCCCATTCCACACAGCGACCGGCATAAGCTCCCGCCACCTTGCTGACCAGCCCCCAGGCCACCGGCTCCAGCGCCGGCCCCACCTGCAGCACGGCGATGCAATGCGGCGGCACGTCCAGCGCTTCGGCGGGCGAGGCAATGGCGGCCACCGGCAAGGCGGCCTGCCCCGGGCCCACCACCACCGCCGCGGCGCGGCGCAGCGTGCCCACATCGCCGGCGACAAAACACCCCCGCAGGGTCTGGGGCTGGGCGCGAAAGGCCTTGGCAATGATTTCCGGCCCGATGCCGGCCGCATCCCCCATGGTGATGGCCAGGGGCTGGGATGTTGCAACGGACTGTGTCATGGTGGTAGAAGGCGCCCGGACGGTCAGGCCGGGTTGTCGATGTCAATGAAGGTGTGCTCCAGCCCCAGCTGCGCGGCAACGTGGGCCGCCAGTGCCGGCGCCCCATAGCGCTCGGTGGCGTGGTGCCCGCACGCCAGATACGCCACACCGCACTCCCGCGCCAGATGGGCCTGCGGTTCGGAAATTTCGCCGGTGATGAAGGCGTCCACGCCGGCGGCAATGGCTTCCTCAAAATAGCCCTGTGCACCGCCGCTGCACCAGCCGATGCGGCGCACCGGCCCCGGCTTGCCCGGCACCAGCACCACGGAGCGCCCCAGCACCGCCTCCACCCGGTTCGCCAGGGCCTGGGCGCCGGCGAAGGCCTGCTCGCCGATCCAGCCCAATTGCTGTTCGCCAAAACGCCCTACTTCCTGCAGGCCCAGCTGTTTTCCGAGCTGCGCGTTGTTGCCCAGCTCCGGGTGCGCGTCCAGCGGCAGATGGTAGGCAAAGAGGTTGATGTCGTGCGCCAGCAAAGGCGCCAAGCGTTGGCGCATCCAGCCGGTCACGCGGCCGTCCTGGCCGCGCCAGAACAGGCCATGGTGCACCAGCAGGGTATCGGCCCCCGCGGCAATGGCGGCTTCGATCAGCGCCAGGCTGGCGGTCACGCCGGAGGCGATTTTGCGCACCTCCAGCCGCCCTTCCACCTGCAAGCCATTGGGGCAATAGTCCTTGAAACGGTCCGGCTGGAGCAGGGCATCCAGCGCGGCGTGCAATGTGGGGCGATCGGTCATGGCGGCGGGTCTGCGCGGTGCGCGTGGGGTTCAATCGGTAGGGGCATTGTCGTTGATGCCACAGGCCCGGGCGGGGTCGGCTCCGGCTCCAAGCTGCTGTCGCACCCCTGGCCCGCCGCAATCCCGCGCAGCGCCGCGCGGCGCAGCACCGGCGCGAGCCACCGGGCCAGCCACCGCAGAACCGGCGGCAGGACCTGCTCCAGCGTCGCCCGGGGCGCCTGCACCGCACCGCAGCGGTACTGCGCCAGTGCGCCGTCCCAGAGCAGCGCACGGCAGGCCCCGGTGCGCCGGCCCGACAGCACCATGCCCATGGGACACGGTTCACTCAGGCAGCACACGCCGCAGCCATTGCACGCAGCGCCCTGGGCCGGCTTGGCTGGCGCCTGCGAATGGATGTGGATGATCTGCTGGGAGTGGGCCATGGCAAGCCCCGAATGTACCGCGGCGCTCTGCCAAAACCCGCACAAGCAGCCCAGAATGGCGCAGGCGCCCTACAATTTGGGCCCGGGTTGCACGTTGTGTGCGCAGTCCCATCTGGAAACTCCATGAAACGTCTTTGGCTGCTGTTCTCCCAAACCGCCACCGTGCTGCTGGCGGCCTACTTTGTCGTCGCCACACTCAAACCCCAGTGGCTGGGACATGCCCCGTCCGTGGCGGGTACCGTGGCACTCATCGAAGCCCCGGCAACGCCGGCCGGCGAACCGCCCGTGGGCAGCCTGCGCCTGGCGGCGCAGAAAGCGTCGTCCGCCGTGGTCAGCATCAACACCAGCAAGGCCGCCCGCAAGAACCCCAACAGCGAAGACCCCTGGTTCAAGTTCTTTTTCGGCGACCAGAGCAATGAGCCGCAAGCCGGCCTGGGCAGCGGCGTCATCGTGAGCCCCAACGGCTATATCCTGACCAACAACCACGTGGTGGACGGGGCGGACGAGATCGAAGTGGTGCTCAATGACAGCCGCAGCGCCCGCGCCAAGGTCATCGGCACCGATCCGGATACCGACCTGGCCATCCTCAAGATCGAACTCGACAAACTGCCCGTGATCGTGCTGGGCAATTCCGATGCCGCCCAGGTGGGCGACCGGGTGCTGGCCATTGGCAACCCCTTTGGCGTGGGGCAGACCGTCACCAGCGGCATCGTGAGCGCCCTGGGGCGCAACCAGCTGGGTATCAACACCTTCGAGAACTTCATCCAGACCGACGCTGCCATCAACCCCGGCAACTCCGGCGGCGCGCTGGTGGACACCAACGGCCACCTGCTGGGTATCAACACGGCCATCTATTCGCGCTCGGGGGGCAACATGGGTATCGGTTTTGCCATTCCGGTGTCGACTGCCAAACAGGTGCTCGAAGGCATCGTGAAAGACGGCCAGATCACCCGCGGCTGGATTGGCGTGGAACCCAACGACCTGTCCCCCGAACTGGCGGAAACCTTTGACGTCAAGACCCACCAGGGTGTCATCATCACCGGGGTGCTGCAAAACGGCCCGGCCGCCCAGGCCGGCATCCGCCCGGGTGACGTGATCGTGAAAATTGGAAACCAACCGGTGGCCGACGTGACCCAGCTGCTGTCGCAGGTAGCGGCCCTCAAGCCCGGCGTCGCCGCCCACTTTGCCATCGAGCGCAAGAACCAGGCCCTGGAGCTGGACGTGACCCCCGGGGTACGGCCCCGGCCCCGCGCCGTCAACCGGCAGGAGTGATGCGGTAGCGCAGCCCGCCAGGGGCACAGACCGGCGCTACGCCTGCGGGGCTGCCGCGTCGTCGTCTGACGGCGGCTGCGTGTACTTGATGAAGAACTGGGCTGCCCAGATGCCCACCTCGTACAACAGGTACATGGGCACCAGCAGGGCCAGCATGGACACCGGGTCGGGCGGTGTCACCATGCCGGCCACGGCCGCCGCGCCCACCACGAAATACGAACGGAACGCCTTGAACTGCTCCACGCTGATCAGCCCCATGCGCGCCAGAATGACCACCACGATCGGCACCTCAAAGGCCACCCCGAACGCGATGAACATGGTGATGACGAAGTCCAGATAGGCATCGATGTCCGGGCTGACGGCGACGGAGGCCGGCGCCATTCTCTGGATCGCGGGAAAGGCCTGGCCGAAAACGAAGAAGTAGCAGAAGGCAGCGCCCAGGTAGAACAGCACGGTGCTGGAAATCACCAGCGGCACCACCAGCCTGCGTTCGTGCTTGTAGAGCCCCGGCGCCACAAAGGCCCAGACCTGGTACAGCACCCAGGGCAGCGCCAGCCCGAACGCGGCCAGCACCGAGACCTTGATGGGCACCAGAAACGGCGACACCACGCCCACAGCAATCATGCGCGAACCCTCGGGCAGCGCCCGCACCAGCGGCATGGCCAGCAGGTCGTACAGATGCGAAGGGCCGGGGTAGAACACCAGCACCGCAAACACGGCGCCAATGCCGTAGAGGCAGTACATCAGACGGTCCCGCAACTCCAGCAGGTGCTGTATGAACGGCTGTTCGGTCCCGGCGAGTTCGTCCTGGGGGTCTTTGTTGTCGGCCATCAATGCATCTTGGGTGGGCGGAACCGGGCTACCCGCGCGGCACCCGACAGGGCCTTGGTCCGCACGCCCGCACGGACCTTGTACCAATGCGGCGTGGCACCCAGCTTGGTGCGCCAATGTTTCTGGGGATGGCGATACTGCGGGTATTCGTCAGCCGGCGCGGTATCGGTGTCGGCAGCAGTGCCGGCCGCCTCGGACAGGGTTTGCTCAAACGCGCTGGCGGTGGTCTGGATGGATTGCTCCACGTCCCGCGCGGCGCTCTCCATCGTGTCTTTCATCTTGCGCAGCTCGTCGAGCTCCATGGAGCGGTTGACCTCGGCTTTGACGTCGGCCACATAGCTGCGCGCGCGCCCCACCAGCGTGCCGATGGTGCGGGCCAGCCCGGGCAGGCGCTCCGGACCAATCACCACCAGGGCAATGGCGCCGAGGATGGCGATCTTGGTTACACCGATGTCAAGCATGCAGCAAGTGGCTCACAACGAACGTACGCAGGCGCTGTCTCAGTGCTTGACCTTGACATCCACGTCGATTGCGGATTTGGCTTCGGTCTTTTCGCTGGCAACCAGGGTGGGTGCCGGTGTTTCTGCCGGCTGCTCGGGCGTGCTGCCGTCCTTCATGCCGTCCTTGAAACCCTTGACCGCGCTACCGAGGTCGGTACCAATGTTCTTGAGCTTCTTGGTGCCGAAGATCAGGACGATGATGACCAGAAAAATAATCAGATGTGTAGTGGATAAACCCATGGTTAACTCCTTGGTAATTGCGCGATTTTAGACTCTCACCCCCGCAGCCAGGGGCGCGGACCGCCCATGACGTGAAAGTGGAGATGGTTAACTTCCTGCCCGCCTTCGGCACCGGTATTGGTCACTAGCCGAAAGCCCCCCTGCGGGTAGGGATTGCACCCTTCCTGCAAGGCCAGCCGCGGCACCAGGGCCATCATGCGCCCCATCAGCCCGGCGTGCTCGGCGCTGACCTGGGCCATGCTGGGAATGTGCAGCTTGGGGATGATCAGAAAGTGCACCGGCGACCACGGGTGGATGTCGTGGAAGGCATAGAACTCCTCATCCTCGTACACCGCGCGGGAGGGAATCTTCTTCGCCAGAATCTTGCAGAACAGGCAATCGGGATCGTGGTCGGTGACCGTCGCACTCATGCGGGTATCTCCATGGGCAAGCCCTTGTTCATCGCCACCAGGCCGGTAACGATGCGGTAGAGGAACCAGACCGAGATCGCAGTCCATGCGATCCAGCCCGGGAACAGGAACAGCAGCCACAGCGGCACCGTCAGCAGGTACAGCAGCCCGGCCACCACCACGCTGCGGATGCGCCAGCGGAAGTGGGACGCGTGCCAGGTGCCCTCGGCGTCGTCTTTCTTCACCAGATCCAGCACCAGCGCCGCAATCAGCAACACGGGACCGAACTGGCCGCCGGGAATCAGCGCCCCGATGGCGACGATCAGGTGCAGCACGTAGCTGATGGTGCCCACCGTATTGAGCGCCTGCAGTTTTTCCAGCTGGACCCGGTCACCGTTTCCGTCGTCGAAGTCGTCTGCACTCATGGCTGGCCTCCCTCGCGTGCCTGCACCTTGCGCAGGGCTTTTTCCTCGATGCCGCTGGTGCCCTCGCGGCGCTCCAGCTCGGCCACCACGTCGGCCGGCGCCAGGCCGTAATGGGCCAGCGCCACCATGCTGTGAAACCACAGGTCGGCCACCTCGCCCACCAGCTTGGCCTTGTCGCCGCCGTGGTCCACATCCTTGGCCGCCATGACAACTTCGGTGGCCTCTTCGCCGATCTTTTTCAGAAACGCATCGGGTCCCTTGTGCAGCAGACGTGCCACATAGCTGGTGGCGGGGTCGCCGCCGTTGGCCGCCTTGCGCGTCTCAATGACGGCAGCCAGGCGGGCCAGCGCATCGGAAGTGTTTGGGATGGTCATGGTTCTGCTCGGTTGGGGACAGGGCTGAAGACCTGTCCCGCAGGATTATTTGCTGTAGATGCTTTGCGGGTCTTTCAGGACCGGGTCGACACTCTGCCAGACGCCGTCTTTCAGCACGCTGAAGAAACAGCTGTGGCGCCCGGTGTGGCAGGCAATGCCGGGCTCGTGCCCCAGCTGGGTGACCTTGAGCAAGATGACGTCGCTGTCGCAATCCATGCGGATTTCATGCACGGTCTGCACGTGGCCGGACTCCTCGCCCTTGAACCACAGCTTGCCGCGCGAACGGCTGAAATACACCGCCCGCCCCAGCTCGGCGGTCTTTTGCAGGGCCTCGCGGTTCATCCAGGCAAACATCAGCACGTCATTCGTGCCCTGCTCCTGCGCGATCACCGGCACCAGGCCTTTGTCGTCCCATCGAATGTTGTTCAGCCAGTTCATTGGAGGATTGTCGGTGATTTGATTTTGCTAGTAAATTGATAGCTGCCTGCGCAGTATCCACGGGGGCCATGCGGCAAAAACGTCCTACATCCGGACCGGTATGCCGCGCTGGGCCATGCAGGCCTTGGCCTGGCCCACGGTGAACTCGCCATAGTGGAAGATGCTGGCGGCCAGCACGGCGTCGGCCCCACCCAGGGTGATGCCGTCTGCCAGGTCTTCCAGCGTGCCCACGCCGCCAGAGGCAATGACCGGCACGCTGATGGCGTCGCTCACCGCCCGGGTCAGCGCCAGGTCAAAGCCAGACTTGGTGCCGTCGCGGTCCATGCTGGTCAACAGAATCTCGCCGGCGCCGCGGCGCGCCATCTCGGCAGCCCAGGCCACAGCGTCCAGCCCGGTGTTCTTGCGCCCGCCGTGGCTGTAGACATCCCAACCCTCGCCGCGCGCCAGCACGTCGTCGCCAAAGCGGCGCTTGGCGTCAATGGCCACCACGATGCACTGAGCGCCGTACTTGAGCGAGGCGTCTTCAATCACCTGCGGGTTGGAAATGGCCGCCGAGTTGAAGCTGACCTTGTCGGCCCCGGCATTGAGCAGGCGCCGCACGTCGGCCACCTCGCGCACGCCACCGCCCACGGTGAGCGGAATGAACACCTGCGAGGCCACCGCCTCGATGATGTGCAAAATCAGGTCGCGCCCGTCGCTGGTGGCGGTGATGTCCAGGAACGTCAGCTCGTCGGCGCCCTGCGCGTTGTAGCGCGCGGCAATTTCCACCGGGTCGCCCGCGTCGCGCAGTTCGACGAAGTTGACGCCCTTGACGACGCGGCCACCGGTCACGTCCAGGCAGGGAATGATTCTTTTGGCCAGCATCAGCCGTTCAATTCGTCGGCGCGCTCTTGCGCTTTTTCAAAATCCAGGTCGCCGCTGTAGATGGCGCGGCCGCAGATCACGCCCTCGACGCCGTCGTCTTCCACGGCGCACAGGGCTTCGATGTCGGCCATGTTGGACAGACCACCGGAGGCAATGACCGGAATGGTCAGCGCCTGGGCCAGCTTGACGGTGGCGTCGATGTTGATGCCGCTGAGCATGCCGTCGCGGCCGATGTCGGTGTAGATGATGGACTCGACGCCGTAGTCCTCGAACTTCTTGCCCAGGTCGACCACGTCGTGGCGGGTGAGCTTGCTCCATCCGTCGGTGGCCACCTTGCCGTCGCGGGCGTCCAGGCCGACGATGATGTGGCCGCCAAAGGCGGTGCAGGCGTCCTGCAGGAAGCCGGGGTTCTTGACGGCGGCGGTGCCGATGATGACGTAGCGCAGGCCGGCGTCCAGGTAGCGTTCGATGGTGTCGAGGTCGCGGATGCCGCCACCGAGCTGCACGTCGATCTCGCTGCCCACTTCCTTGAGGATCTTGCGGATGGCCTGTTCATTCTTGGGGTGACCGGCAAAGGCGCCGTTCAGGTCCACCAGGTGCAGGCGACGTGCCCCTTTGTCCACCCAGTTGCGCGCCATGACCGCGGGGTCTTCGCCAAACGTGGTGGATTGGTCCATATCGCCCTGTTTGAGGCGCACGCAGTGACCGTCTTTTAAGTCGATTGCAGGAATGAGAAGCATGGTGTCAACGAGAACCGGAGGGTTTCAGGGTTTCCAGTGAAGGAAGTTGCGGTAGAGCGCCAGACCGTGGTCGGCACTTTTTTCAGGGTGAAACTGGGTAGCGAAAATATTATCGCGTGCAATGGCCGAGGAAAAGCGCTGGCCGTACTCGGTCTCGCCCACGCTGTGGCGCGCATCTGACGGTCGGGCGTAGTAGCTGTGCACGAAATAGAAGTAGCTGCCGTCCGGCACGTCGCCCCACACCGGGTGGCGGGCAGCGCCGTACCCGGCCTGGTATACCTGGTTCCAGCCCATCTGCGGCACCTTGTAGCGGCTGCCGTCGGGCTGCGTCTGGCCTGCCAGGTCGAATTTGCGCACCTCGCCGGGGATCAGGCCCAGGCAGGGGGTGTCGAGCTCCTCGCTGTGGTCCAGCAGCATCTGCATGCCCACGCACACCCCCATCAGGGGCTTGTGCGCGGCCGCGTGCATGACGGCGCCGAACATGCCGCTGTCATGCAGCTCGCGCATGCAATCGCGCATGCCGCCCTGGCCGGGCAGCACCACGCGCTCGGCGGCCATCACTTCCGCGGGCGTGCGGGCCCACACCACTTCCACGCCGGCATCGGCCGCTACATGCATGACGGCCTGCGTCACGGAGCGCAGGTTGCCCATGCCGTAATCGACGACTGCTACTGTTTTCATAGCTATTTACGCAATATTGATGCCGGCCAGAGACCTATTTGGCACATAAATTCAGAGCGAACCCTTGGTCGACGGAATGGTGCCGGCGGCGCGTGGGTCGCGCTCCAGCGCGGCGCGCAAGGCGCGGGCGAAGGCCTTGAACACGGTTTCGGCCTGGTGGTGGGCGTTTTCGCCCTTGAGGTTGTCGATGTGCAGGGTCACAAAGGCGTGGTTGACGAAGCCCTGGAAGAACTCGTGCGCCAGCTGGCTGTCAAAGGTGCCAATCATGCCGCTCTTGAAGGGCACGTCCATCACCAGCCCGGGGCGGCCGGAGAAATCGACCACCACGCGGGACAGCGCCTCGTCCAGCGGCACATAGGCGTGGCCGTAGCGGCGGATGCCTTTCTTGTCGCCCACCGCCTGGTGCACGGCCTGGCCCAGGGTGATGCCCACGTCTTCCACCGTGTGGTGGCCGTCAATGTGCAGGTCGCCTTGGGCTTCAATGTCCAGATCGATCAGGCCGTGGCGGGCGATCTGATCCAGCATGTGGTCGAAGAAGCCGATGCCGGTGGAAAGGCGGGCCTGGCCGGTGCCGTCCAGATTGACCTTGACGCGGATGCGGGTCTCGGCCGTGTTGCGGGAGACTTCGGCAATGCGGTCCGCGGGAGCGGTGGTCGATGCGGTCGGCGGGGAATTCGTCGTCATAGGGACTCCTGAAGGGCAGCCAGCAGGCGCGTGTTCTCGTCGGCGGTGCCCACGGTCAGGCGCAGGCAGTTGGCCAGCAATGGGTGCATTTTAGAAACGTTCTTGACCAGAACGCCCCGGACCTTGAGTCCGTGGAAAACTTTTTCTGCGTCCTGCACCCGAACCAGCACCATATTGGCGTCGCTGTCCCAGGCATGCACGCCCGGCAAGGCCCGCAGGGCCGCCAGCAGGCGCGCGCGCTGGGCGCGCAGGTCGGCGGCCTGCACGGCGAACACGTCGGCGTGCTCCAGCGCAAACAGGGCGCACTCGCAGTTGAGCACGCTGATGTTGTAGGGCGGGCGCACCTTGTTGATCTCGGCCACCAGCGCCTGGGCCCCCATCAGGTAGCCCATGCGCACGCCGGCCAGGCCGAATTTGGAGAGGGTGCGCATCAGCAGCACATGGGCATGGTGGGCCGGTTGCTGGTGCAGGAGGTCGATGTAGCTGCGGCTGGAAAACGGCTGGTAGGCCTCGTCAATGACCACGATGCTGCCGGCCTCGCCTGCCGCGCGCACCACCTGGGCCATGGCCTCGGCATCCCACAGGTTGGCCGTGGGGTTGTTGGGGTAGGCCAGGTACACAATGGCCGGCTGGTGCTGGGCAATGGCCGCCAGCATGGCCGGCGTGTCCAGCTCGAAATCAGCCGTGAGCGGCACGCCCACAAAATCCAGGCCCTGCAACTGGGCGCTCATGGCGTACATCACAAAACCCGGCATGGGCGCCAGAATCACCGGCTTCTTGCCGCCCGCGGGCACCGGCACGTCGCAGGCCATGGCCAGCAGCGCAATCAGCTCGTCCGAGCCGTTGCCCAGCATGATGTCAAAGCCCTTGGGCATGCCGGCGTAGGCCGCCAGCGCATGGCGCAGGTCGTCGACGCGGTGGTCCGGGTAGCGGTTGAGCGCCAGCGCGCCCAGGCGCTGGCCCAGCTCTGCCTGCAGCGCCAGCGGCAGGCGGTGCGGGTTCTCCATGGCGTCGAGCTTGACCATGCCGGCGGATGGCTGGATGGCATAGGCGTGCATGGACTGCACATCCTGGCGGATGCGGCGCTGAATCAAGGCGCTTACGGTTGCGTGGGTGTCGGGCGTCATGCGAGAGCTTCTAAAAAATCAATCTACCAGCGCCAACTCAAGCGGCGTGGCCAACAAGGGGCTCAGCACGGTAACACCATCCATCTGCTGGCCGTGCGGCAGATCCAGCGAGAGCACATGGCTGGCGCCGCTCTGCGCGGCAGCGGCCACGATGAGCGCGTCCCAGTACGACAGGCCAAAGCGGGCCTCCACGCCCCAGGCGGTTTCCACCGTCTGGTGGTCGATCTGCCAGGGCTGCCAGAGCTGGTAGCGGCGCAACTTGGCGCGCGCATCGCCCTGCGGCATGCCAAAGTGCTGGGTGGCGCTGACGTAATAGGCGTTGAGCACCTGGGTGCTCACCCGCCCGGCGCGGCGCTGCCACAGCGCCTGCAGCCAGTCGCGGATGCGGGCCTGTTTGGCGGCATCGAAGGCATCGTCTGCCGCCAGCAGCACATTGGCATCGACGAAAACAATCGCGCCCGCAGCGGGCAACGCGCTAGCCATTGTGCGAATCCCTTGCCGGGTAGGCCTTGCCGTATGAGTTGAAACTGGAGGTGTCGGCCACCCAGTCGCGCTGGGCGCGGGCGTAGGCGTCGTCATGCTGCATCTTGTCCGTCAGCATCTCGCCCACCAGCCGCGACACACTGGTATTGCGCCGCGCCGCCTCGATGCGCACCCACTCCAGGGTGGCGTCCTCGACGGTGATGGTGACGTTTTTCATCTTGAGGTCAGTTTACACGAACTTCGTGTTGCACGAAGTTCGTGTGAAATTCAATCCACTGGAGCCAACGAAAGCCGCTTTCGCTGCCTGGTGGGCGCAGCTATAGTGCGCTGACAACCAAGGGAGAGAAGAAAAATGGTGACCATCCCAGCGTCACAGCGCGCCCGGCCACTGCCGGGTTTGATGCTATTCTTATGTGAGCAGACTGCGCATATTTCACGGGGACTGGAGGGCGATTGCATGGGTAATCTCTCCAGAATATCCCGCAGCGGGTTGCGGTCTAAATTACGTTAAAGCTCAAATGGTCCTACTCGCACTCACAGCATCTGGATTGGAAGACGCCCGGCGTCTTACTGAGGGCAGCGACACTGCCATCTGGTGTGGCGCTGACGCCATTTCGGAAGAGGATTACGCACAATTGAAAAACAACAACGTTTCTCGCTTCGTTTATGACCTCGCCGGAGAAGGCCCAGACGTACTGGCTGGCGCTATTGAAACCATTGAAGAGCATCATCCAAATCAAACAGTCTGGGTGGAAAGATGCGCATGAGCTTTAACAGGTTCGTCGATTGGACCCACAACGGCGGTCAGCGTGGTCGCTATTCTTGGATGTTGAGTGCGCCGTTGTGGTCCACTCACGGCCGACGTTCGGCGTCACACGTGCGCTCCATCGCCTGCCGAGTTTCTATGATCCGAAAAAGTAACGACTATTTATTGGGAGAGTGATATGCACAACGCAATCGTCGATCTGTGCAGCGCACTGGATGCGCTTGCAACTGCGGTGAAAAATGCTTGGGGCAGCGACGCGACAATGCTTGAAGGCATCGGTTGGCACAGCCCAGCAATGACTAGGTATGACCTTTCTGAACTTGCAACGCAGCTTGCGAACGATCTGCGTGCTGCAGCACCTGATTCAATTAACGATTCCCTTCTCAAGACGATTCAGGACTACCCTCGACGTCTTCAATTGATGCAATCGAACACGCTCCCGCAGATGTTTGGCGGGAACTCACCACAAGCGGTCCCCGCTTACATTGGGACGTTGGCTAGCCTCCGGACGCAACTGGCTCCGCTCCTTAGTTGGCAAGTTATCTCCGACCCTAAGGCGATGCCAGCTAAGCTGGCAAGTCGGGTTCGCTCCATCCACGCTGAACTGGAGCAACTCGTCCCAAGAAAAGAGATTCTCGAACAGCAAATTGCTGAAATTCAAAGGGCTCATGGTGCTGCGGAATCCCTGCCCATTGATCTTCAGGCGCTAGATGAAGCCCGTAAGACACTTGCCACAACGATTAAGCAAGCAGAAGAGAGCAGACAGGCTTCGGCGAAGCATGCATCTGACGCCCACGATGATGCTCAGTACATCAAATACCTTCGAGAAGAGGCAGAAAAAACAATGAAGCTTTGCGAGGAGGCCTATCGCGCTTCCACGACAAGAGGCCTAGCCTCCGCCTTCGACCACCGGGCGTCGCGGCTTGGCTGGTCCATGGTAGCGTGGATCGCTGGCCTCATCGGGTCGTTGGCGGCAATCGCGTACCTTGGTGCCGAGCGTGTCCATACGCTGACCGCTGCGCTCTCCGCAGTCGATCCGCGCTGGGGAACAATCGCGATGCAGATGGTACTTTCAATGCTTAGTATTGGTGCGCCGGTATGGCTGGCTTGGCTTGCCACCAAGCAAATAGGTCAACGCTTCCGGTTAGCGGAAGACTACTCGTTCAAAGCATCTGTCGCTCGGGCCTATGAAGGTTACCGGAAGGAGGCAGCTCGAATAGATCCCGCCTTCGAGTCCCGGCTATTTGAATCTGCACTCACAAGGCTTGAGGAAGCGCCCTTGCGCCTAATGGAAACGTCCACGCATGGGAGCCCATGGCATGAACTGATTAGCTCAGACGTTTTTAGGAAGGCTGTCGATCTGGTCCCCGAACTCAAGAACAAGGTTGCCTCGTTGGCAGACTCAGCGCTTCGAACCGCACCCAGACTGGCCGTGGCGAAGCCGACGGAGAAAACGGTGTCTGAATGAGGATCGCGGGCAAAGCATGACGCAGAACCAATCCATTCCACCGGACGCTGCGCGATAAAGTCGCACAGCGACGGTGAATTTAAACGTTAAGCGTCACCCCAAACAACCAGAACGATATTCACAGAACCGCCAGCAGCCCAATGACTTCAAAAACCCGGATCAACAGGGCTTTTGCCGCGCACAACCAACTAGCCACACTCACCCTTGTTCTCATCACGGGCTTTGCCTTCTGCGATTCCACTTGGGCGCAAGCACCCGTCGCCACCCACTGCAAGGCAGGCGAGTTCGCGTACCTGAATGCCAACATGTCCAAGGTACAGCCCACCCAAGGTGGCGGCTACAAACTGATCAAGACCGACAAGGTGCTGTCGGTGTGCGCCAACAAGCAAACCGAGCCGTTTCACATGCTGGCCTACCGATACGGGCCTGTGGGCAGCATCGAGATGGAACAGGTGGCGCGTCCGGAGAAGCCATTCAGCATCCTGAATCGATCGACATCGCCCCACACTGGTGAAAACCTGCTCTTCTTCACTACCGGGGGCTTTACGTACTGCGTTTCTGAAGCCACGGGGCAAGGTAGCGGAATCGGTTTGACGGTCACCAAGTCCGGCAAGAAAATCGTGGACCTTTTTTCGGGCAATGAGCGCGGCGTCGATTTCGAGTCCGAAATGATTGAGATCGACTTCGACGTTGCACGCTCCTCCGTCCTGAAGGTTGCCAAGTCCGCCCCCGCATGTGACGCCCGGTGATGCGGCACCTGCCCCTGTGGATAGCCGGTGCGTACGCGGGCATGAGTCTGCTCACCTTCACCGTCTACGCCGTGGACAAGTCTGCGGCGAAGGCCGGGCGCTGGCGCACGGCGGAGTCCACGTTGCACCTGCTGGCGCTGGCGGGCGGCTGGCCCGGTGCGCTGCTGGCGCAGCGGTGGCTGCGACACAAGTCCGCCAAGCGGAAATTCCGCGTGGTGTTCTGGGCGACCGTCTGGCTCAACGTGGCGGGCCTGGTGCTGCTGGGTTCGCCATGGGTGCGTAACCAGGCCGGAATTTGAAGTCAAATCTCCCGACAGCCCAATAAATACTTGCGTGAATAGCTATGAATTGCATAGCAACTTTGCGCAAACACCCCCACGCCGCCAACATGGGTACACACCCGCGGTTGGGCACACTTGGGAACGCAGCGCGACCATGGAGGCTCACCAGGAGCAAGCGCCATGACCACCAACACCGTCGAACTGCACCGCGTCCTCAAGGCCAAACCCGAGAAGGTGTACCGCGCATTCCTGAACGCCGCGGCCATGGCCAAGTGGCTGCCGCCGTATGGGTTCACCTGCACGGTGGAGCATCTGGATGCCCGGGTGGGCGGCACGTTCCGCATGGCGTTTGAAAACTTTTCCACCGGCCATGGACATTCCTTCGGTGGCGAGTACGTGGAGCTGGTGCCGGACGCGCTGATCCGCTACACCGACCGGTTTGACGACCCGAACCTGCCCGGCGCCATGGAGGTCACCATTGCCCTCAAGCCGGTGCTGTGCGGCACCGACGTCCGCATCACCCAGTCGGGCGTGCCCGCCGTGATTCCGCTGGAGATGTGCTACCTGGGGTGGCAGGAATCGCTGGTGCAGCTGGCCCATCTGGTCGAGCCGGATATTGCGGACTAACGCCTGGCGCTAGCAGGGGTACACCGTTTCCAGCGCGTTGCGCATGACCAGCTCCACGGGCATGTCGGCCTCGTACAGGTCGGCATTGCGCTTGAGTTCGGTGGTGAACAGGCTCTTGGCCATGCTGGGCCGAAGGCGGCGGTCATTGAGGCAGATGGTGGGCTTGGCCCCGCCGCGCACGGCGTGGTTGTGCGCTTCCAGCGTCCCCTCCATCACGCCGACCAGGTAGTAGTCGGTGTAGGTGCTGCCCCGCTTCTCGGTTTTCTCCAGGGTGCGCATTTCGCGAATGCTCATGGCCGTGGCGGGCAGCACCAGTGCTGCGCCCACGGTCAGCACGCACAGCGTGCGCAGCCAGGGCTGCCGCCGAAGGGGCTTGGAAAGGTGGAGGTGGGAGGATGTGCGCATCGGGGTCGTCGTCCGGATGCGCCCATTCTTACTTCAATCGCAATTCCGCCGCACGCGCGTGGGCTTGCAAGCCCTCGCCATAGGCCAGCTCAGCGGCGATGGGGCCCAGCACCTGGGCACCGGCTTCGCTCACCTCGATCAGGCTGCTGCGTTTCTGGAAGTCGTACACGCCCAGCGGAGAGCTGAAGCGCGCCGTGCCGCTGGTGGGCAGCACGTGGTTGGGGCCGGCGCAATAGTCCCCCAGGCTCTCGGACGTGAAAGCACCCAGGAAGATGGCGCCGGCGTGCTTGAGCAGGGGCTCCCAGCGGTGCGGCTCGCGGCTGGACACCTCCAGGTGTTCGGGGGCAATGCGGTTGGAAATAGAACAGGCCTCTTCCATATCGCGCGTCTGGATCAAGGCGCCACGGCCGCTAAGGCTCTTGGCGATGATCTCGGCACGCGGCATGGTGGGCAGCAGGCGGTCGATGGCGGCCTGCACGGCGTCGATATAGGCGGCATCGGGGCACAGCAGGATGCTCTGCGCCAGTTCGTCGTGCTCGGCCTGGCTGAACAGGTCCATGGCCACCCAGTCGGGCGGCGTGCTGCCGTCAGCCAGCACCAGGATCTCGCTGGGGCCGGCGATCATGTCGATGCCCACGGTGCCAAACACGCGCCGCTTGGCCGCGGCCACGTAGGCGTTGCCGGGGCCGGTGATCTTGTCCACCTTGGGGACAGTGGCCGTGCCGTAGGCCAGGGCCGCCACCGCCTGCGCGCCGCCGATGGTGAAGGCGCGGCTGACGCCGGCTACATAGGCGGCGGCCAGCACCAGGGGGTTCTTCTCGCCCTTGGGCGTGGGCACCACCATGATGATTTCGGCCACGCCGGCCACGTGGGCGGGAATAGCGTTCATCAGCACAGACGAGGGGTACGCCGCCTTGCCGCCGGGCACGTAGATGCCCACGCGGTCCAGCGGCGTGACTTTCTGGCCCAGCAGGGAGCCATCGGCGTCGCGGTAGCTCCAGCTCTCGCCGCAGGCTTTCTTCTGCGCTTCGTGGTAGCTGCGCACGCGGGCGGCAGCCGCCTGCAGGGCCGTGCGCTGGGCGGCGGGAATGGCATCAAAGGCGGCCTTCAGCTCCGCCTGCGTCAGCTCCAGCGCCGCCAGGGACGCAGCCTGCAGGCCGTCAAACCGCGCCGTGTACTCCAGCACGGCGGCATCGCCCCGGGCCTGCACGTCCGCCAGGATGTCGGCCACCCGCTGCTCAATGGCCGCGTCGGTGTCGGCAGCCCAGTGCAGCCGGGCCTTGAAATCAGCCTCAAACTGGCTGCTGGCCGTGGAAAGACGTGCGGGAACAGCTATCAAAGTCATAGCAACAGGTTTTGCGTTAGGTGCCAACGGCGCCCGCGAAGGCGTCAATGATCTTGCGGATGGGTTCGCGCTTGAGCTTGAGCGCGGCCTGGTTCACCACCAGGCGCGAGCTGATGTCCATGATCTGCTCGACCTCGACCAGGTGGTTGGCCTTGAGGGTGTTGCCGGTGGACACCAGGTCGACAATGGCGTCGGCCATGCCCACCAGCGGTGCTAGCTCCATGCTGCCGTAGAGCTTGATCAGGTCCACGTGCACGCCCTTGGAGGCAAAGAATTCGCGCGCGATGGCCACATACTTGGTCGCCACCTTGAGGCGTGCGCCCTGGCGCACGGCCGAGGCGTAGTCGAAGTCAGCACGCACGGCCACGCTGATGCGGCACTTCGCAATCTGCAGGTCCAGCGGCTGGTACAGGCCCTGGCTGCCGTGCTCCAGCAGGGTGTCCTTGCCGGTGATGCCCATGTCGGCGCCGCCGTACTCCACGTAGGTGGGCACGTCGGTGGCGCGCACCACCAGCAGGCGCACATCGGGCTGGTTGGTCGTCAGGATCAGCTTGCGGGACTTTTCCGGATCGTCCAGCACCTCGATGCCAGCCGCCCGCAGCAGGGGCATGGTTTCTTCAAAAATCCGGCCTTTGGAGAGGGCGAGTGTGATCATGGTGTCGCTCATTTGATGCGTTCAATGTCGGCGCCAATGCCGCGCAGCTTGGCTTCCATCTGGTCGTAGCCACGGTCCAGATGGTAAATGCGGTCGACCACGGTTTCGCCCTCGGCCACCAGGCCGGCGATCACCAGGCTGGCAGAGGCCCGCAGGTCGGTGGCCATGACGGTGGCGCCCGACAGGCGCTCCACGCCTTCGACCACGGCCACCTTGCCGTCGATCTGGATGTTGGCGCCCAGGCGCACCAGCTCGTTGACGTGCATGAAGCGGTTTTCGAAAATGGTTTCGGTCACCTTGCTCGGGCCGTGCGAGATGGCGTTGAGCGCCATGAACTGGGCCTGCATGTCGGTGGGAAAGCCCGGGTATTCCGTGGTGCGAAAGCTCTGCGCCTTCAAACGGCCTTGCGACTGCACGCGGATGCCCCCTTCCACGGCCGTCACCGTGGCGCCGGCTTCGCGCAGCTTCTCGATCACGGCGTCCAGGTGGTCGGCGCGACCGTGCTTGAGCACCACGTCGCCACCGGTAGCGGCCACGGCGCACAAGAAGGTGCCGGCCTCGATGCGGTCGGCCACTACCTGGTGCGTGCAGCCGTGCAGGGCCTCCACGCCCTGGATGCGGATGCGGCTGCTGCCGTGGCCTTCAATGCGGGCGCCCATGCGGATCAGCATCTCGGCCAGGTCCGGAATCTCCGGCTCCTGCGCCGCATTTTCCAGGATGGTCTCGCCTTCGGCCAGCGCGGCGGCCATCAGGAAGTTCTCGGTGCCGGTCACGGTGACCATGTCGGTGGTGATGCGCGCGCCCTTGAGGCGGGTGCGGCCCTTGGGCAACTTGGCAATCATGTAGCCGTGTTCGACCACGATGTCGGCCCCCATGGCGGCCAGGCCCTTCAAGTGCTGGTCCACCGGGCGCGAGCCAATGGCGCAGCCGCCCGGCAGGGACACCGTGGCCTCGCCAAAGCGCGCCAGCAGCGGCCCCAGCGCCAGCACGGACGCGCGCATGGTCTTGACCAGTTCGTAGGGTGCCTCGGGAGAGCTCAGCTGGCCGGCGTCCACCCGCACGGTGCCGTCGGCGCCCTGCTCCACCTGCACGCCCATGTTGCGGATGAGCTTGAGCATGGTGGACACGTCCTGCAGGCGTGGCACGTTGCGCAGGGTCACCGGCTCGGCGCTCAGCAGCGTGGCGCACAGCTCCGGCAGGGCGGCGTTCTTGGCGCCCGAGATCAGCACCTCGCCCTGTAGCTGGCGTCCACCGCGAATGAGTAGTTTGTCCATGGATGTGCGGGCTCAGTCGACCCGTTTGGCCCACTCGGCGGGGGTGAAGGTCTTCATCGACAGGGCATGCACCTCGTCGGTCTGCATACGCGTGCCCATGGCGGCGTACACCCGCTGGTGACGGGCGATGGGGCGCAGCCCCTCGAACGCGGTGGACACGATGGTGGCGTACCAGTGGCGGCCGTCGCCATCCACGTGGCAGACCTCGCAGGGCAGGCCTGCGGCGATGAGGGTTTGGATTTCTTCAGCAGTCATAGTCTGGACAGGGCAAAAAAGGTTAGCTCCGGATTTTGTATCCGATGCGCAGCAGGTAGGTGGCGATGGCACTGACCACCAGCAGGGCGACGCCGACCACGCCCAGGCTCAGCCAGGGCGACGCATCGCTCACGCCAAAGAAGCCGTAGCGGAAGCCGTCAATCATGTAGAAAAAGGGGTTGAGGTGGCTCACCCCTTGCCACATCGCGGGCAGGGACTGGGTGGAATAGAACACACCGCTCAGGAACGTCATGGGCATGATGACGAAATTCTGGAAGGCGGCGAGCTGGTCGAATTTCTCGGCCCACAGGCCGGCGATCAGGCCCAGCGCGCCCATGAGGGCCGCCCCCAGCACGGCAAACACCAGGATCCACCCGGGCGCTACAAAGCCCAGCGGCGCAAACCAGAACGCCACCGCCAGCACGCCGGCGCCCACCACCAGGCCGCGCACGATGGACGACCCGATGTAGGCCACAAACCAGCTCCAGTGCGACAAGGGCGTGAGCAGCAGGAACACCAGGTTGCCCATGATCTTGCTCTGGATGAGCGAGGACGAGCTGTTGGCAAACGCGTTCTGCAGCACGCTCATCATCACCAGGCCCGGAATCAGGAAGGCGGTGTAGCCAATGCGGTCGTAGACCTTGACGTGGTCTTCCAGCACATGACCGAAGATCAGCAGGTACATCACCGCCGTGAGCACGGGTGCCGCCACGGTCTGGAAACCCACTTTCCAGAAACGCAGTACTTCCTTGTAGAACAGGGTCTGCCAGCCGGTCACGGTGTCACCTCCGCGCTGGCCGCTTCGGATGCCACGCTGCCCCGGTTCATGATCTCGATGAACACGTCTTCCAGGTCGGCCTTGCGCATCTCCACATCCTCCACCACCAGACCCGACTCGCGCACGGCGGCCAGGTACTGCTCGATTTCCCGCGCATTGTGGGCCGGCAACTGCACCACGCTGCCCGTCACCCGGGCCTTGGCGGCCAGTGCGGGGGGCAGCGCGCCGTCGGTCTTGAACCGCAGCACATTGCCCGATGCCGCCTTGAGCAGGGCGCTGGTGCGGTCCAGTGCCACGATGCGCCCGCCCTTGAGCATGGCGATGCGCCCGCACAGGGCCTCGGCCTCTTCCAGGTAATGGGTGGTGAGCAGCACCGTGTGGCCCTGCTTGTTGAGTGTGGACACGAACTGCCACAGGGTCTGGCGCAACTCCACATCCACCCCGGCGGTAGGCTCGTCCAGCACGATGACCGGCGGCTTGTGCACCAGCGCCTGGGCCACCAGCATGCGGCGCTTCATGCCGCCGGAGAGCTGGCGCATGTTGGCATTGGCCTTGTCGGTCAGCCCCACGCTGTCGAGCAGCTCGTCAATCCAGTCATCGTTGTTGCGGATGCCGAAATAACCCGACTGGAAGCGCAGTGCCTCGCGCACATTGAAAAAGGGATCGAACACCAGCTCCTGGGGCACCACGCCGAGCTGGCGGCGGGCCTGTGCGTAATCGGCCTGCACGTCGCTGCCCATGACGGTAACGCGCCCGCTGGTTGCCCGGGTCAGCCCGGCCAGAATGCTGATCAGGGTGGTCTTGCCGGCGCCGTTGGGGCCCAGCAGGCCGAAGAACTCGCCTTCCTCGATGTCGAGCTGCACGCCATCGAGCGCCAGAAACGTGGCGCCCTTGGGACCGCGCGGCGACGGATAGGCTTTGGAAACGGATTGAAAGGAGATGGCGGTCATGGGAGACCGCCATTTTAAGCGGTCGGTATTCAGGCGCGGGGCAGCAGCCCCTCAATCCCGTACAAAGTGGCCAAATCGCCCAGATGCCGGGGCAAGCCCTGCACGGCCAGGGATTTACCCGCCCGCAGGCAGGCGCGGCGCAACTCCAGCAACACGGCCAGCGCCGAGGAATCAAAGCGGCGCAGGGGCATGGCGTCCACGACCACCGGCGACGCCTCAGAGCGCATGCCGGTCATCAGCTGCGTGAGGCAGGCCCGGGCCTGGGCCTGGGTCAGTTCTTCGGGCAGGCTCAGCACATCAGGCCTTCTTGGCGTTGGCCTTGTTGGCCTTGTTGCGCTCGGTCAGCGAGGCAATCAGGCCGTCCAGGCCCTTGGCATTGATTTCCTGCGCAAACTGGCTGCGGTAGGTTTCCACCAGCCACACGCCCAGCACGTTGAGGTTGTAGATGCGCCAGCCGGCGCCCTGACCGGGCGTCTTCTCCAGGCGGTAGTCCAGCTGGATGGGGTCGCTGCCGCCGCCCCGCACTTCGGAGCGCACCACCACTTCCTTGTCCTCGGGCGCGGCCCGCACGGGTTTCATGGAAATGGTCTGGTCCGTGACCTGGGCCAGTGCACCGGCATAGGTGCGCACCAGCAGGGTCTTGAACTCTTCCTGCAGTCGTTTTTGCTGTTCGGGGCTGGCCTGGCGCCAGGCGGGCCCGACGGCCGACGCCGTCATGCGCTGGAAGTTGACGTTGGGCATGATGCGCGCGTCCACCAGGGCGATCAGGCGCGCCGTGTCACCGGCGCGGATGGCCTTGTCGTTCTTGATGGTTTCCAGCACGTCCACCGACAGACGCTTGATCAGGGCATCGGCGGCCTCGTCTTCGGCGTGCGCAGCCACGCCTGCCCCCAAGGCGGTCACCGCCACACAGGCCACCAGAATACGACGCAAAAAATCACGTTTCATGCTTGCTTTCTCCATCCCGTCAAAGGGAAAACATTATCCAACTTCCCCGCCCGCCTTGCACGGTCGGGGCTCAGGGTGCGGGCTCGGTGTCCTCGTCGGGCGGATTGCCGTCGTACACCTGGTTGCGCCGGCGCTGCAGGTAGGCGTCGCGCATGAAGCTGTACTTGTCCAGCGCGGCCTCTTCCACCACCTGCCCGGCCTTCAGGTACTGGGCCCGGGTGTTCACCACGTCCAGCACGATCAGGCCATTGCGCGTGGGCTCGTCACTCAGGTGGTTGACCAGGTAGCCCTGGGATTCAACTGGCAGGGCCGCCGCATCGCGCAGGGTGTAGGAACCCAGAAACGGCACCACGATGTACGGCCCGGCCCCCACGCCCCAGCGCCCCAGGGTCAGGCCGAAGTTGGCCGGATGGCGCTCGATGTTCAGGTCACTGGCCACATCCACCAGCCCGCCCACGCCGATGGTGGTGTTGATCATGACGCGGCCAATGCTGTCGCCCGTGTCCTGGCCGCGCAGCTGCAAGGCGTTGTTCACGGCCGACCAGACATCTTCCAGGTTATGGAAGAAATTGCCCACACCGGTGCGAAACCAGTGGGGCGTGACCTTCTGGTAGCCGCTGGCCACCGGCTGGACCACCGCGCGGTCCAGCGCATCGTTGAAACCGAAAACCCCGCGGTTGAACGACTCCAGCGGGTCACGCGGATCGGGATTGGGCACGCTGGCACAGGCCTGCAGCAGCGTCACCGCCGCCAACACACCCCACGCGGCGACACGCGCCGGCCAGGTGCGTGGCCGGCGGTGCACAGGGCGCGCCAGGGCCAGGTTCATTTCTTGCTGCTGTCTGCCGCCGGGCCGTCGGCGGCCTTGCTGTACAGAAACTGGCTGATGAGGTTTTCCAGCACCACGGCCGACTGGGTTGCGCTGACGGTGTCGCCGGCGACCAGGTTGGCGGCGTCGGCGCCGGCTTCAATGCCGATGTACTGCTCGCCCAGCAGGCCGCTGGTGAGGATTTTCAGCGAACTGTCTTTGGGAAAGGCGTAGCGGCTCTCCAGCGCCAGGGTGACGCGGGCCTGGAAGGTCTTGTCGTCAAACGTGACCGACTCCACGCGGCCCACCACCACGCCACCGCTGCGCACGGCCGCCTTGGGCTTGAGCCCGCCCACGTTCTCGAACTTGGCCGTGACCCGGTAGGTGGGCTGGAAGCTCAGACTCAGCAGGTTGGCCGACTGCAGCGCCAGGAACAGGATTGCGGCCGCGCCAATCATGACGAACACACCAACCCAGACATCTTTCTTTGAGCGTTGCACAACACCCTCCTCAAGTGGTAAACATCATCGCGGTCAGGATGAAATCCAGACCCAGAACCGACAGGGACGCCATCACCACGGTACGGGTGGTGGCGCTGGCCACCCCTTCGGGCGTGGGTTGTGACTCGTAGCCCTGCAGCAGGGCGATGAAAGTCACGGTAAAGCCAAACACAATGCTCTTGATGATGCCGTTGCCCACGTCCTGCCAGACGTCCACGCTGCCCTGGATCTGGCTCCAGAAGGCACCGCCGTCGACGCCGATCATGAGCACGCCCACCACCCAGCCGCCGATCACGCCCATGGCGCTGAACACGGCCGCCAGCAGGGGCATGGCAATGACGCCGGCCCAGAACCGTGGCGCCAGGATGCGCTGCACCGGGTCCACCGCCATCATTTCCATGACGCTGAGCTGCTCCCCCGACTTCATGAGGCCGATCTCGGCGGTCAGGGACGTGCCGGCTCGCCCGGCAAACAGCAACGCCGTCACCACGGGACCGAGCTCGCGCACCAGCGTGAAGGTCACCAGTTGGCCCAGCGCATCGGTGGAGCCGAAGCGCAGCAGCGTGTAGTAGCCCTGCAGGCCGAACACGAAGCCGACAAACAGGCCCGAGACGGCAATGATGACCAGCGAGTAGTTGCCCAGGAAGTGGATCTGGTCGCGGATCAGGCCAAAACGCCGGAACGCCGATGCCACCGTAGCCAGCAGGCGCAAGAACAGCCGCGCGCCATAGCCCAGATCGGCCAGCTTGCGGCGGGTGGCAAACCCGACATCCGAGGGCTTGTACCAGCTCATGGTGCGACTCCTGCTTGCGGCGCCGTGGCCAGCGGGCCCGGGCCAAAATCCTCTTCCACCGACACGCCGGGGTAATGGAAACGCACCGGGCCGTCCGGCAGGGCGTTCACATACTGGTACACCAGCGGATCGGCGCTCTGGCGCACCTGCTCGGGCGTGCCCTCGGAGGCCACCTTGCCGTTGGCCAGGATGATCACGTGGTCGGCGATGCCGAAGGTCTGCTCCAGCTCGTGCGACACAAAGATGCTGGTCAGGCCCATGGAGTCGTTGAGTTCGCGGATCAGGCGCGCGGCAATGGCCAGCGAAATCGGGTCCAGCCCGGAAAAGGGCTCGTCGTACATCACCAGCTCGGGGTCCAGCGCAATGGCCCGCGCCAGGGCGATGCGCCGCGCCATGCCGCCCGAGACCTCGCTGGGCATCAGGTCACGCGCGCCGCGCAGGCCCACGGCATTGAGCTTCATGAGCACGATGTCGCGGATCAGGGCATCGGGCAGGTTGGTGTGCTCGCGCAACGGGAACGCCACGTTCTCGAACACGCTCAGATCGGCAAACAGGGCGCCGAACTGGAACAGCATGCCCATGCGCCGGCGGGCGGCGTAGAGCTGGGTCTGGTCCATGCGGGTCACGTCCTGGCCGTCGAACAGCATCTCGCCGGACTGGGCCCGGTTCTGGCCGCCTATCAGACGCAGGATGGTGGTCTTGCCGCCCCCGGAGGCACCCATCAGGGCCGTGACCTTGCCGCGGGGCACGCTCAGGGAGACGTTGTCCAGAATGACGCGCTCACCGTACCCGAAGGTCAGGTTGCGCAATTCGACAAGTGAGGGCGAGGAGGATGGGGCCATAAAAAACAAAAGCCGGACGTTTTCCGGCTTCTGGATGATAAGGGATTCAGGTAAACCCTTGGTTGAGGCGCGTCAACGCGGCAAGTCGCTGGCCCCCATCAGGAAGGCATCCACCGCGCGGGCGGCCTGGCGCCCTTCGCGGATGGCCCACACCACCAGACTCTGGCCGCGGCGCATGTCGCCGGCAGCAAAAACCTTGGGCGCGCTGGTGGCGTAGCCGCCGGTGGCCTCGGTGCTGGCCTTGGCGTTGCCGCGGCCGTCCTTGTCCACGCCGAACGCTTCCAGTACGGTTGCCACCGGGTTGACGAAGCCCATGGCCAGCAGCACGAGGTCGGCCTTGAGGACCTGCTCGCTGCCCGCCACTTCGACCATCTTGCCGTCTTTCCACTCCACGCGCACGGTCTTCAGGCCGGTGACCTTGCCCTTTTCACCGATGAATTCCTTGGTGGAAATGGCAAATTCGCGCTCGCAGCCCTCTTCGTGGCTGGAGCTGGTGCGCAGCTTGATCGGCCAGTAGGGCCAGGTCATGGGCCGGTTTTCTTCCTTGGGCGGCTGGGGCATCACCTCGAACTGGGTGACGCTGGCGGCGCCGTGGCGGTTGCTGGTGCCCACGCAGTCGGAGCCGGTGTCGCCACCGCCAATGACGATGACATGCTTGCCATCGGCCCGCAACTGGCCCTTGAGCTTGTCGCCCGCGTTGACCTTGTTTTGCTGGGGCAGGAATTCCATGGCGAAGTGGATGCCATCCAGATCGCGGCCGGGCACCGGCAGGTCACGCGACTGCTCGGCACCGCCGGTCAGCAGCACGGCATCAAAGTCTTTCTGCAGCTGGGCCGCCGAAATGTTCTCCTTGGCCCAGTTGGTGACCTTGGAGCCCTTGGGCATCTCGCCCACCAGCACGCCGGTGCGGATGGTCACGCCTTCCTTGACCAGCTGGTCGGCGCGGCGGTCGATGTGCGATTTCTCCATCTTGAAGTCGGGGATGCCGTAGCGCAACAGGCCGCCGATGCGGTCGTTCTTCTCGAACAGGGTCACGTCGTGGCCCACGCGCGCCAGCTGCTGGGCCGCCGCCATGCCGGCTGGTCCGGAACCCACCACCGCCACTTTCTTGCCCGTCTTGGTCTTGGCCGGCTGTGCCAGCACCCAGCCTTCGGCCCAGGCGCGGTCGATGATGGCGTGCTCGATGGACTTGATGCCCACGGCGTCGTCATTCACGTTCAGCACGCAGGCGGCCTCGCACGGTGCAGGGCAGATGCGGCCCGTGAACTCGGGGAAGTTGTTGGTGTTGTGCAGGGTGTCGATGGCGGCCTTCCAGTCGCCGCGGTACACCAGATCGTTGAAGTCCGGAATGATGTTGTTGACCGGGCAGCCGTTGTTGCAGAACGGTGTGCCGCAGTCCATGCAACGCGCGGCCTGCTTGTTGGCCTGCGCGTCGTCCAGTCCGATCACGAACTCTTTGTAGTGCTTCAGGCGCTCGTCAACCGGTTTGTAACCTTCTTCGATGCGCTCAAATTCCATGAAGCCAGTGACTTTTCCCATGATGTCTATCCTTGTACGTTGAGACGGGCCGGCCTTACTTGGCCGGAACTGCTACTTTTTTTGTAGCTGTCTGCGCAGGTTTCGTGCTGGTTGCCGCCTCTTTTTTCGCATGAATTTCACCCAGGGCACGCTTGTACTCCAGCGGGAAGACCTTGACGAACTTCAGGCGCGCGCTGTCCCAGTTGTCCAGCAACTCGCGGGCCCGCTTGCTGCCGGTCCAGCGGTTGTGGTCTTCCAGCAGCTTGCGCAGCTGGGCCTCGTCGCTCTGGCCGCGGTGCCAGATGGCCTTGTCCACGCTGGCTTCCTGCTCGGCCGCCGTCAGCACCTTGTCCAGCGACACCATGGCGGTGTTGCAGCGCTTGGCGAACTGGCCGTCTTCGTCGTACACGTACGCAATGCCGCCGCTCATGCCGGCGCCGAAATTGCGGCCGGTCTTGCCCAGCACAGCCACGGTTCCGCCGGTCATGTATTCACAACCGTGGTCGCCCGTGCCTTCCACCACCGTGGTGGCGCCCGACAGACGCACGGCGAAACGCTCGCCGGCGACGCCGCTGAAGAACGCCTCACCCGTGGTCGCCCCGTACATGACGGTGTTGCCCACGATGGTGTTACGGATGGCTTCGCCGCGGAAGTCGATGCTCGGGCGCACGATCACGCGCCCGCCGGAGAGACCCTTGCCGGTGTAATCGTTGGCATCGCCAATCAGGTACAGCGTGATGCCGTTGCACAGGAAGGCGCCGAACGACTGGCCGCCGGTACCTTCCAGCTGGATGCGGATGGTGTCATCGGGCAGACCTTCGGGGTGCACCTTGGTCACCGCGCCGGAGAGCATGGCCCCCACGGAGCGGTTGACGTTGCGCGCGACTTCCATGAACTGCACCTTCTCGCCCTTGTCGATGGCGGCGCGGCTCTTGGCGATCAGCACGTTGTCCAGGGCTTTTTCCAAGCCGTGTTCCTGCTCCAGGGTCTGGAAGCGGGGCACGTCGGCCGGCACCTGGGGTTGGGCAAACAGGCGGCTAAAGTCCAGGCCCTGGGCCTTCCAGTGCTCGATGCCCTGGCGCATGTCCAGCAGGTCGGAGCGGCCAATCAGGTCGTCGAACTTGCGGATGCCCAACTGGGCCATGATCTGGCGCACTTCTTCGGCGATGAAGAAGAAGTAGTTGACCACGTGCTCGGGCTTGCCGGAGAACTTCTGGCGCAGCACCGGGTCTTGCGTGGCCACGCCCACCGGGCAGGTGTTGAGGTGGCACTTGCGCATCATGATGCAGCCTTCCACCACCAGCGGCGCGGTGGCAAAGCCGAATTCGTCGGCACCCAGCAAGGCGCCGATGGCGACGTCGCGGCCAGTCTTCATCTGGCCGTCGGCCTGCACGCGGATGCGGCTGCGCAGACGGTTGAGCACCAGGGTCTGCTGGGTTTCGGCCAGGCCGATTTCCCAGGGGCTGCCGCAGTGCTTGATGGACGACCAGGGCGAAGCGCCGGTGCCGCCGTCGTGGCCGGCGATCACCACGTGGTCGGCCTTGCACTTGGCCACGCCCGCGGCAATGGTGCCGACGCCGATTTCGGCCACCAGCTTGACGCTGATGCCGGAGTGCGGAGCCACGTTCTTCAGGTCGTGGATCAGCTGCGCCAGGTCCTCGATGGAGTAGATGTCGTGGTGCGGCGGGGGCGAAATCAGACCGACTCCGGGCACCGAGTGGCGCAGGCGGCCGATGTACTCAGACACCTTGCCACCGGGCAACTGGCCGCCTTCACCGGGCTTGGCGCCCTGGGCCATCTTGATCTGGATCTGGTCGGCGCTGGACAGGTATTCCGCGGTGACACCGAAGCGGCCAGACGCGACCTGCTTGATGCGCGAACGCAGGCTGTCACCGGCTTGCAGCGGCAGGTCCACTTCCACCACATCGTCGCCGATGATGCTCTTGAGCGTGTCGCCCTGCTGGATGGGGATGCCCTTGAGTTCCTGGCGGTAGCGTGCGGGGTCTTCGCCGCCCTCGCCCGTGTTGCTCTTGCCGCCGATGCGGTTCATGGCCACGGCCAGCGTGGCATGGGCTTCGGTGGAAATGGAGCCCAGCGACATGGCGCCGGTGGCGAAGCGCTTGACGATTTCCTTGGCGGGCTCGACCTCATCCACGGGGATGGCCTTGGCCGGGTCGATCTTGAACTCGAACAAACCGCGCAACGTGAGGTGGCGCTTGCTCTGGTCGTTGATGAGCTGCGCATATTCCTTGTACGTGTTCCAGTTGTTGGAGCGCGTGCTGTGCTGCAGCTTGGCAATGGCGTCGGGCGTCCACATGTGCTCTTCGCCGCGGGTACGCCAGGCGTACTCGCCACCGGCATCCAGCGCGTTGGCCAGCACCGGGTCGGCCCCGAAAGCGGCCTTGTGCATGCGGATGGCTTCTTCGGCGATCTCGAAGACGCCGATGCCCTCCACCCGGCTGGGGGTGCCGGTGAAATATTTGCTGACGGTGGCGCTGGAAAGGCCGATGGCCTCGAACAGCTGCGCGCCGCAGTAGCTCATGTAGGTGGACACGCCCATCTTGGACATGATCTTGGACAGGCCCTTGCCCACCGCCTTGACGTAGTTGTAGATGGCTTTCTCGGCGCTCAGGTCACCCGGCAGGTCCTGGTGGATGCTGGCCAGCGTTTCCATGGCCAAGTAGGGGTGTACGGCCTCGGCGCCGTAGCCGGCCAGCACGGCGAAATGGTGCACTTCACGGGCGGTTCCGGTCTCCACCACCAGGCCGGTGGTAGTGCGCAAGCCTTCAATCACCAAGTGCTGGTGCACGGCGGAGAGCGCCAGCAGCGCGGGAATGGCCACCTGGGTGGCACTCACGCCGCGGTCGCTGATGATGAGAATGTTCTTGCCACCCTTGATGGCGTCCACCGCCTCGGCGCACAGCGAAGCCAGCTTGGCTTCCACACCTTCGCGGCCCCAGGCCAGCGGGTAGGTGATGTCCAGCGTGGCGCTGCGGAACTTGCCCTGCGTGTGCTTCTCGATGTCGCGCAGCTTGGCCATGTCGGCAAAGTCCAGCACGGGCTGGCTCACCTCCAGCCGCATGGGCGGGTTGACCTGGTTGATGTCGAGCAGGTTGGGCTTGGGACCGATGAAGGACACCAGCGACATCACGATCGCTTCGCGGATCGGGTCGATCGGCGGGTTGGTCACCTGGGCGAACAGCTGCTTGAAGTAGTTGTACAGCGGCTTGTTCTTGTCGGACAGCACAGCCAGCGGGCTGTCATTGCCCATGGAGCCGATGGCCTCCTCTCCCGCCGTCGCCATGGGGGCGATCAGGAACTTGAGGTCTTCCTGGGTGAAGCCAAACGCCTGCTGACGGTCCAGCAAATCGGCGCTCACATGCTCCATGCCGGTGGTTTGCGGCTCGGTGGCCGTAGCCGGCAGTTCCTGCGCGGACTCCCCGGCGGTCAGCACCACCACGTCGTCCAGGCGGATGCGCAGGTTCTCGATCCACTGCTTGTACGGCTTGCTGTTGGCCAGACCGGCCTTGAGTTCCTCGTCGTCGATCATGCGGCCCTGTTCCAGGTCGATCAGGAACATCTTGCCAGGCTGCAGGCGCCACTTGCGCACGATCTTGTTCTCGGGCACCGGCAGCACGCCGGACTCGGAACCCATGATGACGAAGTCGTCATCGGTAATGCAGTAACGCGAGGGGCGCAGGCCGTTGCGGTCCAGCGTGGCGCCGATCTGACGGCCGTCGGTGAACACGATGGAGGCCGGGCCGTCCCACGGCTCCAGCATGGCGGCGTGGTATTCGTAGAAGGCCTTGCGGCGCTCGTCCATGGTGGTGTGCTGCTCCCAGGGCTCGGGAATCATCATCATCACGGCCTGGCTGATGGGGTAACCCGCCATGGTCAGCAACTCGAGACAGTTGTCGAAGGTGGCAGTGTCGGACTGGCCGGCGAAGCTGATGGGGTACAGCTTTTGCAGATCGGCACCCAGCACGGGGGAGGACATCACGCCCTCGCGCGCCTTCATCCAGTTGTAGTTGCCCTTGACGGTGTTGATCTCGCCGTTGTGTGCCACATAGCGGTAGGGGTGGGCCAGCGGCCACTCCGGGAAGGTGTTGGTGGAGAAACGCTGGTGCACCAGACCCAGGGCGGAGACACAGCGCGCATCTTCCAGGTCCTTGAAGTACACGCCCACCTGGTCGGCCAGCAGCAGGCCCTTGTAGACCACGGTGCGGCTGGACATGCTGGGCACGTAGTACTCTTTGCTGTGCTTGAGCTTGAGCGCCTGGATGTGGGCACTGGCGGTCTTGCGGATCACGTACAGCTTGCGCTCCAGCGCGTCCTGCACGATGACGTCGTTGCCGCGGCCGATGAACACCTGGCGCAGGATAGGCTCCTTCTCGCGCACGGTGGGCGACATGGGCATGTCGCGGTTCACCGGCACATCGCGCCAGCCCAGCAGCACCTGGCCCTCGACCTTGATGGCGCGTTCCATCTCCTGCTCGCACGCCAGGCGGGAAGCGCTTTCCTTGGGCAGGAAGACCATGCCCACGCCGTATTCGCCGGGTGGTGGCAAGGTGACGCCCTGGGCGGCCATCTCTTCGCGATACAGCGCATCGGGCAACTGAATCAGGATACCGGCGCCGTCACCCATGAGCTTGTCGGCACCGACCGCACCCCGGTGGTCCAGGTTTTCCAGAATCTTCAGCGCGTTCTTGACGATGGCGTGGCTTTTCTCGCCGCGGATATGCGCCACGAAACCGACGCCGCAGGCATCGTGCTCTTGGTCGGCGGAATACAGGCCGTGGTCTTTGAGGTGTTGGGTTTCGGCAGCCGTGGTCATGGCGCACTCCTGAAAAATTGCAGTGGGAAGCGGAGGATACTGCAATGCAACAGAAGTGCCAAGCAGAATAATTGGGGTCAGATTCCAGTTAAATAAAGAGAATTTTTACTCAATTAAAATAAGGGACACATCAAAATCGATAGCACAGAACGCATTTTGGATGCGGATCACCCGCTACTCAAGGCTCTTCTTGCGCGTGGAGACCGGTCGCCCCGCCCGGCTTTTGCTGACCCGGCGCTGCGTCTTTTTTTGCAGCTCGGCAACAAAATCCGGCTCCCCCAAGGCCCAGCCGCGCAACGCCGTGTCGGTCAGGGCCGCCTGCTGCACCAAACCGACGCCCGTGCGCACCCATTCGGCATAGGCCGCCTCGCGGGCAAATGGCGTGTTGCCCAGTTCCCATACCAGAGGATGGGGCGTGATGCACTTGTCGGTGTGCTGGCCGATGTAGTGCCGGTGGCTGGACCAGGGATAGTCCCGCGCCTGGGTCACCAGGCCGGCGCGCACCGGATTGAGGTCGATATAGGCCATGCAGGCCAGCAAATAGCGTTCGGCCTGGATGACGGTGGATTTATAACGCCCTTCCCACAAGGTGCCGCTGCGCTGCTGGCGGTCATTGAAATACCGCACGTAACGTCGCCCCACGGCCTGCATCATCTGCGGCAGGGCGTCCGCGGTCTGCGGAGTGACCAGCAGGTGAAAGTGATTGTCCATCAGCACATAGGCGTGGATGGCGACACCAAAGCGGCGGGCATTTTCGTCCAGCAGGTCGAGCAGGGTCTGGTAATCCTCGGGGCCGGAAAAAATGGCCTGCCGGTTGTTCCCGCGCTGGATGACGTGGTGGGGATAGCCGGGCAGCGTGAGGCGGGGTAGACGGGCCATGTGCAAATTCGAACGCGTCGGGACGCACTAACAGGCGCTTGTGCCGGCCATCAGGCCACAGCCCACGCCCGCCACCCGGGGCTCACTTGGGCGCTTTGGTCACGCGGACCTTGCCGCCTGACGTGACAATGATCACTGGGTCGCCGGCCACCAGCACTTCGGTGCCCTTGGCCTGCACGATGGCGCGGCGCTCGCCGCCCTTGAGCTGCACCAGGATTTCCACGGCCTCTTCACGCGTGGAAAACCGCTCGATGGCATTGCCCGCTGCCGCGCCGGCCACGCCCGCCAGCACGCCCAGGACCTGGGCCTCGCGCGGCACGCCGCTGCCGCTATAGCCGCCAATGGCGCCGACCACGCCGCCCACGCCGGCGCCGATGCCGGTCTGGCTGCCGTCCACCACCACCGGGCGCACGGTCAGCACCACACCGTCTTCCACCTGAGCCATGCGCTGGGCTTCGCCGCGCTGGATCACGTCAGGACTGCTGCTGGCACAGGCCACCAGCGTGGTGGCAATGGCCACCGCCAGGCTCAGGTTGACTAATTTCTTCATCCGGGACTCCAAGGAACAGGTTGCAATGGTAAGGGTAAGGTCCAACGCCTTGAACGTGTCACACCCGGGTTTCGTTGTCCGCGGGCAATGTAAAGCGGGTTTCCAGCAGCGCCGTCAAGCCGAACTCCTGCAACAACTCCCGCAACCGCTGGGCCGCCGCCCGATTGGGCTTGCCGGTGCGCCGGGCAATGATGAGCTCGTTTTTCATGCTGTGCTCCCACCCTACCAGCTCCGTCACCGTCACCTTGTAGCCCCAGGCCTCCAGGTACAGACAGCGCAGCACATTGGTGATCTGGCTGCCCATCTCCCGGGTGTGCAGGGGGTGGCGCCAGAGTTCCGCCAAGGAGGTGCGGTTCAAGGACAGGGCCTTGCTGGCGTTGAGGCAGCGGGCGACTTCTGCCTGACAGCACGGCACCAGCACCATGAAGTTCGCCGTCTTCTGCAGGCCGAAAGCGATCGCGTCATCGGTGGCCGTGTCGCAGGCATGCAGCGCGGTGACTACATCGACATGCTCGGGCATCGCCTGTGACCCGGTGGATTCGGCCACACTCAGGTTCAGGAAGGTCATGCGCTCAAAGCCCAGCCGGGCCGCCAGTTCGCGGGATTTCTGCACCAGTTCCGGACGGAACTCCACCCCGTAAATCCGGCTTCCGGCCAGGTTCTTGAAAAACAGGTCGTACAGGATGAATCCCAGATAGGACTTGCCTGCGCCATGGTCCGCCAGCGTGGCGCCGGCGCCGCCGTTGGGCAGTTCCTGGAGCAGCTTTTCGATGAACTGGTACAGGTGGTACACCTGCTTGAGCTTGCGCCGCGAGTCCTGGTTGAGTTTGCCCTCGCGCGTCAGGATGTGCAGCTCCTTGAGCAGCTCGACGCTCTGGCCCGGACGCACTTCGGCAGCCAAGGGGTGTTCCGGCGCCGGCGGGGACACTCTGCCGGGCCGAGCCGGTTGGGGGGAGGTTTTCTTCATGGTGTGCTCTTGCCACGCCCAGCCGGGACGGGGCACTCCAGCCCGAGTGCCGCCCAGCCGGCATGGCCGAGCTGCTCCAGGGTCTGCATGTTCTTCTCGAAAATGGTTTCGGGCTCGGGAAACGCTGCAACGGCGCGCGCAATGCTGTCTTCGCGCAGCAAATGCAGCATCGGATACGGCCCCCGGTTGGTGTAATTGGTGATGTCGTCCGCGGCCGTACCGGCGAACTGGAACTGCGGGTGGAAGCTGGCAATTTGCAGCACCCCTTCCAGACCCAGCTCCCGCAGCGTCCGATCGGCATCATGCAGGAAATCGTTGAAATCCAGAAAGTCGGACAAAACCGACGGCGCGATCACCAGCGTCTGGTCGCGCACCACCGGGTCACTGGCCTGCAGCGCCTGCAGCTCGGTGATCAGGTCTTGCAGCAGGTCCGCGCGCGTGGTGGCGTGCGACACGGCATAGTGGACCTGCCCCTTGACATGCACGCTCTTGGCAAACGGGCAGAGGTTCAGGCCGATCACGGCCCGCTCCACCCACTGCCGGGTGGCGGCAAGGACCACGTCATCGGATGTGGGAAACGGGGAAGACGTCACAAGGTTCATGGCAGGCAGCATAGCCGGTCCTCAGGGCAACAGGCGTCGACCGGTCAGGCGTTCGTGTTCGCGGGCGGCAAAACGGTCGGTCATGCCGGCAATGTAATCCGCGATGGTCCGCATCGTGGTGGGCGTTGTCTGTGGGGGAGGAACCGGGGTTCCGGCGGCCACCCGTGCAGCAGAACCGGTCTGCATTTCCTGGGGCGCCTCGCTGTAGGCGGCAAACAACTCACGCACCACCTGCTGGGCCAGCGCCATGTTCTCCATGACCTGGGGATGGCGGTACAGCTCGCGCAACAGGAAGGCCTTTAGGGCCTGCGAACGCTCCCGCATCCCGCGACTGAAGACCACCAGCGCAGGCAGGGCGCGCGCCTGCGCCACACTGCCCGGCCGGGCCTCCGCCAGGGCCGCCTGCGTTGCGGCAATCACGTCGTAAACCTGTTCGCTCAGCATGAGCCGAATAGACTCGTAGAGCAGGCGGCGGGCATTGGCGGGCTGCGCCAGTTGGGCGTGGGCCGCCAGGGCCTGGCGGTAATAGCCCTCGAACAGGGGTACGTCCTGCAGCTGCTCCAGGGAAATGAGACCCGAGCGCACACCGTCATCAATGTCATGGGCGTTGTAGGCAATTTCATCGGCCAGGTTACACAGCTGCGCCTCCAGGCTGGGCTGGGTGCGCTGCAGGAACCGCTGCCCCACCCCACCGAGACCATCGGCGTAAAGGGGCTCATCCGCTTCCAGCAGGATGGCGTTGGCACGGGAGCAGTGCTTGAGGATGCCCTCGCGCGTCTCGAAGGTGAGGTTCAGGCCGTCAAAATCGGGATAGCGCTCCTCCAGGTGGTCGACCACCCGCAGACTCTGCAGGTTGTGCTCGAAGCCGCCATACGCCGCCATGCAGGCGTTGAGCGCGTCCTGCCCGGCGTGCCCGAACGGCGTGTGACCCAGGTCGTGCGCCAGTGCGATGGTCTCTACCAGATCCTCGTTCAGGTGCAGGGAGCGCGCAATGGAGCGCCCCAGCTGCGCCACTTCCAGTGAATGGGTCAACCGGGTACGGAACAGATCACCTTCGTGGTTCAGGAAAACCTGGGTCTTGTACACCAGACGCCGAAAAGCCGTGGAATGCACGATGCGATCGCGGTCACGCTGAAAAGCCGTGCGGGTTGGTGCATCGGCCTCCCCGAAGCGTCGCCCGCGCGATTGCGCCGGATGGCAGGCGTAGGGCGCCAGGCTCATTTCATGCACCTTTTTACCGGGTAACCCGCGCGGCAATTGCGCAGACAGCTATTTAATTGATAGCGCATCAGGCGCAGCAAGCATCAATCACCTTGCGGACCACCGCATCCGGGGCACTGCGCACCGCCGCACGGGACGGGCCATCAATCACCACAAACCGGATCGCCCCCCCTTCGGCCTTCTTGTCCACCCGCATCAGTTCCAGATAACGCCCCGCGTTGTCCTGGACGGACAAGCGCGGGCCCACCACGGGCAAGCCCGCGCGCTGCACCAGGGTAGTCAGCCGCCTCACGAAAGCGGCATCCACCAGGCCCAGCTCGCGCGACAACTGCGCCGCCATGACCATGCCGCAACCGACGGCCTCGCCGTGCAGCCACTGGCCATAGCCCATGCCGGCCTCGATGGCATGGCCAAACGTGTGGCCAAAATTGAGAATGGCGCGCAAGCCGGACTCCCGCTCATCCTGGCCAACCACCTCCGCCTTGATCTCGCAACTGCGCCGCACCGCGTGGGCCAGCGCGGAGACATCGCGGGCCAGCAGCTGGTCCATATGACCCTCGATCCAGTCCAGAAACGCCAGATCGGCGATGGGGCCGTATTTGATGATTTCCGCCAGCCCGGCGCTGAGCTCGCGGGCCGGCAGCGTCTTGAGCGTGTCCAGGTCGCACACCACCTGCAGCGGCTGGTAGAACGCCCCGATCATATTTTTGCCCAGGGGGTGATTGATGCCGGTCTTCCCTCCCACCGACGAATCCACCTGCGACAGCAAGGTGGTGGGAACCTGCACAAACGGCACTCCCCGCATGTAACTGGCCGCGGCAAAGCCCGTCATGTCCCCCACCACGCCGCCGCCCAGCGCAAACAGAACCGTCTTGCGGTCGCAGCCCTGTTGCAGCAGGGCATCAAAAATCGTGTTCAGCGTCTGCCAGGTCTTGTACTGCTCACCGTCAGGCAAGGTCACCAGGTGCACCGACGGATATTTGCCCGCCAATGCCGCTTGCAGTTGCTGTGCATACAGCGGGGCCACGGTCGTGTTGCTGACGATCACCGCCGTGGTCGCCGCCGGCAAGCCTGCAAAAGTGGCGGACTGCCCCAGCAATCCAGAGCCAATGGCGATCGGATAGCTGCGTTCGGCCAACGCGATGTGAACCGTATGGAAAATTGAAGCACTCATACCCCGAGTTTAGAGGTTCCCGTCACGCGAAGCCCCAAACCGGCCGTGCAGTCTCCCGCAGAACCTCTCACCGGGCAGGAATCACCCCGGCCAGTTCCAGCTGCATCACGATCATGTTGACCAGTGTTGCCACCGAAGGGCGCCCCGTCTCCAGCACGAAATGGGCTGTTTCCCGGTACAAGGGATCGCGCTGGGCAAACAGATCGCGCAGGCGGGTCAAGGGATCGGCCACCTGCAGCAACGGACGGTTGACATCATGGCGCAGGCGACGGAACAGCTCGTCGGGGGAGGACTTGAGGTAGATGACCCATCCACGCTCCCGCAGGTGCTGGCGGTTGGCGGGCCGCAGAACCGCGCCGCCGCCGGTCGACAGCACACGGGGCGACTCCAGGGTCAGTGCGTCGATGACCTCTTCCTCAATGTCCCGAAAGCTCGCCTCCCCCTCGCGCTCGAAGTATTCGCGGATGGGGCACCCCAACCGCGCCTCGATGGCATGGTCCGAGTCGACAAACGGCACCTGCAAGCGACGGGCAAGCTGCCGCCCCACCGTGGTTTTACCGGAACCGGGTAGGCCTACAAGACTGACTAGCAATTGAACAACGGTGTGGTAAGCTGGCGAATCCCCGTGCAAGCAGGGTATTTAACGCCCCGCCGACCGATCCGCCAAGGTTTTGGGGGTGATGAAAACCAGCATTTCCCGTTTCTTGTTCGAGCTGGACTTGGTCCGGAACAACACACCCAGTCCAGGCAGGTCACCGAAGAAGGGGACTTTCGCCGCATCGTCCTGCTGCTCTTCCGTGAAGATGCCGCCAATCACGACGGTCCCGCCGTTTTCCACCAAGACCTGGGTCTTGATGTGCTTGGTGTCGATGGCAAAGCCTGCGGGAGTCGACTGGCCCACGGTGTCCTTGGCCACGTCAACGTCCAGAATGATGCTGCCTTCCGGGGTGATCTGCGGCGTGACTTCCAGCTTCAGGGCTGCCTTGCGGAACGCAATGGATGTCGCACCACTCGACGACGCCACTTGGTAGGGCAACTCTGTACCCTGCTCAATCACGGCCTTGATCTGGTCCGCTGTCACCACCCGGGGGCTGGACACCACTTTGCCCTTGCCGTCCGCTTCCAGCGCCGAGATCTCCAGGTTCAAAAAGCTGCTGGCGGAAGCCCCAAAGAGCGATACCGCAAAGGTCCCCGGATTGGCATAACCCAAGGCCCCCGAAGACGGCAGGTTCACGAAGTTCCCGGAGGTGGTAGCCGCAGAGCCGGTAACATAGTTGGAACCCACCGAGCCAGTCAGAGGGCCGCCCTCCTGGGTTCCGACCGAGATGGCATTGCTGCCGCCACCACCGAGTTTGACACCCAGCGACTTGCCGAAACTGTCCGCGGCTTCCACAATGCGCGCCTCGATCAGCACCTGCCGTACGGCCACGTCGATTTTTGCGATCAACTGCTGCACCTGCTCCAGCTTGCTCGGAATATCGGTCACGAACAACTGGTTGGTCCGGGTTTCGAATATCACGCTACCCCGGGGGCTCAGAATCCGGCTGGTGTTGGCACCTGTACCGCCACCCGTTGCCGTCAACCCAGCGGCAATTTCCGAAGCCTTGCCGTAATTGATCTGGAACGACTGGGTTCGCAGCGCTTCCAAGCTTTGCACGGCCGCTACCGATTCGAGGTCCAACTTTTCCTTGGCGGCAATCTCGTCCTTGGGGGCCACCCACAGAACGTTTCCGCTCTTGCGCAAGCCCAGACCCTTGGCCTGCAGAATGATGTCAAGCGCCTGATCCCACGGCACGTCCTGCAAGCGCAGAGTCACCGAGCCCGATACCGAGTCGGACGTCACAATGTTGAAATTGGTGAAGTCGGCAATGACCTGCAACAGCGAGCGGACTTCAATATTCTGGAAATTCAGCGACAGCTTCTGCCCGTTGTAGCCCACGCCCTGCGTCAGCTTCTTGGCATCCACCTTCAGCTCCTTGACCTCCACCACGAATTGCTCGTCACTTTGGTAGGCGCTGTGCTCCCACTGGCCCTGGGGTTCAATGACCATGCGTACTCGGTCACCCGACTGGGTCGTGGTCACCGTTTTCACCGGGGTACCGAAATCGGCCACATCCAGCCGCCTGCGCAGTCCTTCCGGCAACGTAGACTTCATGAACTCCACCACCAGTGTCTTGCCCTGCTGGCGAATGTCGACGCCCACCTGGTTGTTGGGCAGGGTCACCACCACGCGCCCGGCCCCGTCGGCGGTCCGCCGGAAATCCAGGTCCTTCAAGGGGGCGGTATCGCGGCTGCGGTTTTCAGCGAACGTGGGGGTCGGCGTCGCAGCGGCAGGAGTTGCGGCGGAAGACTCCACCGCGACCAGCAGCGATTTACCCTGAATTTCCGCCTTGTAGGTCGCAGGCTGCTTCAAGTTGAGCACCACCCGGGTGCGCTCACCGGCCTGCACTACGCTGACCGACCTCAGGTTACCCTGGTTGATCTCGACGGTCGAACGCCCCATGGCATTGGCCACCCCCGGAAAGTCCAGCGCAATCCGTGCGGGCGACTGTATGACGAATCCGGTTGGCACCGCGGTCAGGGCCTCCGAGAGATCGATGCGCACAACCGCCGTCCCGCCCTGGATGGACCCCGTCACCGCCTCAATGGAGGGTTGCGTCTGTGCCTGGGCGCTCAGCCCCAGCGCCATGGCAACCGAAACAATAATGCGTTGCCACATGCGCAATCCCAACCGTTGGTTCTGATGATTCATTTCGACTTCTCCTGCAACTGCAGCGTTGCAACGCGTTCAATCCACTCGCCGACCGCGTCCTGCACGATTTCGCGCAGCGTCACCTCGGTCTCACTGATTTTGGTCACCCGGCCGTAGTTCTGGCCCAGGTAATTGCCCAGTTTCACCTGGTACAACAGGTTGTCCACCTTCACCAGGGCAACCGGCTGCCCGGCCTTGATGATGCTGCCTACCACGCTCATGGAATCCAGCGGGAACGCTTCCAGCGGCTCCTTGCGGCGTGCCAGTTCAGGGGCAACCAGGGCGCCGTTGGCCGCCACTTGCGCGGCGTCACGCTTCAGGGCTTGTGTCAACTTCTGGTTGCTGAAGGGCTCCACCGCAGTCGCATTGGTGTAAGCCTCCGGCTTGAATTGCTTGGGCGCCGGAATGGGAGGCACTTTGGGACGGGTCTGGTTGCGCTCTTCGGTCATCCACTGGCGAATCTCATCTTCGCTGGAAGACCCGCAGCCGGCCAGTACCAGGAGCAGGCCGGCCGCAGCCAGCAATTGCAAACGCGTCATTTCTTGGCTCCCTTGCCGCCCGATGCCTTGCGCTGCGAGGCCACTTCACTGGCGTCCAGGTAACGGAAAGTCTTGGCCGTGGAATCCAGAACGAGGGAGCCGTCCGCCGCCTTGGGAACGATAGTCAGGTTGTTCAGGGTCACGATACGGGACAGGTTGGCAATATCGGAAGCAAAGGCACCGATATCGTGGTAACGACCCGTAACCCGGATCGCGATGGGCAACTCGGCGTAATACTCCTTGACGGCAATCTGGCCGGGGCGGAACAAGTCGAATTGCAGGCTACGACCCAAACCCGCCTGGTTGATATCGGACAGCAATGCATCCATTTCCGCCTTGCTGGGCAATTGTTTCTCGAGCTGGGTCACATACTGCTGCACCTGCTCACGCTGCTTCTTCAGGACATCCAGGTTGACCGCCTTGGCCAGTTTGGTCTTGTACTCTTCACGGAGCTTGACCTCCTTGTCCTGCTCCTGCTGCAGGATTTCCTGCTCGCCGCTGAGCCACACGAACCACAGGGCCGCCACAATGGCCACCGCCGTGGCCACAAACAAGGCGTAGCGGGGAATGGAGGGCCACACCGACGGATCTTTGGGATCCAGATCGCGGAACTGCCCCAGCACCTTTTGCTGGAGTTCCGCAAAATTCACCGAATTGAGAGTTTTGATCGCCATACGGGTTCCTGCTATTTCTTGCCGCCTGCAGACGCGGCAGCAACAGGAGCCGATGCGGCAGCGGCAACCGTCGATGCTGCCTCCGCCACCTTGGCTGCAGCGGCCTTTTCTGCCTCACTGGCGCGCATCAGGCGAACCCTGATCGTAAAGTTGGCCACCCGCCGCTGGTCTCGGGCCGACAGCGCCACACTGCCCGCCACGATTTCCACCAATTCGGGTTTGCTGAACCACGGCGTATTGCTGGCCAGGTTGCGCAACAGTTCGGACACCCGCTCGTTGGACTGCGCGACACCATTCAACGTCACCAGCTGATCCGCCTGGGTCATCCTGGAAATATAGACGCCATCAGGCAATTGGTTGACCAGTTCGGTGAGCAAATGCACTGGCAAATTGCGGTCCGACTGCAAATCCTCCACGGCCTGCTGACGGGCACGCAAGGCCGCAATCTCGGCCTCCAGCCCTTCAATCTCCTTGATCTGGCTCTCCAGCTTCTTGATCTCCGTCTCCAGGACCACATTGGTCCCCTGCTGAACCGAAATGGCCGCCTGGAACCACAAGAACACGGCCCCGGCGATCAGGCCGCCCAGCACAGCGGAGGCCCCCAGGGACAAATTGAACAGTTCGCGCCGCCGTTTGCGGGCAGCTTCCCGGTGCGGAAGCAGATTGATCAGAATCACTGCGCAAACCTCCGCAACGCCAGACCGCACGACGTAAGGTACGACGGTGCCTCACGGGTCATTCTCTTCAAACGCACGCCGTCTCCAATCTCCATGCCGTCAAAGGGATTGAGCAAGGTGCAGGGGAACGTGGTGTGCTGGGTAACCGCAGCCGTCAGCCCGGGCAAGGCGGCAGAGCCTCCCGCCAACATGATGTAGTCCACCTTGTTGTGGGGCGTACTGGTAAAGAAAAACTGCAGCGCCCGACCCAATTCCTGGACCATGGTTTCAATAAAAGGACGCAAGACGGACGACTCGTAGTCGTCGGGCAACTCACCGCTGCGTTTCTTGCTCTCCGCCTCCTCCTGCGAGAAGCCGTACTGTCGCACGATCAGCTGCGTGAGCTGGGCTCCACCAAATGCCTGATCCCGGTCATACAGCACCTCGTCATCGCGCAGCACCTGCATGCTGGTGGTCAGCGCCCCAACCTCAAACAAGGCAACGATCAGACCTGCCCCCTTGTTCGGAAGGTTTTCAATCAACCGCCCCGCCGCCAGGCGGGCCGCGTAGGACTCCACATCCACCACCAGCGGCGTGAGTCCGGCGGCTTCCGCCAAGCCCTGAATATCCTGTACTTTTTCCTTGCGCGAAGCGGCAATCAGCACCTCCACATCACCGGCCGACGTAGCGCTGGGACCGATCACGCAAAAATCCAGACTGACTTCATCCAGCGGAAAGGGGATGTACTGGTTTGCCTCGGTCTCGACCTGCTGCTCCAGCTCCTGATCCGTCATCCCCCCAGGAAGGATGATCTTCTTGGTAATGACCGCCGACGGCGGCAATGCCATGGCCACATTCTTGGTTTTGGTGCCGCTTTTCTTGACCAGACGCCGCAGCGCATTGGCCACCTCGTCAAACTTCTCAATATTGCCATCCGTGATCCATCCCCGCTCCAGCGGCTCAATGGCGCAACGCTCCAGCACGAGATTGCCGGCCTTGTCACGGCCCAACTCCACCAGTTTCACACTGGAGGAACTGATGTCCAGCCCGAGCATCGGTACTGGCTGACGACTGAGAAACGACCCCAATGAGATCAAAACGGTCCCCTGAAACAGACCGGTCAAGCACCGGCCAAACTTAAGAAATCACTTGAATGCTATCAGTAAGCTCCTTGTCCCAAAAGGTTTTTTCTGTTTCAACTCGTTTCAACCGTTGTCAAAAGCCGACGATTTTGGCTCGCCACGGAAAACCATCCACCGATTCGGACGCCACGGCCGGAAACGGCAACAATACGGGCATTGGCCGCCCCGCAGCCTGCCAGCCGTGCATTTTTATAATGCCCGGGCATCCTTACTTCCATTGCCATGCCTACTTCCCCCACACCGTCCGAGAAAAACAAACCCAGGCTGCGTGAACGCATTGCGTCCATGCATTGGCTTGCACGCCTGGCCCTGTGGGCGACCGGCTTGGCCGTTGCTGGCGCAGTTTCCCTGTTGATGGTCATCGCGCTGGCCCTGTCGGTGGCCTTTCCCAACCTGCCGGATATCTCCGACCTGTCGGATTACCGCCCCAAGCTGCCCCTGCGGATTTTTTCCGCAGAAGGGGATCTCTTAGGGGAATTTGGTGAAGAGCGACGCAACCTGACACCGATTGCCGAAATTCCCAAGGTCATGACCAACGCCGTGCTGGCGATTGAAGATGCACGCTTCTACCAGCACGGTGGCGTGGACTATCTGGGCGTGCTACGCGCAGGACTGGCCAATGTGGGCCGGGCAAAAAGCCAGGGCGCATCCACCATCACGATGCAAGTGGCCCGCAATGTCTACCTGTCGTCGGAGAAGACCTTCACCCGCAAGATCTACGAGATCCTGCTCACCTTCAAGCTGGAGCACATGCTGAGCAAGGACCAGATTCTGGAAATCTACATGAACCAGATCTTCCTGGGCAACCGTGCCTACGGTTTTGCCGCCGCCTCCGAAACCTATTTCGGCAAACCCCTCAAAGACATCACCATTGCCGAGGCCGCCATGCTGGCCGGCCTGCCCAAGGCGCCTTCGGCCTACAACCCCATCAACAACCCGCAGCGGGCGCGCATCCGCCAGCGCTACATCATCGACCGCATGCTGGAAAACGGCTTCATCACCGACAAGGAAGCCGAGCTGGCCAAGAACCAGGAACTCAACGTCCGAAACGGGAACAACCGCAACCAGGTGCATGCTGAATACGTCGCGGAAATGGTCCGCCAGCTGATGTATGCGCAGTACGGCGATGAAACCTACACACGCGGCCTGGATGTCCACACCACCCTGCGCAGCGCCGACCAGAATGCCGCCTACCAGGCTCTGCGCCGGGGAATCATGGACTTCGAGCGCCGCCAGGTCTATCGGGGCCCCGAAAAGTTCATCGATCTGCCAACCGCGGCGCAGGACGTCGAAGACGCCGTGGACGAAGCGCTGGACGAGCGTCCGGACAACGGCGACGTGATGTCGGCCGTGGTGCTGGAGGCCTCCCCCAAGCAAATTACAGCCATGCGTCAGGGCGGCACCGTGCTGGAGATCACCGGCGATGGCCTCAAACCCGCACAATCCGGCCTATCCGACAAGGCCCCACCCAACATCAAGCTGCGGCGCGGCGCCGTCATCCGGGTATCGAAGACTCCGAAAGACACCTGGGAAATCACCCAGTTGCCCGAGGTGGAGGGCGCTTTTGTTGCCATCGATCCCCGCGACGGCTCCATCAAGGCGCTGGTGGGGGGCTTTGACTTTGCCAAGAACAAGTTCAACCACGTCACGCAAGCCTGGCGCCAACCAGGCTCCAGCTTCAAGCCGTTTATCTACTCAGCCGCCCTGGAGAAGGGTTTCACCCCCTCCACCGTGGTCAACGACGCCCCCCTATTCTTCGACGCCGGCGTCACGGGCGGGCAACCCTGGGAGCCCAAGAATTACGACGGCAAGTTTGAAGGCCCGATGACGCTGCGCCGCGGCCTGGCGAAGTCCAAGAACATGATCTCGATCCAGGTCCTGCGTTCCATCGGCCCCCAATACGCACAGGAATGGATCACCCATTTCGGATTCGAAGCCGAACGGCACCCGCCCTATCTCACCATGGCGCTGGGCGCCGGATCGGTAACGCCCATGCAAATGGCCGTGGGCTACTCGGTCTTCGCCAACGGGGGTTACCGGGTCAACCCCTGGCTGGTCTCCAAAGTGAACGAACAGCGCGGCAAGGTCCTGGTGGAAACCCAGCCCCCGGTACTCGATGAGTCGCAACGCGCCATCGACGCCCGCAACGCCTTCATCATGGACAGCCTGCTGCAGGAGGTGACCCGCTCCGGCACGGCGGCACGCGCCCAGGCCACGCTGAAGCGCCCTGATGTATATGGCAAGACCGGGACGACCAACGACTCCCTGGACGCCTGGTTTGCCGGATTCCAGCCCACCCTGACGGCGGTTACCTGGATCGGTTACGACACACCCCGCAAACTCGGCGACCGCGAAACCGGTGGCGGCCTGAGCCTGCCCGTCTGGATCAGCTTCATGGCCCAAGCGCTCAAGAATGTGCCCGTCATGGAACCGTCCGTACCCGAGGGGGTCGTGAACGTGAACAACGAATGGTATTACGACGAATTTGCCAAGGGCGCGGGCGTTTCCGGGCTGGGGCTGGAGGAGAAACCTGACGCAACGCCCCTGCCGCTGCCCCCCGCCGATGAGAAGAAAAAAATCCTGGATCTGTTCAAGAACTGATCACGCCGCGAACTGCAACGCCTGACCAGCCTGCAAGCTGGCGTTGCTGGAGAGCGCAGAGAAGAACTCCCCCTGGCCCTTGGTGTCACGCCACTGGCCATCCACCCAACGGTAGTGGTAGCCCCCGGACTTGGTCGCCAGCCAGATCTCGTGCAGCGGCTTTTGCTGGTTGATGACAATCTGGCTTCCGTTGGAAAAGGTCAGGGTTACCATGCCCCCCACCCGCTGGTTGTCCACATCGGCATCGGTTTCGTCGTTGATGCGGTCGCAGCAGGCCTCCACAGCCTTGAGCAAAGCGTCCGCGCGGTCCATGAATTCGGGGTCGGTCATTACAATTTCACCATGTTGATTGCAAAGCAAATTCTAGTCAGCGCGCTTGTCCTTGGCGCGGGTGTGTTGAATCTGGCCGGATGCGGCCAGACCGGCAACCTGTATCTGCCCCCGCCACGGCCCACCTCCGCCAAGCCTGCAGGCCCTGCAGCGGCGCCTGCGCCGGCAACTCCCGCCACCTCACCTTCGGAACCCCGCACCCCATGATTTCCACGTCCCTTCCCGGCCAGCCACACATCCACTACGCCAACGGCCAGCTTCATGTGGAAGCCTGCCCGCTGGACGCCCTGGCCAGCGCCCACGGAACGCCGCTGTTCGTCTATTCCAAGGCCTCCATGCTGGACGCCCTGGCCGCTTACCAGCGCGGCTTTGCCGGACGCAACGCGCAGATTTGCTACGCCATGAAAGCCAACTCCACGCTGGGCGTGCTGCAGCTGTTTGCGCAGGCCGGGTGCGGCTTCGATATCGTGTCCGGTGGCGAGCTGGCCCGCGTGCTGGCCGCCGGCGGTGATCCAGCCAAGGTTATCTTCTCCGGCGTGGGAAAAACCCGCCAGGAGATGCGGGAGGCCTTGCAGGCCGGCATTGGCTGCTTCAACGTCGAGAGCGAAGCCGAACTGGACGTCCTCAACACGGTGGCCCTGTCCCTGCAGATGCGCGCTCCGGTAAGCATCCGCGTCAACCCCAACGTCGACCCCAAAACCCACCCCTACATTTCCACCGGGCTCAAGGGCAATAAGTTTGGCATTGCACACGAGCGCACGCTGGCCACGTACCAGCGCGCGGCTTCGCTGCCGGGTCTGCACGTGGTGGGCATCGACTGCCACATCGGCTCCCAGATCACCGAAGAAACGCCCTACCTGGACGCCATGGACCGCATGCTGGACCTGGTGGCGGCCATTGAAGCCGCCGGCATTCCCATCCACCATATCGACTTCGGTGGCGGACTGGGCATCAATTACCAAGGCGACACACCGCCCCCCGCCGACACCCTGTGGGCCAAACTGCTGGCCAAACTCGATGCCCGCGGCTTTGGCCAGCGCAAGCTGATGATCGAGCCCGGACGCTCGCTGGTCGGCAATGCCGGCATCTGCGTCACCGAAGTGCTGTACATGAAACCGGGCGAGCAGAAGAGCTTCTGCATTGTCGACGCCGCCATGAACGACTTGCCGCGCCCGGCGCTCTACCAGGCCTTCCACCAGATCGTGCCGCTGGACCTGCACAAGCAGACCCAGCCCGGCGCGCCGGTGTACGACGTCGTCGGACCCGTATGTGAAAGCGGCGACTGGCTGGGCCACGACCGGCCACTGGCGGTCCAGGCCGGCGACCGGCTGGCCGTGTTGTCGGCGGGTGCCTACTGCATGAGCATGTCCAGCAACTACAACTCACGGCCGCGCGCGGCGGAGATTCTGGTCGATGGCGAGCAGGCCCATCTCATCCGCGCGCGCGACAGCATGGCCGACCAGCTGCGCGGGGAACGTCTGCTGTAGGGAGCGGAGAGCGCACAGAGGTCCGGGCGCGCCACAAGCGCTCCTGTTTTCATAGCTGCTTGCGCAATATTGACGCCGGTTTCGGGGTCTTTTTCCTGATATTCTGGACCAGACGCCAACCCAGCAGGGTCGCCACGATGGCCCCGTAGACCGCGACTTCGGCAAAGTTGTGTTTGCCCGCTCGCATCCAGAAAAAGTGCAGCACGGCCAGCAAGGCAACGGCATACACCAGCCGGTGTAACTGTTGCCACCGCCGTCCGCCCAGGGCCCGGATCGCCCGGTTGAAGGACGTCAGCGCCAGCGGTGTCAGCAGCACGAACGCCGAAAAACCCACCAGGATGAATGGGCGCTTGGCTATGTCGTGGCCAATGTCCGCCACGTCCAGCCCCATATCGAACCAGCCATACGACAGCAGGTGCAGCACCCCGTAGAAATACACAAACAGGCCCGCCATGCGCCGAAAGCGGGCCCATGCCGGCATCTTCGCCACCACACGCAGGGGCGTAATGGCCAGCACCACACAGAGCATGCGCAGGGTCCAGTCCCCGGTGGAGCGCACCAGCGCCTCGGCCGGGTTGGCGCCCAACCGGTCGGTGGCGGTGGCAAAAACCAGCCAACAAAAAGGCAGCAGGGCAACCGTAAACCAGACCGGCTTGGCGAACCGGCCCGCCAGACCGGCAGTGAGCAAGGCACGCACGGCCGTCAGAACAGCCGCTTCAGGTCCATGCCCGCGTACAGCTGTCCTACCTGCGCTTCGTAGCCATTGAACATCAGGGTCTTGCGTCGCTTGCTGAACAGGCCATCTTCTCCGATGCGGCGCTCCGTGGCCTGGCTCCAGCGCGGGTGGTCCACGCTCGGGTTGACGTTGGAATAGAACCCGTATTCATTGGCCGCGGCCTTGTTCCAGGCGGTCGATGGCTGCCGGTCCGTGAAACGGATCTTCACAATGCTCTTGGCACTCTTGAAGCCATACTTCCAGGGCACCACCAGCCGCACCGGTGCGCCGTTCTGGTTGGGCAACACCTCTCCGTACATGCCGAACGTGAGCAGGGTCAGCGGGTGCATCGCCTCGTCCAGACGCAACCCTTCCACATAGGGCCAGTCCAGCACGCGGGAACCCACGTAAGGCATGGTCTTGGGATCGGCCAGGGTCACAAATTCGACGTACTTGGCACTGCCCAGGGGTTCCACCCGCTTGACGAGCTCGGCCAGGGAATAGCCCACCCAGGGAATGACCATGGACCAGCCTTCCACGCAGCGCAAGCGGTAGATGCGCTCCTCCAGGGGACTGAGCTTGAGCAAGTCTTCCAAGGCCAGCTTGCCCGGTTTCTTGACCAGCCCCTCGATCTCCACCGACCAAGGCGCGGTTCGGAGCGTGTGGGCGTTGACGGCCGGGTCGGCCTTGTCGGTGCCGAACTCGTAGAAATTGTTGTAGGTGCTGGCGTCCTTGTACGCCGTCAGCTTTTCCATGGTGCTGGCACCCGCCACGCCAGAGGGCCTGCCCGCCAGTGCCGCCAGCTTGCCCGGACGCGGCACCCCGCTTTGCCCTTGTGCCAGGGCCTGGCGCGATGCCCAGCCCGCCAAGGCGGTGCCGGCAGCCCCGGCCGCCGCCATCCGCAGCAGGTCACGGCGCCCCTCGTACACGGAACGATCGGTAATCTCACTGGCAACCGCGTGGTTGAAACCGTTGCCTGGCGTTTTGATCAGCATGGTGATGTCCTCGTGTCGCGGTGAACCGTCTGAGAACCGCCGGGCTTACAAAGTTCCGTAGCTGTGCAACCCGCTCAGGAACATATTGACGCCAATGAACGCAAAGGTCGTGACAGCCAGGCCGCTCAAAGCCCACCAGGCGGCCACGGTTCCCCGCAAACCCTTCATCAGGCGCATGTGCAGCCAGGCTGCGTAGTTGAGCCAGACAATCAGGGCCCAGGTCTCCTTGGGGTCCCAGCTCCAATAGCCGCCCCAGGCCTCGGCAGCCCACAGCGCCCCCAGCACCGTGGCGATGGTGAAAAAGGCAAAGCCGACGGCAATGGACTTGTACATCACGTCATCGAGCACCTCGAAGGACGGCAACCGTTCCGCCAGACGGCGACGGCCAAACACAATGCTGGCCACGATCAGGGCCGAGATGCCGAAATAGACCGCCCAGTAGTCGCTCATGCCCAGCACGGCGGACTTGCGAAAGACCACCGGCTCAAAACACAGCACCACACCCAACAGCCACAGCGGCGCCAGCTTGTACCAGCGCGTCTCGCCGGCCTGCTGTTTGATGAGGTAGGCAAACGCCACCATGGCTGACAGGGCAAACGTTCCGTAGCCGATGAAATTGGCCGGCACATGCAGCTTCATCCACCAGCTCTTCAGCGCCGGCACCAGTGGCTGGATCTCATGGGCCCCGCGCACCAGGGTGTACCACAGCAGGAACCCTACCGCGGCACTCACCACCAGCATGACGAAGGCGCCCAGCGACCGCGTCTGGTACTGCGCTTCGAAGTACAGGTAGAACGTCGCCGTCAGCCAGCAGAACAGCACAAAGACCTCGTACAGGTTGCTGACCGGAATGTGGCCGATATCGGCCCCCAGCAGATAACTCTCGTACCAGCGCACCATGGTCCCCACCAGGGCCATGGTCACGGCAACCCACAGCAGGCGGGATGCCACCAGCTCCAGGCCCTCGGCGCGGCCCTTCGCAAACACCCCCACCCAGTAAAACGCCGTGCTGGCAAAGAACAACATGCTCATCCAGAGGATGGCCGACTGGCTGGAAAGGAAGTACTTGAGCCAGAACACCGTCTCGGCCCGGTCCAGGCTGCCCTGGTAGGCCACCACCCCCAGGATCGACAGGCCGGCCACCGCCAGCATCAGGATCCGCAAGGGCCGCCAGAACCAGCCCAGCGCAATGGCACTGGGCACGGCGGCCATCAGAATGCCCTTGTCGTACACATCCATGGCACTGCCGTACAGCATGAACGCGTACAGCCCGCCGGCCACGGCCGCGGCGGCAAACAGCCAGTCCAGCCAGTTGCGCTTGGCAAAGTAGCCTTCATTCAGCGTGATGTTGCGGGGCGTTGCCGGCCCCTTGTTCACCATCGTATTCATGTCATTCCTCCTTCAAGCCCAACAAGCGGGATTTGAGCTGTGCAAACTCGCGCTCTCCATCCATCGTCTTGCGGTTGGTCGACAGGGCCATGGTGGCCTGCGAACCCGCCGCAGCGGTTTCCGTGGATGCCACGGGGGCCAACCATATCCACAACCGCCGCTCGCGGATGTAAAGCATGGCAAATACCCCCAGAATCAGCAAGGCGCACCCAAGGTACACCACGTTCTTGCCCGGCGCACGGGCCACCTGGAAAACACTGGCCTGCACCTGGGTAAAGTCCGTCAGCTGCAGAGTCACCGGCGCCGGGTACAGGGGAGCATCGCTCAGCGCCAGCACCGCCTGGGTCATGAAGGCCTGGTTGGTGGCATCGGGCACCAGCGGCTTGAGGCCAGCCTCTTCACGCGCGAGTTGCGCCAGTTCAAAGAGGGCGCCGTTCAGGATACGGATCAGCACTTCTCCTGCCTTGTTGCGCTCTGCCTCCGGCACGTTGGCTTCAATGAAATCGGCAACGGCCTGCAAGCCCGCGGCAGGAGCGGCAGCGGCACTCCGCGTCTCGGTTCCGGCAAACAGCGACAAGGCGCGCGCGGCCGACACACTCAGCTGCTGGACCAGTTCCGGTCGCTTGGCGTCCACCGCCTTGCTGGCATAACGCCGCACCGCCAGATCGCGCATGCGAGGATCGAGCAAGGCCATGCGCAGGCGCATGAACTCGTCCATGGTGCCCTGCGCATCGGCAGGAATCCGCAGATAGCGGAAAGGCTGCGCGGGACTGTCGCGGGTGCCCAGCAGGAACACCGGTACCCCATCGCCCATGTCCACCGGCAGCATGTAGTTGTTGAACTCCCGCGCCTGGCCGGCCGCATCGCGCAGCTTGTAGCTCACGCTGGGACCCACGTTGTGCAATTCCTTCTTGCTGACCGTCTTGTTGGCGGCCCCCATGCGCGCATTGATGGCGTCACGCAGGTCCACTTTGCGCACATCTACCGCAGCATCTCCGCCGTCGCCGAAATTCTCGACGTTGATGACGCGCAAGCCGGTGTACTCCACCGTCAATTGTTCCGCCCCGGGGGTGTTGCCACGGGTCAGCTGGGAAGTGCCACCAATGATCCCCTGCAGATCAAACGGCTTGGCCGGCGCATTCATGGGAACCGCCCGCATGTGCACCGTGGAGCCACCGTCATCGAAACTCGACTGGTAGATCTCGATGCCCCGGTAGCTCGCCGGATGGTTCACCTCCACCCGGGCCGGGATTTTTTCACCGGTCTCCCGGTCGTGGATCACGATGTCGCTGGCAAACAGCTTGGGCATGCCGGTGGAGTAGTACTCGACGACAAATTTCTTCAGCTCCACTGCAAAAGGCAGGGGCTGCAGCACCACACCGTCGGACTGGCTCAGGACGGCCGTGCCGGACTGTGTTCCCTCGGCCACCACCAGATTGCCCCGGAAGGTCGGGTTGCGTGCACTCAGCACATGCTCGGGCGCCACATCGGCAATCATGCCCCCCCCCTTGTAGGGGGTCTTGCCCGTCAAGAGCATCTGGGCACGGACCACCAGGTCGCCATCGAGCAGCCCCCCCAGGCACACCAGCACAATGGCACTGTGCGCGGCAATGTAGCCAATCTTGTTGGCCGACCCGGCCTTGGCGGCCACCATCCAGCCCGCGCCGTCCGGCGTCTCGCGCTGCTGGAGCCGGACTTTCCAGCCGCCGCCCACCAGGAGTTGCCCGATCCGGTGCGCCGCGGATTCCGGCGCGTCCTCCAGCGACGCATGCGCCCGGTGCCCAAACGCCTGCAGGCTTTGCACCCGGATGTTTTCCTTGTAGGACCGCAGATCCGCCAGGATCTTGGGCGTGTTGCGCGCAATGCACAGCGACGTGCTGACCACCAGGAACCCGAGAATGAGCAAGAACCACCAGGCGCTGTAGACGCTGTACAGGCTGACCGCTGCGAACACCTCGGCCCAGAACGGGCCAAACTGGTTGACGTAGTTGCTGAACGGCTCATGCTGCTTGAGTACCGTGCCGATGACGGAGGCGATGCAGATAACCGTCAACAGGGAAATGGCAAACCGCATGGAAGACAGCAGCTCCACGAACGCGCGCCAGGCGCGCGATCCGGTCTTCAGTTCAATACCTTGGGTGGAGACTGTCATGGATAAGTGGCAGGGAGCTCAAAAAAAAAGGGCAGACCATCGCGTGATGCGTCCGCCCCGGTTAGGGTGCACTGTTGCTGTTTGGTTCCGCAAAGAACCAAACTTTCAGGCCAAGTCTTAACGCAGTCCGGCGATGTAGTCCGCCACCGCCTTGATTTCGCGGTCATTCATCTTGGCCGCCACGGCAGTCATCTGCGCGCTGTTCTTGCGCACACCATCACGGAACGCCGTCAACTGCGCCACCGCGTAGTCCGCATGCTGGCCGCTCAAACGGGGATACTGCGCAGGAATGCCGGCGCCATTGGGGCTGTGGCAGCCCGCACAGGCGGCAATCTGGCGATCGGCAATGCCGCCGCGGTAAATGCGCTCACCCAGGGTAACCAGGGTCTTGTCGCTGGCAAAGCCCGGCTTGGCGGTCTTGGTTGCCACCCAGAAAGCCACGTTCTTCATGTCTTCATCGGACAGCATGGAGGCAAAGCCCTTCATGATCGCGTTGGCACGCTTGTCCGACTTGAACTCCTGCAACTGCTTGACCAGGTATTCCGGGTGCTGCTGTGCCAGCTTGGGGTAGGCGGGGGTACCGGAGTTTCCGTCCGCGCCATGGCAAGCCGCGCAGACGGCGCCGAACATCGCCTCGCCTTTGGCCAGATCGGGCTTCACCACCTTGGCAGCGGCTGCCCCGGCATGTGCGGCGGGTTCGGGCTTGGCTTCTTGTGCGAAGACGGAAAAGGGGGCTGCAGCCACGGCGGCGGCGATAAGCAAAGGGGCAATCAACTTCATGGTGCTGTTGTGTCTGGTGAGCAAAACAGCGCCATTCTACAATGGCGCTTCGGGTTTACTGCCTAAATTAATGACCACCACCTCAAACCCACCCCCTTCCTCAGGGGCGGCCACCGCGCCAGCCCTCGACGAAAAGACACAAGCCACCATCGCCTTGGGCTGGCTGCACACGGCCAAATTCCTGACAACCGCGCCGGAATTGCATTTTTTGCCGCCGCTGGAAGTCCCCGAAATTGCCTTTGTCGGGCGTTCCAATGCCGGCAAGTCCACCTGCATCAACACGCTGACGCAGCAGAAGCAACTGGCCTATGCCTCGAAAAAACCCGGCCGCACCCAACACATCAACCTGTTCAGCCTGGGCAAGCAAGGCATCACCGATGCCATCCTGACCGACCTGCCCGGTTACGGTTACGCCGCCGTCCCCAAACACGACAAGATCCGCTGGCAGCAGGTCATGGCCAACTACCTGGTCACCCGCAAGAACCTGACGGGCATCGTTCTCCTGTGTGACCCGCGCCATGGGCTGACCGAGCTGGACGAAATCCTGCTGGATGTCATCCGTCCACGGGTCCAGGAGGGGCTGAAGTTCCTGATCGTGCTGACCAAGGCCGACAAACTGACACGCAGCGAAGCCGCCAAAGTGCTGTCGATCACCAAGCTGCAGGCCGGCGGCGGCGAGGTCATGCTGTTCTCCGCCACCAAACGCAAAGGGGTGGATGACGTGGCCAAGCTGCTGTGGAAATGGACGCACCCCCAGACCACCACCCCCGCGCCTGACGCAGCAACATGATTGAAACTTACCAGCAACCGCTGCCGCACGGCATCACGCTGAGCTGCCGCGCCGCCGGCGAACCGGGGCGGCCGGTACTGCTGTTTTTGCACGGCTTCCCCGAAGGGGCCTTTGTCTGGGACGCCCTGCTGGAGCACTTCGCACAGCCGCAGAACGGCGGCTACCGCTGCGTGGCGCCCAACTTGCGGGGGTTTGAACAATCCAGTGCACCGCAGGAGGTGGCGGCCTACCGTCCCAAGCATCTGGTGCAGGATATTGCCGCGCTGGTAGCCATTGAAACCCGGGGCGCCGCACCTCTGGCCTGCCTGGTGGCACACGACTGGGGTGGCGCCGTGGCCTGGAATTTTGCCAACCAGCACCCCCATCTCGCCCGCAAGCTGGCCATCATCAATTCCCCCCATCCCGGAACCTTCCTGCGGGAACTCAAGAACAACCCGGCGCAGCAGCAAGCCAGCGCCTACATGAACTTCCTAATCCGCGAGGACGCAGAGACCCTGCTGGCCGAGAACGACTACCAACGCTTATGGGGGTTTCTGGCCAACCCGACGGCAGGCAGCCCGCCCCCATCCTGGCTGACTGAAGCCGTAAAGGCCCAGTACCGCAGCGTGTGGGACCGGGGCCTGCGCGGCGGCTGCAACTACTACCGCTCGTCACCGTTGCGGCCACCCCGCCCCCAGGACCCGGCGGCCGCGGCCGTTGATTTGCCTCTCAGCATGTTGACGGTCTCCCTGCCCACCCTGGTGGTCTGGGGGCTCAATGACACGGCACTGCCACCGGAGTTGATTCAGGGGCTCGACGCCTTTGTGCCCAACCTGACACTGCACCGGGTCCCGGACGCCACGCACTGGATCATCCACGAACGCCCCGATCTGGTGACCCGCTTTTTGCAGGACTTACTGCAGGTCGCACCCCACTGAAGGCCAGCGTTCGCACCTGCAGCCGGCCGCCGCTCAATACGGCGGCGCTTCTCCGTGGGGGCGGTCCTTGAACCGCTTGTGCACCCAGTAGTACTGCGCGGGCATGGGATCGATATAGCTTTGCAGTTCCTGGTTCATGTGGGCGGTATCGGCCTCAACATCCGCTGTGGGAAAGTCCGTCCAGGCGGGCAACACCTGCACGTCATAGCCCTGCGGCGTGAGCCGGGTCACCACCGGCACCACCTTGGCACGCCCCAGCTTGGCGAAACGGGACAGGGACGGAACCGTGCAGGCCGGCACACCATAAAAAGGCACAAACAACGACTCCCCGGGGTCGAAGTTCATGTCCGGCAGCAGGTACAGCGGCTCGCCCGTGCGCACCGCCGCCACAATGGGCTTGACACCAGCCAGGCGGGCCACCATCTCGGGATCGCCAAAACGCTGGCGTCCAGCCAGGATCCAGGCGTCCGACACCGCGTTGGCCTGGGCTGAGTAGATGGTGGCAAACCGGCGCGGCACCTGTTGGGTCAACGCCGTCCAGGCAGCGTCCAGCCCCACGAAATGCGGCGCAAACAATACGGTGGGCGCATCGCCCTCCAGTTCCTGCACGGCCCCACCCAAAGATAGACGCGCCCGAACCACGTCCGGCGGGGCGTGCCACAGCCAGCCGCGGTCCAGCCAGCTCTGCGCAAACAGCACGAACACCTGGCGCACGCAGGCACGCCGCTGCGCCTCGCTCCAGTGCGGAAAACACAACCCCAGGTTGATCCACACCACCCGGCGGCGAGAACCCAGCACTCCATAGAGCACCCAGCCCAGCACCCAGCCCAGCGCACGTACCCAGGGCAGCGGCAACCGCGCTGCCCACTGCATCAACACCAAAACGATACGGGTCATGCCGCCACTCTTTCCCTTATGCGCCATCACGTGGCGTCTTGTAGCGGGCATAGCCCCAAAGATACTGGCCGGGCGATTGGCGTATCAGTTGCTCCATGGCGGCATTGATCTGCCTTGCTGCCGCCGGCAGATCGGCCGACAACGGTTCGGCCAGGGGAAGCACATGCACGACATAGCCGCGCCCCCAGGGCAGACGCTCGCCCCAAGCCAGCAGGACCGTGGCACCGGTTTGCGCTGCCAGCCGCACCGACAAGGTCATGGTGTACGCGTCCTTGCCAAAGAATGACGCCCACACGCCCTGCCCCAGGGGCGGAACCTGGTCGGGCAGCAGGCCCACGCACTGCCCCTGCTTGAGCGCTTTGATCATCTGCTTGACGCCCGCCAGCGTGGTGGGCGCCGTGAGCAAACCCGGGCGCGCGCGCGACGAGGTCACCAGCGGTGCCAGCCACGGCTGACGCGGCGGGCGAAACAACACCGTCATGGGCTGCCCTTGTTGCCCGTACCGGGCGGCATAAGCCTGTGCCGTCACCTCGAAACACCCCATGTGCGGCGTCAGGAACACCACGCCTTTCCCGGCCGCCAGCGCAGCCTCCACGTGCTGCGCTCCGTCCCAATGCACGGCCACCGGCCTGCCCATCCACAGCCGCGGCAACTCGCTGACCAGTCGACCGGCGGCCCCGACGGCCGGCACCCAGCCGGCACGCGCCAGGCCGGCCTGCCGGGCGTTGGCCACGAAACGCCTGCGGTAGGTCGGCGACCCCAGGAAAGCCAGCCAGCCCAGCCCCCACCCCAGCCCGTGCAACATCCACAAGGGCAGGAAGGACAATGTTTTGAATAATGAGGTCATGTCTGGGCTAAAATCGGCGCGTCGCTGAGTTACGGAACTACTTGCAGGGCGACGCCCACAGGGGCATTCTTCAACGGGATGCCATTGTGCCTTGTCACTACCGACAAATCTGCTAAAGCGTTCGCCGAAGCTCCAAAGCCCAAGCAACGCGACTTGATGTTTTTTTGGAGTTATTACCCATGGCGAACGATTTTCTCTTTACATCCGAGTCGGTCTCTGAAGGCCACCCCGACAAGGTCGCCGACCAGATTTCCGATGCCATCCTGGACGCGATCTTCAAGCAGGACCCACGCAGCCGTGTGGCCGCCGAGACCCTGACCAACACCGGTCTGGTCGTGCTGGCCGGCGAGATCACCACCAACGCGCACGTGGACTACATCCAGGTGGCGCGCGACACCATCAAGCGCATCGGCTACGACAACACCGAGTACGGCATCGACTACAAGGGTTGCGCCGTGCTGGTGGCCTACGACAAGCAGTCCAACGACATCGCCCAGGGCGTGGACCACGCGTCCGACGACCACCTCAACACCGGTGCCGGTGACCAGGGCCTGATGTTCGGCTACGCCTGCGACGAAACGCCCGAGCTGATGCCCGCGCCCATCTACTACGCCCACCGCCTGATGGAGCGCCAGGCCCAGCTGCGCAAGGACGGCCGCCTGCCCTTCCTGCGCCCGGATGCCAAGAGCCAGGTCACCATGCGCTATGTGGACGGCAAGCCCCACAGCATCGACACCGTGGTGCTCTCCACCCAGCACAGCCCCGACCAGTCGGAAACCCAGACCACGATGAAGGCCTCGTTCACCGAGGCCGTCATCGAAGAGATCATCAAACCGGTGCTGCCCAAGGAATGGCTCAAGGACACCAAGTACCTAGTCAACCCCACCGGCCGTTTTGTCATCGGCGGCCCGCAGGGCGACTGCGGCCTGACCGGTCGCAAGATCATTGTGGACACCTACGGCGGCGCCTGCCCCCACGGTGGTGGCGCATTCTCCGGCAAGGACCCCAGCAAGGTGGACCGCTCGGCGGCCTACGCGGCCCGCTATGTGGCCAAGAACATCGTGGCCGCGGGCCTGGCCAAGCAGTGCCAGATCCAGGTTGCCTATGCCATTGGCGTGGCCCGCCCCATGAACGTGACGGTCTACACCGAAGGCACGGGCGTGATCCCCGACGATCAGATCGCCGCCCTGGTCACCGAGTACTTCGACCTGCGCCCCAAGGGCATCATCCAGATGCTGGACCTGCTGCGCCCGATCTACGAAAAGACGGCCGCCTACGGTCACTTCGGCCGCGAAGAGCCCGAATTCGCCTGGGAGCGCACCGACAAGGCCCGCTTCCTGCGCGACGCCGCCGGTCTGAAATAAGCGCCCATGAAACTGCAGACACAACGCTTCATTGACCGCTGGGTGGGCCAGGCTCTGTGCAGCGTGGTGTCTGCGTGGGTGCGCGTCACCGGCCTGTTCACGGCACCGGCCCGCATTGGGCCGGCTCCCAGGAACATCCTGGTCATCCTGCTCTCCGAGATGGGCAGCATCGTGCTGGCCGGCCCGATGTTTGCCCAGTTGCGTCGCCAGTACCCGGGGGCAGCCATCCACATCCTGCAACTCAAGAAGAACCAGGAAGTCACCAAGCTGCTGCAACTGACAGCGCCCGAGTACATGCACAGCTTGGACGACAGCTCGGGCGGCTCACTGGTGCGCGACATCCTGGCGGTCAGCCTGAAGATGCGCCGCATGGGGCTGGACGCCGTCATCGACTGCGAACTGTTCTCGCGCGTCAGCGCCCTGTTGTCGTTTTCCACCGGCGCACCGGTGCGTGTGGGCTTTACGCCGCACACGCAGGAAGGCCTGTACCGCGGCAGCTTCATTAACCACGCCATTCCCTACAACCCGTACCAGCACATCAGCAAGCAGTTCCTGTCGCTGGTGGATGCGCTGCAGGCGAGCGACCCCATGCCGCGCAACAAGGCAGCGCCCATCCGCGACGTACCCGCCGAGCCGGAGCTGTCCGTAGTCTTCACGCCCGAAGAACTGGCTGCCTACCGCAGCAAGGTCGAAGCCGACCATCCCGTGACGTGCACGCGCAAGCTGGTATTGGTCTATGCCGGCGGTGGCATCCTGCCCGAGCGCGCCTGGCCCGCCGCCCATTACGCCCGCGTGGTGCAGGGCCTGTGCGCGGCCGGCCATGCCGTGGGCCTGATCGGCCTGAAGGACGACGCCGTACTGGCGCGCGATCTCAAGGCGCAGGTCGGCAGCGATGCCTGCCTCGACCTCACCGGTTACACCAAGAGCATCCGCGAACTGCTGATGCTGATGCACGCCAGCCGCCTGCTCATCACCAACGACGGCGGCCCCAGCCATTTCGCCACCGTCACCCCCATCCAGACCATGGTGTTCTTCGGCCCCGAAACCGGCAGGCTGTACGGCCCGCTGGGCCAGCGCACCATCATTCTGGAAAGCGGCATTGCCTGCTCGCCCTGCCTGTCGGCCTACAACCACCGCCTGACCTTCTGCGATGGCGACAACCAGTGCCTCAAGCGCATTGCGCCCGACCCGGTGCTGGAGCAGGCCCTGGCCTTTTTGCGCGACGGCAGCGCCCCTGCCACGGCGGGCAGCACAGGCGCTGCGGCATGAGCGGCCATTCGGGATTGCAGCGCGCCGTGCTGTGGGCGCTGGACTGGATCGAGCGCTACCGCTACATAAAATTCGGCATCGTCGGCGCCAGCGGCACCGTGGTCAACCTGGTAGTGCTGCACCTAGGCCACGAATACCTCTTCAACGCCATCGAGGCTTCGTACAACAAGCCCTACCTCTCGCTGGCGCTGGCCATCGCCCTGGCCACGCTGAACAACTTCACCTGGAACCGGCTGTGGACCTGGTCCGACCGCGTGCGCACGCTGGAGGCCGGCGAGGCCCAGCCCGTCAGCCTGCGCGTGCTGGGCATGGAGTTCGGCCAGTACATCACGGCGTCGGCCTTCGGCAGTGCCCTGCAATACGTGCTGACGCTGTTGCTGTCGGGCAGCATGGACTACCGCCTGGCCAACATCATCGCCATCATCGCCGCCAGCGTGAGCAACTTCCTGGCCAACGACCGCTGGACCTTCAAGCGCCACGGAAAATGAGGCTCCCACGCCCCACCGCGCGCGTCACCCCTTAAACTCTGCCGCCATGATCTCCAACCGCTCGCCCCTGCCCTGGCCCTGGTTGGCACTGCTGGCCCTGGTGGCGGGTCTGTACCTGTACGGCCTGGGCAGCGTCTACGCGCCCACCAATGGCGACGAGATGGTCTACATCCACATCGCCCGCATGACCGCCGAGTCTGGCCACTGGCTGCCCCTGCAGTCCGAGATCATTGCCACGCGCAACACCAAGCCCCCACTGCTGTTCTGGCAGGCCATGGTCGCGGGCGACTGGGGCCAGCACTGGTCCCTGCTGACGCTGCGCCTGCCCAGCATCGTCTACACCTTTCTCACCACCGCCCTGCTGGCGCTGGCCACGCTGCGCATCAGCGGCCGGCTGCGCACCGCCTGCCTGGCCGCCGCGCTGTACCTGCTGTATTTTTCGACCTTCCGCTACGGGCGGGTGTACCTGACCTCGGCCCCCGAAACCTTCTGGCTGACCCTGCCCCTGTTCTGGCTGCTGTGGCTGCGCCTGCGCACGACCGGCCTCTACGCCCGCCCGGCGCCAGCCCCCGGCTTCGTCACCTACACGCTGCTGGGCGTGGCCATGGGGTTGGGCGCCGCCTACAAATCCTTCGCCCTGGTGGCGCCGGCGGCGGCCGCCCTGTGGTGCGCCACCCTGCTGAGTGAGTCGCGCCTGCGCGGGTCGGTCGTCGTGCGGACCACGCTGGGCATTGGCTGGAGCACCGTGATCGGCGTGGCCATCTTCGCCCTGTGGTTTGTGTTCGACCCGGACCCGGCCTCGGTCTGGCAGGAGTTCGTGGTGGCCGAGAACGCCGGCAAGATGTCGGGTACGCAGGGTTACTGGCAGGCCGCGCTGTCTGGGGCCTACCCCATGTGGACGCAATTGCTGGCCTATCCGGAAAACGCCGGCCTGCTGCTGTTTACCGTGCTGGGCCTGGGTTGGGTGGGCTTGCGCAGCGCCTTCCAGCGGCAGACCTATGCGCGGCTGGCGCCCTGGCAGTGGATTCTGCTGGCGTGGCTGGCGGTGTGGCTCATCATCTTCACCATTCCCAGCCAGCGCTCGGCGCGCTATGTCATCCCGGCCATGCCGGCACTGGCCATTGTCATGGCGCTGGCATGGGAACGCATCGCCCGCCCCTGGTTCTGGATCACCCTGCTGATCACGCTGCCGGCATTCACCGTGCTGGGGCGCATTGCCTGGGTCATTGCCGGCATGGACGTCGGCTCCACCGGCATGCTCGTCGCCACCCTGCTGGCCGCCGGCGTGGGCACAGGAGCCGCACTGGCGGGCCTGCTGAACCCGGCCTGGACCCGCAACGCCACCCTGCTGGCCTGCCTGGCCGTGTATGCCACCTTCGGCCTCATGGTGGCGCCCTTGAGCACACCCACAGCCGACTACAGCCCCGCCGTGCAAGCCCGCATGCAGGGCCGGCGCGTGGCCGTGCCCAACGGCTTCACCGGCCAGTACGAGCGTTTCCACTTTGTTCTGCCGGGCGCACGCATCACGCCCTACGACGCCGAAGGACGCAACACCGGCGCCCTCCAGCCCGATCTGCCGCCCGCCGAACGGCTGGACTTCCTGCTCGCCCAGTTCGATGCCGTGGTGTGGCTGCAAGACAGCCTGGACCAGCCCCAACCCTCGTGTGTGCCGCACTGCACGGTGGTGGGCGAGCGCTGGCACATCAAGAGCCGCCACAAGAGCGGCGAAGTCACGCTGGACAACCTGTGGTATCCGCAGCAGTGGTTGTTTAGGCGCGAGTGGCTGGTGGAAAAGACAAGCCCCTAAGCGGATATGCTCTGTTTTTGATAGCTGATCACGCAATACCCACAAGGGCCATCGCGTGATTAGGATCGAATTCTCAGTTCAGGTGCGCCGCCAGATCGCCCGCAGCAGGTACCCGTGCAGCACCAGCCACAGCCAGGGGTCCAGCACCGCATCCCACACATTGCCGCTGGGCAGGCGCAGAACCGCAAACACCAGCACCGCCAGGGGCACCAGCCAGGGCCGCCGCCCGTCCCGCCACAGCACCCACGGCAAGGCCGCCGCCAGTAGCACCAGTGCCGTGACCAGCGGGCTGAAGCCCCAGGCATACAGTGGCACGGGGAGCCGGGCGAAGGTGTCAGCCAGCAAAGCCCAGCCGGCGCCCACGCCCAGCACCGTCAGGGCCAGGGCACTGCGCTGCGCGGGTTGCGGCCTGTGCGCGGGCGTGCGCGCCAGTCGGTCCCACAGCAGTCCGGCAGACAGCAAGGTCGTCACCAGGCTGGGCGCCTGAAACGCCAACCCCAGCCAGTAGTCGGGGGTGAAAGCCCCCGGCAGCCACGCCCACAGGGCCAGGAGCAGTGCCACGCCGGCCTGCACGCCTGGGCGCGACGTCCAGCGCGCCACACCCCATGCTCCCAGCCACGCCAATACCACGCTCCACCCCAGGCTCAGGTTCACCTCCACCAACCCAGCCTGCGGCAGCACCGGGGCGTCGGTGGCCAGCAGAGGCGCCAACCAATCCCAGGCCAGCGCGCTCATGGTTTGCCTCCCGCCGGCGCCGGGCCGACCGCAAAACGCTGCCAGGCAATGCGTTCGCGGTCCACGGTATAGCTGAGCCACAAGCTGCCATCGGCCCAGGTCAGGGCCGGATAGGAAAACTCATCCTCCGGTTTCCCACGCTCCAGGGTGTTCAGCACGGTCCAGTTGCGGCCATCCTGAGAGTAGCTCAGGTCCAGCGTGGCACGCGACCCCGGCGACGAGTTGTGCGCCAGCAGCATCCGGCCCGGCGCCACGCCCAGGCCCGCCACCGCAGAGTCCGGGTTGTCCAGCGCCAGATCGGGCAGGTCACTCCAGTGCCGGCCGCCATCGGTGGTACGCGCCACCCCGATCTTGCCGCTGGGGCGTTCGTCGCGCATCAGGGCCAGCCACTCCTGGGGCGACTGCATCAGCAGCGTGGGTTGCAGCAGGTAAGGCCGTTGCGACAGGCGCACCATGCCCTTGAAGGCCCCGTGGGCGTCAAACCGCGCGGCGCTGGGGTATTTGATGCCCAGCTCAAAATGCAGGGGCAAGACCATGCCGCCGTCGGCCAGCGGCAGCGGCGCGTTGCGCACCAGAAAGCTGGTGTTCCAGAACCACGAAAGGGGCAGTACGCGCACCGGGGCGAACGTCAGATCGGCCAGCGCATTGCTGCTGCTGGTCTGACGAACCTGCAGGATGCGCGACGCGGCCCAGCCGCCCCAGCCGGTGGCCACCACAAACAGGTTGATCTTTCCATCACCGTCCATCCAGGCAACGGGGTTACCCAGTCGGCGCAAGCCTTGGCCCAGCTGCGCCCCCATCACCTGCCGGTTCACCACCGCGCGGGGGGGCAACCACCGCTGCGTGGCGCGGTCGAACTGCGAGGCCGCAATCTGCACCTGGGGCCCGCTCTCGCGTTCACCCGAAAACCAGAACACCGTGAGCGCGGCCGCGTGGCCGGGTGGCATGGGCAGCAACGAACTGGCGTGCGCCGCCGCCGCATCGGGGGGCATGGGAATGGGCCCACGTGCCACCACGTGCAGCACCGGGTTGGCCGGCAAGGGCGCGCCGCTCCAGACGGCCGCTGCCGCCGGGACCGGGGCCCGCTGCCCGGCATCCAGCGCCAGCAGCACCACCGCGCCCAGCACGGCAGCCAGCAGGCGCCCAAAAACCGACCGGAAAAAGAAAAAAGACGACAACAAGAAGCACCCGCAACACGCCAACGTGGCTATCTTAGTGGCAGGTGCCCCCTACGCCGCCGGCTGGCGGCAAGATTCTGCCGTCGGGCCCGCGTTTACTGCTTGGGGTAGACCACGTCGGCGCGGCGGTTTTGCGACCAGGCGGCTTCGTTGTGGCCGGCAGCCTTGGGCTTCTCTTCACCCCAGCTGGTGGCTTCCAGCTGGCTGTCCTTGACGCCGTACACCTTCAGTGCCCGCACCACGGCTTCAGCCCGCTTCTGGCCCAGCGCCAGGTTGTACTCGGCACCACCCCGTTCGTCGGAATTGCCTTCAATCTTCACCGCCACGCCCGGGTTGCGGGCCAGGAACTTGCCGTGCAGTTCCAGCACCGATTCAAACTCCTTCTTGACAGAAAAATCGTCAAAATCGAAGTAAACGCTGCGTTTGGTGGACAACGCGCTGTTGGCATCCAGGTACGGCGGGGTGACCATGGTCACGGCCTGGGTGCTGGCAGCCGGTGCAGCCGCCACCGCCGGGGCCGCCGGAGCGGTTTGCCCCGCATCCGAAGTTGCCACCGGCGTGCTGCTGCAAGCAGCCAGCAAGGCAGCAACGCCCGATACAAAAATGGCGGTTTTAACGAAACGCATGGTGTGTTCTCCGTGGTCCAGGTCCGGACCGGTCTAGGGGTTAAGGGATGGGCTGAATTATATTCAGCCTGAATTTGTGCAAATGTTTTGCACAAAGTTCCGCGAACCGGCCAGATAATGGGCGCCGATGCGCTTCCCCTTCCGTTTTCTGCTGTCCCTGGTGCCGGGCGTGGTCCTGCTGGGCATGGCCCCGCCCGCCAGCGGCGAGCCCTTGCTGGCGGCCACCGCCTTTGGCATGAGCGAACCGCAGCTGCTGTCGACCCTGCCGGAGCTCCAGCGCCTGCACCGGCCGCTGCCGGGCCCGGGCGGTTCGCGCGGGCTGTGGACCCTGCCGCGCACCACCGTGGCCCAGCACCCATTTGACACCGTGTTTTACTTTCGCAACCACCAGTTGCAGCGCATCGAGCAGACCTGGGTGTCGTCCGCCCAACCCTGCGACGCCCGCGCCGTGTTTGAGGACGTCACCCGCGAAGTCCAGGCCCGGTACGGCGCGTCGGTGGTCCGGGGCAGCGACACCCTGACCGCCGAAACCGGCGACACGGCCCTGTGGGTGGCCGATGACACCGACCTGCTGGCCATCGTGCAGGACACGGCCACGCGCTGCGCGGTGCGCCTGGTCAACAAACCCCGCACCCTGAAGGACGATTCCGAGCTCTGAGCGCACGCCCGGGTCAATCCCCGGACAATGGCAACTCCCATGTCCCCGATGGAGTCCCCATGCCAAACCACCCCGTGATACAGGTCCAGCCCCTGGGCTTCCCCTGGCAGACCCTCGACCCGTTCCTGTTCTGCGTACACCACGACGACGCCTATCCGCGTGGCAATGCGCGCCAGGGGCCGGATGCCTCGCTGGCCGGGCGCGACCTGGGGCAGGACTTCGGCCGCAAGGACGGCTGGAGCATGTACCACGGCACCACCGTGCCGGGCTTTCCGGCGCATCCGCACCGGGGCTTCGAGACGGTCACCATCGTGCGCCAAGGGCTGATTGACCACTCCGACTCGCTGGGCGCCACCGCCCGTTTCGGTGGCGGCGACGTGCAATGGCTCACCGCCGGCAAGGGCGTGGTGCATTGCGAGATGTTTCCCCTGGTCCACCCCGAGCAACCCAACCCGCTGGAGCTGTTCCAGATCTGGCTCAACCTGCCAGCCCGCCACAAGATGGTGGAGCCGCACTTCACCATGCTGTGGCGCGAGGCGATTCCCCGCCTGCAGTTCCAGGACGCGCAAGGGAAAACCACCGAGGTGGTGTGCGTGGCCGGTGCTCTGGCCGGTCAACGGGGCCTGCCGCCCCCGCCCGATTCCTGGGCCTCGGCACCGGAAGCCGACCTGGCCATCTACACCATCCGGATGGCGCCCGGCGCCCGCTGGACCCTGCCCGCCGCCGCGGGCGCCGGCACGCGCCGCCAGCTGTATTTTTTCCAGGGGTCCGCGCTGTCCATCGGCGGACAGGCCGTGCCGCCCGCGTCCGCCATTGAAGTGCACGCGGGCCAGGACGTCGAGCTGGTCAACGGCGCCGATACCGCCGAACTGCTGGTGCTGCAAGGCAGGCCCCTGGGCGAACCGGTGGCCCAATATGGCCCGTTTGTCATGAACACCCAGGCCGAAATCCAGCAGGCGTTTGCCGACTACCGCCGCACCGGATTCGGCGGCTGGCCCTGGTCGCAACCCGACCCGGTTCACCCGCGCGACCAGGGCCGCTTTGCGCTGCATGCCGACGGACGGCGGGAAGAACGGTAGCCGGCCGGTTGGAACTTTTCGGGCCGTCCCGTATCATTCAACCATGCGTGTGCTGTTTGCCATTCTCCTGATCGCTTTGCTGCCCCTGCGCGGTTGGGCGACGGACGCCATGGCCGTGAACATGCTGGGACATGCGCCGAATGCTACAAAAACCATAGCTATTCACGCAATGTTTACGGGCTCTGAAAGCCATGAACATGCCAAAAATGCGATGACCGCCCATGCCGGATGCCAGGAGCACGCCCAGGACGGCAGCGCCAGCGACCCGACACCCAACCCCCATGGGGCCACCGGGCACACACAGCACAGTAGTTGCACCGCCTGCCAGACCTGCTCGGCCACCCCCGTGGCCCTGCAGCCCGGTGTGCCGCCCCTGCCGTTGACGCTCCACAGCGTGCCCCGTTACGCGGATGCCGCCTTTGCCAGCGCAGAGCCTGCGCGCGGCTTCAAACCCCCCATTTCCTGATTCCGTCGCCCGAGGTGCGTCCGCAGCGTGCTGGCCATGGCCCGCGTGCGCCGGCGTGCATGTCCCCGTTCACAGGAAAAAAACCACCATGCAAAGACGATTTTTTGTGCGCCACTTCCTGGCGCTGGCCGGCACCGCCACGCTGGCCACCCGCCTGCAGGCCCAGACCCGCAGCCGACCCCAGCCCAACGTCGAGGTCTGGAAAGACCCCAACTGCGGCTGCTGCGAAGACTGGGTGAGCCATATGCGCGCCAACGGATTCACCGTGCAGGTCCACAACAGCGGCAACACCGCCGCCCGGGCCCGCCTGGGTGTACCGAACGCGCTGGGCTCCTGCCACACCGCCCAGGTGGGCGGCTACGCCCTGGAAGGGCATGTGCCGGCCCACGACATCCACCGGCTGCTCATGGAGCGGCCCAACGCCATCGGCCTGGCTGTGCCCGGCATGCCCATCGGTTCGCCCGGCATGGATGGCGCCGTGTATGGCGGCCGCAAGGACGTCTATTCCGTGCTGCTCATCCAGCGCGGCGGCGGCACCCGCGTCTACCAAAGCTACCCGCGGGGCTAGGCCACCGCTGCCCGGAGAACACGCATGAACCACACCCCTCCCAAGCCCTCCTTCACCACGCGCCGGGGCTTCATTTTCGGCGCCGGATTTGGCGTGCTGGCCCTGTACGGCGTATGGGCCGCCAACGGGGCCGCACCACTGAGCCTGCTGGGCGGCCCGACCGCCAAGCCCTCTGCCGGTGGCGGCCACAGTGAACACGGCGATGGCGGCAGCGGCATGTCACCCGCCGAGTTCCGCCGCCTGACGGAAGCCTTCATCGCCGCCAACGTGCTGCCCGACGGCAGTGTGCGCCCCACGGCGCCCGCGGCAATGGACATGAGCGCCCCGGACCCCCACGCTGCGCACGCAGACATGGACATGAACATGGCCGCCACGCCGCCAACGCCCCCCAGCGCACACGCCGGGCACGGCGCCCCGGCGCCGGTGTCCGCGCACGCCGGCCACGACATGGCCGCGATGGCTCCATCCGAACCCGCCCCCGAACCCGAGCTGATGCACGCCACCGACAGCCACGCCAGCCCGCCGGTGGACGTGTACCTGCTGGCGCACCAGTGGGGTTACCTGCCTTCCGTACTGCGGCTGCAGACCGGCGTGCGCTACCGCTTTCGCATGATGGCCGAAGACGTGGCGCACGGCGCGTCGCTGCAACTCGGCGCGGCCAGCCACATCGTGCGCCTGCGCGCCCGCACGCTGGTCGAGCAGGAAGTGCAATTCACCCAGCCGGGCGAACACCTGCTGTACTGCACCGTGTACTGCGGTGTGGCACATGACCGCATGCAGGGCCGCCTCATCGTATCCAGCGCCAGCCAGGGAGAACAACCATGACGACCAACCGACTCACCCAGGGGCTGGCCGCGCTGCCCGCTGGCGACAAGACCTTGCTGCGGCTGTGCTTTGCCATTGCGCTGCTGGCGCTGGCGCTGGGGGTGCTGGCCGGCGTGGCCACCGCCGCCGTGCGCGCCGGCTTCATCCAGGCCGACCAGCTCGAGGGCTACCGCCTGATGACGGCGCACGGTGTCAACGTGTTCTTCTACTGGCTGTACTTCGTGCAGGCCGGACTGCTGCTGGTCATCAGCGCCGTCTACGCCAACAGCGAAGGGCGCCTGGCGTGGCGTGGCCTGGCCTGGCTGGGGCTGCTGGCCATGGTGCTGGGCTTTGGTGTGAATGGCTACGCCACCCTGGTGGGCGTGCCGCGCCTGTACGACGCGCCCCCCGAACTGGCCCATCCGGGCGAGCCGGGCGTGGCCGCGTTTTACGCGGGCTACCTGCTGCTGGCCGCAGGCCTGTTCTGCATTGCCGCGGCCGGCGTGGCCACGGCGCTCAAGTCGCGTTTCACCGCCCACCCGGCCAGCACGCCAGGCTGGTCGGCCATCGGCTTTGCGGCCGTGGCCTGGGCCGGGCTGCTGATGGTGAGCGCACTGGCCTCGCTGTACGCCTTTTTCCCGGCAGCGCTGTGGGCGCTGGGCCTGGGCACCATGCCCGCCGACTACGCCACGCGCTGGCACGTGCTGTTCCACAACATGCACTACCTGCCGCTGATGTCGACCGTGCTGGTGTGGTACGTGCTGGTGGAGAACGTGACCGGCGTGAAGTCGATCTTCGGCGCGCGCTTCTCCAAGATCATCTTCTCGCTGTACCTCATGTTCGTGCCCCCCACCTCGCTGTACCACATGTTCCTGGAGCCCGACCTGGCGGCACCGGTGCGCGTCATCGGCTCGCTGCTGTCGCTGTTCATCAGCGTGCCCACGGTGCTGGTGTTCCTAGTACTGGTGTGCTCGCTGGAAGTGCATGCCCGCAACCGCGGTGCCAAGGGTCTGTTTGGCTGGATGCGCCAGTTGCCCTGGGGCAACCCAGCCATGGCAGCCATGGGCGCGGCAGTCATCAACCTGGCGCTGGGCGGCGTGTTCTCGTTCGTGCTGATCCAGGAGAAACTCGCCCCCCTGCTCTCGGACACCTTCTTCGTGCCGGGCTACTTCCACTTTCTCACGGTGGGCACGGTGTCACTGACCTTTCTGGCGGCCCTGTGCTACGTGCTGCCCGGCCTCACCGGCGCCCGCCTGTGGCGTCCCACCGTGCTGGCGCGCCTGCCGTGGCTGGTGACGCTGGGCCTGGGCCTGTTTGGCGCCGCCGGCATTGCGGCCGGCTACAACGGCGTGCCCCGGCGCGTGCTCAGCGTGGCCTACGACAGCGGGGCGCCCGCCGTCTGGGCGCTGCTGATGAAGGGCGTGGGCGTGGGCGGCACGCTCATGGCCCTTGCGCTGCTGGTCTACCTGTACGGCCTGCTGCGCACCCTGCTGGCCCGCGCCGGCGCACCGCGGGCGCAGCCCGCGTTGCCCAGCGTGCAGTGGGACGGCCCCGCGGTCGCCCGCCACCAGGCCTGGATGGGCCCGCTGAGCGTGGTCGTGCTGGTGGGCGCCATGGCGCTGTTCACCCAAGTGGCATTTGTCTTGTTGCGCACGCTGCCGCTCATGGCCGGCAGTGGCGCAGGACACTAGAGAGGAGCCGGCAATGAAAGACGATATGGTTTTGATGGCAATCGTGTTCGTGGTGTGGGCGGTGCTGGCCGTGCTGTACGCCACGGTGCCCATGCTCTCCATGCCCGGCTTTGCCGTGGTGTGGGGCGCCGGCGCCGGTATCTTCCTGCTGCTGGCACTGCTGATCTGGGCGGCAACCCAACGCAGCGGACACGGCAGCGAAGCCGACCCCACCTGATGGGCATGCACCCCCGACCCAGGGGCGCATGCGCATAGCCGCCTCATGCCAGCCGTTTGGCGGCAATGCAGTCGGACGTGAACTCGAACACGATGTCCGGGTCGGGCTGGACCAGCTTTTTCTTCTTGTCGGCGTAGTGCAGGCGCGACAGGATGTCCTTGATCAGATTCAGGCGCGCCAGGTGCTTGTCGTCGGCGCGCACGATGTGCCACGGTGCGACCGCGGTATGCGTGCGCAGCAGCATCGCGTCGCGGGCCTGCGAATACGCCTTCCATTTCTTGGTGGCAACGGCATCGATCGGGCTGGACTTCCACTGCTTGAGCGGATCGCGCTTGCGGTCTTCGAGCCGCTTCGCCTGCTCGGCTTTGCTGACGTCGAGGTAGTACTTCATCAGCTTGATGCCGGAGTTGACCAGCATGGCCTCAAACTGGGGCACCGACAGCATGAACTCCTCGTACTGTGCCGTGGTGCAGAAACCCATCACGTGTTCGACACCCACGCGGTTGTACCAGCTGCGGTTCATGAGCACAAATTCCTCGGCGGCCGGCAAGTGGGCAACATAGCGCTGGAAGTACCAGGCACTGTTGTCCCGGTCCGAGGGTTTCCCCAGCGCCACGACACGGGTTTCGCGTGGACTCAGAAACTCGACAATCCGCTTGATGGCGCCGTCCTTGCCGGCGGCATCACGCCCTTCCAACAGCACCAGAATCTTGTCGCCGCAGCCGATGAAGTGCCGTTGCAGCTTGACCAGCTCCACCTGCAGCAGGTGCAGCTGTGTTTCATAGTCGTCCCGGGGTACGGAAGGCTTCTCACGTTTCATGGCGCGAACTCCTTATTCATTCATACGCCGGGCGGCTGCTGCCCGGCAACTCAGCGCAGGGTCAAGCTGAGCTCGGCCTGCGGCTTCCAGTTGGCCGGCGGCGTGATGACCTTGGCCCCGCCCAGGAACAGGCGGTCCGCGGGCATGTCCTTGGCGGCCAGGTAGTCCTTCACGGCCACGCCGCGCTGCAAGGCCAGTTCGCGCATGGCGTCTTCGGTGACCGCCATGTTCGACAGCAGCAGCGCTTCCATCTCGGGGCCGCTGATGTCCTTGGCCATGCCCACGAAGTTGCGCGGCTTGGTGATGTCGGCGCGCCGGTACACGGCCTTGAGCAGCACCGGGTATTCGGCCTCGGTCACCACGCCCACAGCTGCGGCGTCCTGGCCACTGCCCACAGCGCGGCGGCGCTTCTCGGCCAACAGCAGGGCCTTGAGGCGCTCGCGCTTGAGACCGTCGCGCTCCAGTTCCAGTGCGGCGGAGCCGGTCACGGTCATCTTCAGGCTGGGCCGCTCGACCAGCGCCTTGACCACCTTGTCCAGCCCGGCCTTGGCGTCGGCCGTCAGGGCGCTGCTGCCCGGCGCGAACACCACCATGCCCAGCTCGTCGCCCCCGCCGCCAAAGGCATTGGCCAGCAGGCTGAACGGCGCCGTCACGGCTTTCACGATCAGGTTGACGATGAGCTTGAACACCACCGGCCCCAGCCGGAACTGGGGGTCGTTGATGGAGCCACTGATGGGCAGGTTGATGTCGATCACGCCATTGCGGTCGGCCAGCAGCGCCACCGCCAGCTTCACCGGCAGGCTGTGCGGCGCGCCCGCCACCTCGTCGCCAAAGGTCAGCTGGTTGAGCACGATGTTGTTGGTGGCGGTAAGCTGGCCGTCGGGCTGCACGGTGTACTGCACGTCCACACTGAGCTTGCCGCGCTCGATGCCATAGCCCGCGTACTTGATGGCGTAGGGCGACAGGGGCGGCAGTTCCAGGTCGCGCACCCGGCCCCGAATATCCAGCGCCAGCGGGCGCGCCAGCGGATTGACCTTGCCAGTGATCTCCAGCGCCGCCGTGCCCTCGGCACGCCCGCGCACGTCCAGGTCGGCCAGCTGCACCACGCCGTCCTTGGGCTGGGACGAGAACTGGCTCAGCTTGCCGGTGAGTTCACTCAGGTCGGCCGAGTAGTTGGGCTGGATGAAGTGGTCGGAAAACAGCACTTTGCCGTTGACCAGGCTGATGGGGCCCATCTGGACGATGGCTGCGGGCGCGCCGCCGGCAGCCGGTGCGGATGCCGCAGAAGCCACGGAAGCAGCGGAAGCCGCCAAGGCGGGCGCCGGGGCCACAGGGGCCGATGCGGCCGCACCAGGCGCCGGGGCTTCAGCGGGGGCGTCGCCCTTCACCAGGTCCTGCAGGTTGAGGCGGCCGTTCTCCCGCACCACCACACGGGCAAAGAAGTCGGTCAGCGCGGCTTCGCGCACGTCCAGGCGCGTGGCCACACCCGGGGCCATGGCCAGGCGGATGCCGGGCACGTTGAGCGACTTCCAGCTCAGCAGTTCCTCGGCCACGCGCAGGTCGCCCTTGTCGCTGAACACGCTGTTGGCACGGAAGTCTTCCAGCGCCGCGTCCCCGCGCACCTGCACCGTGGGCCCGGCGGGTGCGGCGGCATAGCGCACCTGGCCCTTGAAGCTGGTGTCGGCCCGCAGCAGCTCCAGGTTCAGCCGGTCGGCAAAGTACGGCGCCACGGCGTGCGCCGGAATGTCGCGTGCGTCCACGCTGCCCTGCACCGCCAACGGGTTCCACGCCACCGTGCCCTGGTAGCGCAGGGTGCCGGGCTCGGTGCGGCCGGCCTTGATGCGGGCGGACACGGTCAGCGGCGCCGGCTTCTTGCCGTCGAGCGTAAGGGCTTGCATGCGTAGCGCCAGGGCCGACACGGCCAGACGCACGCGCCGGGCCTGGCTGGCGTCGTTCAAGGCCAGCGCGCCTTCGTCCACGGCCAGCTCGGCGACCGTGACGTTCCAGGGCTTGGACGGCGCCGCCTTGGGGGCGGCCGACTGCGGCCTGAGCCACGACTCGAACATCCAGCGCCCGTCCTCGCCCCGCTGCACGGTCACGGTGGGCGTGCGCAGGCCCACCTTGCCCACCCGCACGCTCTGGGTGGCCAGGTCCACCTGGACGTCGCTCACGTCCAGCGCCTTGAACTGGGGCATCTCGCTGGCCGCGGTCTTGCCGCCCTTGCCCGAGCGCAGGGCAAAGTCGCGCACGGCCAGGCGCGGCACGGTCAGCTGCACGGAACCGGCCTGCCAGGTGGCGCCCAGCTCGGCTTCCAGCGCGCCGCTGGGGCGGGGCTCCAGGTAGCGCGCCGCCAGGGGGCTGACACTGTCCAAGGCGAAGTCGGTCACGGTGGCGTGCACCTGGCCCTGCTGGTCGGTTCCCTGGCCTTCGAACTGCAGCCGCCCGGGCTTGTCGGCGCCCGCCAGCGCCACCGAACCCGAGAATTTGGCCGGTGCCTGCGCAAACGGCCAGCGCAGCGCCTCGGCCTGCAGCTCCACCGCACCCAATGCCATGCGCACGGCGGGCTGAGCGCTGTCGTCGGCCCAGTTCACCGTGCCCTTGTGCAGGGCGAAGCGGGCCAGTTCCAGCTGCCAGCCTGCGGCTGGTTTTTCAGTGCCATTTGGGGCTGCAGGCGCCGTGGAATCTGCGTCAACAGCTCCTTTTTTAGGAGCGTCCCCAACGGACTTGGCCGGGGCTGCGCCCAGGTTCAGCACCCCGGCACGGTTGCGCGCCGCCCACACGGTGGGGCCGCTGATGTCCAGCGCGCTGAGCTTGACGCGCCGCTCCAGCGGGCGCACGTCGGCCAGCGTGGCCTGGATGGCGTCCACCCCCAGCAGGTCGGCACCGGCGCCGTTCGCCAGTTTCAGGCTGGAAACCTTGACCGTGCCCGACAGGCTGAGCGCCACCTGGGGCGTCTGTGCAAAGTCCAGCCGCAGGTCGGCGTCCACCACGCCCGCCTTGGGCTGCACCGGCAAATCGGCCGGCAGGTAGGCCAGGTAGGGCGCCACGTCCAGGCGGCTGATCTTGAAGCGGACATCGCCCTTGCGGATCTGGGCGAAGGGCGTGGCCTCGGCGGCGGAATCAAAGGCGCTGCCGTTGAGCGTGAACGCCAGGTGGGGCTCGACCTTGACGTCGCGCTTGGCGTCCAGGTTGCTCAGGAACGGCACCGACAACTCCATCTGGCGCAGAGCATGCTGGCGCGCCACCGGGGCGTCGGTAAAGTCCACCGAGCCGCCACGCAGCTCGATGTTGTAGAGCGCGAACTTCAGCGGCGCCGAGGCGGGCTGGGGCGACGGCGCGCTCAGGCGGCCGATGATGTCGTCGATGTCGTAGTGCCCCGCGCTGCTGCGGGTGAGCGTGAGCGTGGGCGACTCCACCACCACGGCGTCGAGCACCGGTGCCAGGCGAAACAGCGACGACAGCTCGCCATCTGCATACACCCGCGCAATGCCCAGCTGGCGCCCCGTACCGTCGGCCGTGGCCACGGCGATGTCGCTCACCGTCAGCTCCAGCGTCCAGGGCTTGAAGTCCACCGCGCCCACCGTGAGCTTGCGCCCCAGCGCGGCGCTGCCCCGCTCCTCGATCTGGCGCTTCACCAGGCCGGGTACGCTCATCCAGGCCACGCCCCAGAGCAGCAGCAAGACGCCCAGGGCCCAGGCGGCACGGCGCGTCCAGGCAGAGCGCTGCAGGGTGGAAAGGTTCAGGGGCAGCATGGTGTGGACACAGTGAGTTGCGACGGGAGGTGCATCCTATCGTACCGGTGTTGCAGGCCCAATGGAAGGCCCGGGCCGCAGGGCCTGTGGCACCGGGATTCAGGCAGAATCCAACGCACCCCGCGCCTCCGGGCGTGGCGTTTCCTCCCAACCGCAGCAACTCCCATGAACAAGGCTCCCCTTCCCGCTTCGTTTTTCGGCATGGTTCTCGGGCTCTCCGGCCTCGGGCAGGCCTGGCGGTTGGCCAGCAGTCTGTGGAGCCTGCCGCCGGCCGTTGGCGAAGCTGTCCTGCTGGTGGCGTGTGCCGTCTGGGCCACGCTGCTGGTGCGTTACCTGTGGCAGGCCCTGCGGCACCCCGACACCGTGCGCGACGAGTTCATGCACCCCGTGCAGGGCAGCACGCCCGCGCTGCTGGCGGTGGCCACGCTGCTGATCGCGCTGTCGGTACTGCCCTACTCGCGCACGCTGGCCTGGGTACTGACGGCCGGCGGCATCGGCTGGCACCTGGTTTTCTCGCTCTGGCACACCGGCCTGCTCTGGCAGGGCGGGCGCAACGCGCTGGACACCGCGCCCACGCTGTACCTGCCCACCGTGGCCGGCAACTTCACCAGCGCAGCGGCGCTGGGGGCGCTGGGGCACCCGGACTGGGGCTGGCTGTTTCTGGGGACCGGTTTCTTCTCGTGGCTGGCGCTGGAGTCGCTGATCATCCAGCGCCTGTGGCACGCCAGCGCCGTTCCCGCACCGCAGCGCCCCCTGATCGGCATCCAGTTCGCGCCACCGGTGGTCTGCGCCATGGCGTGGCTGGCGCTGGTGCCCGGCAGCACCGACCACTGGCTGCTGATGCTGTGGGGCTACGGCTTGTTCCAGCTCCTGCTGGGCCTGCGGCTGGGGCCGTGGCTGGGGGCACAGCCCTTTGCACCCTCGTACTGGGCCTACACCTTCGGCGTGGCGGCCGCCACCGTGTCGGGGCTCAAGCTGGCGCAAAGCGGGGTGCCTGCCGCGCAGGTGCTGGCCGTGCCGGTCTTCATCGGCGCCAATGGGTTCATCGGCTACCTGGCGCTGCGCACCGCCATGCTGCTGGTCCGCGGCCGCCTGACACCCAGGGACTAGCCGGCGCAGCCGCCCCGGCTCAGTGGAAGTCCCGGCTGCGGGTGGCCAGTTCCCCCAGCAAGGGGGTGAGGTCGACCAACCGTTTGGCGATGACGTGGCGCACCTGGCCGCCGCTGGCATCGTCGCGCTGCCACACGCCGTACACCGCCAGCAGGCGCGACTGGTACACCGCCTGGCGGAAGCGCTCGTGCACCGCCTTCCACACGATCACGTTCACGCTGCCGGTTTCGTCTTCCAGCGTGACAAACACCACGCCCTTGGCGGTCTGCGGCCGCTGGCGCATGGTGACGATGCCGCAGGCCCGCACCAGGCGGCCGCTGGGCATGTCGGCCATCTGCGCGCTGGTGAGCAGCTTTCTGGCGGCCAGTTGCGCCCGCAGCAGCGCCAACGGGTGTCGGCGCAGGGTCAGGCCCACGGCGGCGTAGTCGAACACCACCTCTTCACCCTCGCCGGCCGCAGGCAGGCGCAGGGGGTCTTCGTCGATGGGAACGCCTTGCAACAGCGCCGGCGCGGGCTTGAGGGCCGAGGCGTCCCACACCTGCTGGCGGCGGTGGCCCGACAGCGACTGCAGCGCGTCGGCACTGGCAAGGGCCTTGAGATCACCCTCGCCGAGGCGGCAGCGCAGGGCCAGGTCCTGGGTGCTGGCAAAGGGCGCGCGCGCGCGTTCGCCGGCAATGCGCAGGGCCACGGCCTGCGCCAAGCCGCTGACCAGGCGCAGGCCCAGGCGCACGGCGGGCTGGGGACGCCCTGAAGTGAGGGAGGCCGAGCACGCACCTTGCGGCACAAGGCGGTGATCTGACGCCATGGTCTCCAAGGTGCAATCCCAGTCGCTGTGCGCCACGTCCACGGCACGCACGGTCACGCCGTGGCGGCGGGCGTCCTGCACCAGCTGCGCCGGGCCGTAAAAACCCAGCGGCTGGCTGTTGAGCAGCGCCGCCAGAAAGCAGGCGGGCTCGTGCCACTTGAGCCAGCTGCTCACGTACACCAGCAGGGCAAAGCTGGCGGCGTGGCTCTCGGGGAAGCCGTATTCGCCAAAACCCTCCATCTGCTTGAAGAGGGCGTCGGCAAATTCCTGCGTGTAGCCGTTTTTCAGCATGCCGCCCACCATGCGGTCGTAGAACACGTGCACGCCGCCCTTGCGCTTCCAGGCGGCCATGGAGCGGCGCAGGGCGTCGGCCTCGTCGGCCGAGAAGTCGGCCGCCAGCATGGCGATCTGCATCACCTGCTCCTGGAAAATGGGCACACCCAGAGTGCGCTCCAGGGCCTTTTCCAGCGCCGGGCTGGGGTACACCACCTGGTCGGGGTGCTTGCGCGCCTGCAGGTAGGGGTGCACCATGCCGCCCTGGATGGGGCCGGGCCGCACGATGGCCACCTGCACCACCAGGTCGTAGAAACACTGCGGCTTGAGGCGCGGCAGCATGCTCATCTGCGCGCGGCTCTCAATCTGGAACACGCCCACGGTGTCGGCCTGACAGACCATGGCGTACGTGGCGGGGTCTTCGGCGGGAATGTCCTGCAGGCGCAGGGGCGTGCCGCGCCACTGGCCCACCAGGTTCAGGCAGCGGCGGATGGCGCTGAGCATGCCCAGGGCCAGCACGTCCACCTTCAGGAGGCCCACGGCGTCCAGGTCGTCCTTGTCCCACTGGATGATGGAGCGCTCCGGCATGGCGGCGTTCTCCACCGGCACCAGCCGCGTGAGCGGGCCCTGGGTGAGCACAAAGCCGCCCACGTGCTGGCTCAGGTGGCGCGGAAAACGCTGCAGCTGGCGCGCAAGGTCCAGCCACAGCTGCAGGCGGCGCGCATCCGGTATTTCAGAGCCTTTCAGCCCTGCAGCGCCCGTGTCTTCTGCGCAAACAGCTACTTTTTCGATAGCAAACTGCAGGCGCTCGGCCAGCACCTCGCGGCTGTACATGCCGGGGTGCTCCTTGGCCAGCGCGGCAATCAGCGCCTCGGGTATTTCCAGCGCGCGGCCCACGTCGCGCAGGGCGCTGCGCGGGCGGTAGCTGATGACGACGGCCGTCAACGCGGCCCGGTCGCGGCCGTACTTGGCGTAGATGTACTGGATGACTTCTTCGCGCCGCTGGTGTTCGAAATCCACGTCGATGTCGGGCGGCTCGTTGCGCTCGCGGCTGATGAAACGCTCGAACAGCAGCTGGCTGCGCGACGGGTCCACCTCGGTCACGCCCAGGCAGTAGCACACCGCCGAGTTGGCGGCCGAGCCGCGGCCCTGGCACAGGATGCCCTGGCTGCGGGCAAAGCGCACGATGTCGTGCACGGTCAGGAAATACATCTCGTAGCGCAGCTCGGCAATCAGCGCCAGCTCGTGCTCCACCTGCTGCTGCACCGCCGCCGGCATGCCCTGCGGGTAGCGCACCTGTGCGCCCTGCAGCGTGTACTGGCGCAGCGTCTGCGCCGGGGTGTGGCCGGGCAGCACCGCCTCGCGCGGGTACTGGTAGCGCAGCTCCTCCAGGCTGAAATGGCAGCGGTCAGCCACCACCAGCGTGTTGGCCAGCAGCTCGGGCGGGTAGAGCGTGGCCAGCCGCGCGCGGGAGCGCAGGTGCGCCTCGGCGTTGGGCTGCAGGGCAAAGCCGCACTGCGCCACCGGCACCCCCTGCCGCACGGCGGTGAGCACGTCGTGCAGGGGCTTGCGCGAGCGCACATGCATGTGCACGTGCCCCGTGGCCACCAGCGGCACGCCGGTGTGGCGCGACAACTGCAGCAGGCGGTGCAGCTGCACGGCATCGTCGGGCCCCAGATGCTGGGTCACAGCCAGCCAGACATGGGAGCCAAACAGGCCTCTGGCCCGCGCGATGAGGGCGCAGGCTGCTTCAAAAGCAATCGCAAGCGGCAGCGCCAGCAGGATCTCGCAACCGCCGAGCTGCGCCCACAGCGCGTGGTCGGCCGCGCTGTGCCAGCCCACCCGGTACCGGCCTTTGGGCGCAGCCCGGCGCGCCGCCGTGATGAAGGTGCACAGCTGGCCCCAGCCCTGCAGGTGGTGCGCCAGGGCCACGACGGTAAAGCCCGCATCCGCACCCGGGAGGGGAACGGCAAACTCCGCCCCCAGCAGCAGCTTGAGGCCACGTGGGCGCGCCGCCTCGTGCGCGCGCACCACGCCGGCCACCGAGCATTCGTCGGTGATGGCCAGCGCACGGTAGCCCAGCGCCGCGGCCCGCTCCACCAGTTCATCGGGCTGCGAGGCGCCGCGCTGGAAGCTGAAACTGGAGAGACAGTGCAGCTCGGCGTAGGCCGGAAGAGGGTCGGTGGGCTCCATGAAAATACTGTATAAAACAACAGTATATCCATGGCACGCCCGCCCGAACAGGCCCGCGCCCCGCGCAGGCGGCGTGGCCTAGCGCCGCGACCGGGTCGACACGTACAGCTGCCAGACCGCCATGAACATGGCCGCAATGGTGGGGCCGACCACAAAGCCGTTGATGCCCAGCACCGCCATGCCGCCCACGGTGGTGATCAGCACCACGTAGTCGGGCATGCGCGTGTCCTTGCCCACCAGCATGGGGCGCAGCAGGTTGTCCACCAGGCCGATCACCAGCACGCCCCAGGCCGTGAGCGCCACGCCCTGCCAGAGGGCGCCCGTGACGAAGAAGTAGCCGGCCACCGGCACCCACACCAGCCCGGCCCCCACCGCCGGCAACAGCGACAGAAAGGCCATGAGCACCGCCCACAGCAGCGCACCGCTGACGCCCAGGAACCAGAACGCCACGCCGCCCAGCGCCCCCTGCACCGCCGCCACCAGCAGGTTGCCCTTGACGGTGGCGCGGATGACGGTGGTGAACTTGTCCAGCAGCTCCCGCTTGTGCGCGGGCGCCAGTGGAATGGCCTGCAGCACGCTGCGGCCCACGGCGTCGCCGTCGCGGATCAGGAAGAACGCCAGGTAGAGGGTGATGCCGGCGCTGACGGCAAAGTTAAAGGTGTTCTGCCCCACGCTCAGCACCTGCGTGGCCATGAACTGGCTGCCCTGCATGAGGGCCGTGCTCAGGCGGCGCTGCAGCACATCGAAGTCGGCCAGCCCGAAACGCTCCAGCAGCCACAGGGCCCAGGCGGGCAGCGCGTCGAACACGCCATGCAGGTACAGCGTGGGGCTGAACTCGCCGGCCTGCACGCGCTGGTAGAGCAGCGCCGCCTCGCGCGCCAGCGTGGTGGCAATCAGGGCCAGCGGCAGGACGACGACCACCAGCACGGTCAGCAGGGTCAGCAGCGCGGCGGCGTTGCGCCGGGACTTCAACCGCGGCAGCAGCCAGCGGTACAGGGGCGTGAACAGCAGCGCGATGATGAAGCCCCACAGGATGGCCTCGTAGAACGGCAGCAGAATCCAGCCCATCGCCAGCGACACGGCCGCCAGCAGCATCAGCAGGGCCCGGTTCTCCAGGTAGGCGGACGCGTTGGGGTCAGACGGTGGTGGCATGGTGTGTCAGGCCGGTATGGCCAGCCCGCGCGCCACCGCCGGGCGCGCCACAAACGCCGCCAGTGCGCGCTGCACATGCGCAAAGTCCTGCGCGCCCACCAGATCGCCGGCACCGTAATGCCCGAACAGGTTGCGCACCCAGGGAAAGATGGCGATGTCGGCAATGGTGTAGTCCTCGCCCATCATCCAGGCGCGGCCGGCCAGGCGCTGGTCCAGCACGCCCAGCAGGCGCCGGCTCTCGGCCACGTAGCGGTCGCGCGGGCGCTTGTCCTCATAGTCCTTGCCGGCGTACTTGTGGAAGAAGCCCAGCTGCCCGAACATGGGGCCCACGCCGCCCATCTGGAACATCAGCCACTGGATGGTTTCGTAGCGCGCCGCCGCATCCTGCGGCAGGAACTGGCCGGTCTTCTCGGCCAGGTACAACAGAATGGCGCCCGACTCGAACAGCGCCAGCGGCTTGCCGCCGGGGCCGTTGGGGTCCAGGATGGCGGGAATCTTGTTGTTGGGGTTGAGCGAGAGGAACTCGGGCGAGAGCTGGTCGTGGGTCTCGAAGTCGACCCGGTGCGGTTCGTACGGCAGGCCGGTTTCTTCCAGCAAGATGGACACCTTCACGCCGTTGGGCGTGGGCAGAGAGTACAGCTGCAGCCGGTCGGGGTGCTGCGCCGGCCATTTGCGGGTGATGGGGTAGGCAGAGAGTGTGTTCATGCGCCCATTCTGGCGGAAAAAAAGAACTACGGTTTGACCTCGACGAGGACCTTGAGCGTCAGCGGCACGCCGTTGCGCAGCGAACTCACCCCCACCACCGAGCGCACATGCACGCCGGCCGGACCAAAGACGCTGGCCAGCAGATCGGACGCGCCGTCCAGCACCTGGGCGTGTTCTTCGAACTCCGGCACCGCGTTGATGGAACCGTGCAGGTCCACCACCTGCGCAACCTGGTCGAGCGAGCCCAATGCGGCCTTGATCGCCGCAAGCACTTCCAGACACGCGGAGCGCGCAAATGCATAGCCGTCTGCCGTGGAAAACTCGCGCCCGAGCTTGCCCTTGGGCGCAACGCCGTTCACGGGCGAAGGCGCCTTGCCCGCGAGGTACAGCAGGTTGCCGGTCCGAACCGCCGGAGCGTAGTTGCCGGCCGGCCCGCTGGCCGGAGGAAGCTCCAGACCCAGATTCTTGATTTGCTGTTCCGCACCCATGTTGCACTCCGTATGTTTCGTGCGGATTGTGACACCCGGCGTGCCTCCTGCACGCCAGGCGTTGGAACGGTTCAGCCCGGGCGGCTGCTGAGAGCCTGAGACTCAGCCTTTCAGCGCGGCAGCAATCACGCTGGCAATGGGCGTGGTGCTGCGCCCGATCAGCCGGCCCAGCTGGCCGCTGTCGTCAAACAGACCGCCGTTGGCTGCTGCGGCATCCGAGTCGGCCAGCAGCGCGGCAAAGCCCTCGGGCAGGCCCACCTTCACCAGCGCGGCTGCGTAATCGGCCTGCGGCAGGTCCACATAGGCCACGGGCTTGCCCGACTGTTTGGCAATCTCGGCAGCGAACTCCGCCAGGGTGAAAGCCGTGTCGCCCGCCAGCTCGTACACCTTGCCAGCCTGCCCGTCGCGCACCAACACGGCGGCGGCGGCGGCCGCGTAGTCGGCGCGCGCAGCGGCGGCAATGCGTCCGTCCTTGGCGCTGCCCATCACCACACCGTGCTGCACGGCGGTGGGCGCGGTGCCGGCATAGTTCTCGGCATACCAGCCGTTGCGCAGCAGCACGAACGGCACGCCCGATGCGCGCAGTGCGGCTTCGGTTTCCTTGTGTTCGGCAGCCAGACCCAGTGCCGAGGTGTCTGCGTGCAGCAGGCTGGTGTAGGCGATCAGCTTCACACCGGCAGCTTTGGCCGCGTCAATCACCGCGCGGTGTTGCGGGGCGCGCTGGCCCACTTCGCTCGACGAGATCAGCAGCAGCTTGTCCACCCCCGCAAAGGCAGCCTGCAGTGTGGCGGGCTGCGCGTAGTCGGCCTGGCGCACCTGCACGCCCAGGGCGGCCAGATCCTGCGCCTTGGCCGGCGTGCGTACGGCCGCAACGACGTGGGCTGCCGGCACGCTGCGCAGCAGTTCCTGAATGACGAGACGGCCCAGTTGGCCAGTGGCTCCGGTAACAGCGATCATGGAGGACCTCCTTGTAAAGAAACAGACAGGCCGCGATAATAGGCAACACGCAAACTTTTAGTAAGTACGCACAAAAAGGTAAGTACATACATGGCCATGTCGCCCAAGAAGCGGCGCGGAGAGCTGTTCTCCGTCGCCTGCCCGTCCCGCCAGGTTCTGCAAAACGTCACCAGCCGCTGGGGCGTACTGGTGCTGGTCGCCCTGCTGGAGGGGACCTACCGCTTCAGCGACCTGCGCCGCAAGGTGGGTGGCGTGAGTGAAAAAATGCTGGCCCAGACGCTGCAGGCCCTGGAGGCCGATGGCTTCGTGCTGCGCACCGCCTACCCCGTGGTGCCGCCCCATGTGGAATACAGCCTCACGCCCATGGGGACCGAAGTGGCCCACGAAGTCGACAGCCTGGCCGACTGGATCGAGGGCAACCTCTACCGCATCATGCAGCAGCGCAACGCCCGCAGCGCCGCCAGCGCGCCGTAACGCGTGCTACTTGGCTGGCCGGTGCAGCGCGCAAAGCTTGTTACCGCTGGGGTCGCGCAGGTAGGCCAGATACAGCTTGCCGACCGCGCCGTCGCGCCAGCCGGGCGGGTCTTCGCAGGTGGAGCCACCGTTGGCAACGCCTGCTGCATGAAAGGCGTCCGTCTGCTCAGGAGACGCCATGTTGAACCCGATGGTGCTGCCATTGCCATGCGTGGCCGGCTCACCGTTGAGGGGCGTGGTGATGCCAAACGAGCCGGTGGACGTGCGATAAAAGTAACGGCCCACCACGCCGTTGTGGTTGTACACACCGGGCTTGATGCCGAGCGTGCCCAGCAGGGCGTCGTAGAACTTGCGGGAGGCCTCGAGGTCGTTGACGCCAAGTATCACGTGACTGAACATTGCTATCTCCGTTATGGGTTGGCAGGCATGGCACGCGAAGCCCGCAACCCGCACCGTGTGGCGCGCGGCCTGTTACTTTTGGAACACCAGGTTTGCAGCAGCTTTACCGTGGCCGGTCGTCCTGGCGCCGTGGCTGGCGTTGAACAAGGGTCGCAAACACCCTTGCCCAACACTAGGACCATCACCATGAAATTCTCACCCTCCGCTTACATTGCTGCAGCCTGCGCCACGGTGGCCCTTGCAGGCTGTGTGGTGGCACCCGTCGGCTATGAACCAGGCTATGGCGGCCCCGTCTATACCGCGCCCCCCGGCGTGGTCTACGTGGCCCCCACCTATGCCATTCCCGGGCCGGGTTATGTATGGCAGTACCACGACCGCTATGGCTGGGGCTGGCACCACCCAAGCCATGGCTGGCATCGTGGGTGGCGTTAAATACTTTTGCTAGCCCTCTCCAACACTGCGTAGGCAGCTATGAATTGCATAGCACCTTTCAAACCAATCGATGTCCACTCAGGGCTTGCGTGCCGGCTGCTCCCAGCCGGGAACGCAGGAGGCCGCAGATGTCCGGTTTGACTGGAAGGATTGGAGTGCGCTGAATAGTTGGTTGTTGTTGGCCGGGCCAAGATCCATCAAGCTGCCAACCGCTGTCCAAACCCGCCCGCCCCACTCGCCGTGACCACCAGCCGCTGCGTCGCCCTGGTCGCCGCCACATAAAACACCCGCGCCGCTTCCATTTCGTCCTCGCCCGCCGCGGGCATGTGCCCCACGCCGGGCAGCGCCACCACGGGAAACTCCAGCCCCTTGCTCACGTGCATGCTCATGATGTGGATGTGGTCGCCATGGGGAACGAAGTCTCCCGTGCCGCGGCGCACCTTGTGCGGCAGCTTGCGTTGCTGCAGCGCCTTGGCACACAGCTCCATGGTGAAGCTGTTGCGACACAGGATGGCCATGTCGCCCCAGGCGTGCCCTTCCTGGTGGGCGGCGCTCAGCTGCCCGGCAATGGCATAGGCCTCGTCGCGCAGGCTGGGGAGCTTGAGGATGATGGGCTCCTGCCCTTCGCGCCCGCAGCTGATGGGTTTGACGAGCGGGATGCCGTCGTCGTCCTTGTCGTCCGCGGTGAGCAAGTCGCTGGCCACCAGGCTGGCGGTTTGCAGGATTTGTTTGGTGTTGCGGTAGTTGATTTTCAGGATGGTGGTGCGGCCCTGCGCCTGCACGCCCACGCCCTTGAAGCTGAACTGCTTGCTGCGCGAGCGCTCGTAGATGCTCTGCGCATCGTCATACAACAGCAGCAGGCTGTTGGTGGTGGGGTCCACCATCTGCGTCACCAGCTTGAGCCACTCGGGGGCGAAGTCGTGGCCTTCGTCGATGAGGATGGCCTGGTACTGCCCACTGGGGATTTGCTTGCGCTCCACGGCGCGGATGACGCGCTCCACCAGTTCGTCCGAGAACCCGGGGCCTTGGGGCGGCATGGCCTGTCCTGAATACTTGAGCTGGTCATAGCACCACTTGTGAAAGTGGCGCACGTGCACCCGGTCGCCCAGGCCCTTGGCGTCCATCACGCTGGCCAGCTTCACGCCCAGCGGCTCGTTGAAGCAGAGGATGAGAATGGGCTTGCTGCTGGCGGTGCTGGCCTGCGCCAGGTACTCGGCGCGGTAGCCCAGAATCATGGTCTTGCCCGAGCCGGCCACGCCGTGGATGACGCGGTGGCCGTCGCCCAGGCTGCGGGCCAGCTGTTCTTGCTGCAGGTCCATCACGCGCATGATGCTGGGCAGCTCGGCCTCGGCATCGCTGTCGTCAAACAGGGCGCCCTGGGTTTGTACGCGCACCTGCGGGAACATGATCCAGCGCACGCGGTCGAGCTGCGGCAAGGACATGGCGCCCAGCATCATGTGGGGGAACATGTCCCACAGGCGGCTCTGCAGGTCTTCGGCGCCTACGCTCTCCAGCATTTCGTCCTGGCACACCACGCGGTGGGGCTCCAGGGCGTGCTGCAGTTCGGCCGCCTCGAACTGCTTGCGCGTGATGTTGGGCAACACCACGCCGTAGCTCCACGGAAAGGCCAGCTTGCCCGCGTAGCGGCCCTCGCCCTGCACCAGCTGCGGGTCGCGCTCCAGTGCGTGCACCACTTGGTGGGCGTATTGGCGGGCCTGCTCCAGCGGGTTGAGCACGCTCTTGGGGCCTGCGTCGCCCAGGATTTCCCAGGTGTCTTTGTCTGCCCGAAGGATGGTGCCGAGCTTGAAGTCTTTCACCTCCAGCACCAGGATGCCGCGGCGCGGGTGCATGACCACAAAGTCGGGGTGCGAATGCCTGGGGCCTACCGGCACGTCGTACCAGAGCAGGTAATCGTCGTCGAGTTTTTGTTCGAGCCGCTCGGCCAGCCTGCGCTCGCCGCCAGTCATGCGTGACACGCACGCACCCATAGAAGGAATAAGAGTCGCCATCCCTGACCACCACCCTGTTATTTATTTATGTGCACATCATGCCGGCAAACGCAGCGGCAGGCCAGCGTTACATATCTTTACAGAGGGATGGGTGTTGCGCCGTCAACTCAGTTGCACCGGCCCTCGTTGTGGAAGTGTCTCAACAACCACTTTGAAAGACGACAATGAACTTCAAGACTTTGACTGCTACTGCCCTGATCGCTGGTTTCTTCTCCGTCGGTGCTTTTGCCCAGGCTCCGGCAACGCCCGCCACGCCGGCAGCGCCCGCCGCTGCGGCTGCCAAGACGGGTGCCGTTGCTGCCGACAAGGCCGCGGTAAAGGCAGACAAGGAAAAAATGGCTACCGACAAGGCTGCCAAGGCTGAACCCGCTGTCATCAAGGCCGACAAGGCCCAACTGAAGGCTGACAAGGCACAAGCCAAGAAGGACCGCGCGGCTGCCCGCAAGGCCAAGAAAGCCAAGCGCGCCGAGAAGGCAACCCCCGCCACTCCGGCAACGCCTGCAACACCGGCTACCCCTGCCGCACCGGCCAAGTAATTCCCGGTAAGGCCTCCCGCACCAACCCCGCCCGGGCCTCCTGGGCGGGGTTTATTTTTGCCCCACACTAACCCACATGAAACCTGTTCTTGTCTTTGCCGCGCTGCTGCTGGCACAGGCCCTGGCCTTCGCCCAGCCACGCCCCATCGAGCTGCATGACCAATTGGTGCCGCAAGCGGCCAACCCGTCGCGCGTGGCGCTGACGCTGGACGCGTGCACAGGCCAATACGATGACGACCTGATCCAGTTCCTGGTGCGCAACCGCATACCGGCCACCATTTTTGCCACCAAGAAGTGGCTGGACAAGAATCCGTATGGCGTTTCCGTCATCAAGGCGAACCTGGACCTGCTGGATGTGGAAGACCATGGCGAGAACCACATCCCGGCCGTCATAGGCGCGGGCCGCAAGGTGTACGGCATTGCGGGCGAGCCCGACATCATCCACCTGCGGCGCGAGGTGACCGAGGGCGCCCGCGCGGTGGAGGCCGTGACCGGCGTGGCACCCCGCTGGTACCGCGGCGCCACGGCCGAGTACGACCCGCAGGCCATGGATGAAATCCGCAAGCTGGGCTACAGGATTGCCGGCTTTTCCGTCAACGCCGATTCCGGCGCCACGCTGAAGAAGGTAGCCATCGAAGAACGACTGCAGCACGTGAAGGCGGGCGACGTGATCATTGCCCACATGAACAAGCCGGCCTCGGACTCGGCCGAGGGCCTGTCCACCGGCCTGCTGCAGTTGCTGCGCCGGGGTTTTGTGTTTGTGCGGCTGGACCAGGTGGACCTGCAGCCTGCCGCCCCGCCAGCGCGTTAAGTCACGACAGCAGGCGGATGAGCGCGTCGGGGTGAATGCCCCAGCCGGCCAGGCCCGACAACCCCATCAGCAGGCCAAAGCCCGTGGGCACCAAAGCCAGCCCGTACAGCCACCAGAACTGGGTCAGCGCCGTGACGGCCAACAGCGAGATGGCAATGGCCAGCAGCGCGTCCGACAGGTCGAACTGGTCGTCGCAGAAGTTGGCGGCGTCGTAGTCGCGCTGGTCCTGTTCGGCCAGGGCCTTCTGCTCTTCCTTCTTCGTGATCTGCTCGGCCACCAGCTGTTCGTACTGCGCAATGGCCTTGTCATAGCTGGCCCGCTGCGCGCCGGCTTGGGACGGCGCCGCCAGCCGCAGCTGCAGCAGCGTGCCCTTGGCCACTTCTTCGCGGATATTGCGGGCCTGGTAGAAGTTCCAGTGGTCCAGCTTGCTGGCCTGGGCCTGCTGCATGGTCTGGACAATGTTGTCGTCCTTGACCTTGCAGATGCCCATGAAGGTGGCCAGCAGCGCCACCGTGATGGCTACCCAGCGGTTGAGCTTCTTGGACGGCTCGGCGCTGTTGTCTTTGGCGTCAAACGATTCGACGGATTCCAGGGAATCAACATCCATGGCACAGGTCTTTGCAGTTCACGGGGTTCAGTAATGCGGGGGCAGTTCGTCGCTGGCACGGCCCGGCGCGGCGGCGCCGCTGTCGGGCAGGTACTGGCGCAGCTGGCGGACCTCGCGCATGAGCAGGTCGATTTCCTGCTGCTGGCGCACGATGACCTGGTTGAGCGAATCCAGCAAGTCTTCGGTGAAGCTGGCCTTGATCTCCAGATCGGTCAGGCGCTGGTCGGTGGTGTTGGGTGATTCCATGCCGCTATTGGACACGAATTCGCCGGGGTTGCCGGGCTCAGCCCTTGCGGCGCGCCTCGCGCAGCATGAAAAGGTAGAGCCCCTCCACCTTCTCGCGGGCCCAGGGGGTCTTACGCAGGAACTTCAGGCTCGAGCCGATGCTGGGGTCCTGCGTGAAGCAGCGCACCGGTATGCGCTCGCCCAGCCCGGCCCAGCCGTAGTGCGCCACCAGCGCCGTGACGATGGCCTCCAGCGTCAGGCCGTGCAAGGGGTTGCGGGGCTGGGCCGCGGGCTCGGGTGCGGATTCGGGGGCAGGAGGATTCGACATGGACGTATTCTGGCATTGCCCGGGTGCCGGCGCGCGCCGGCTCAGGCAAAGAGCCCGTGCAGATACCAGCCGTCGCCCTGCCCGGCCAGCCGCTCGCGGTACACCCACACCAGCCCGGCCACCGGGCTGCGCGCCACGAAGTAGTCGCGCAGGGCGCAGTGGGTGGCGCCCTCCAGCCAGCCGGCCTCCAGCCGCTGCGGGCCCGCCAGCAGGGTCAAGGGTCCCTGGTATTGGGGGCTGCCCTGCTGCACCGCCAGCCGCTGGGGCACCGGCAGCAGCCAGGTGGGATAGAGCACCGCATTTTGAGCATCATTTGCACCGGAAGCATCCGTATTACTTGCGCAGACAGCTCCTGATTTGATAGCACCTCCCGACTCTGCGGCATCGGCGGTGGCCTGCCAGCGCTGCATGCGCTCGGGCCGGTGGTCGGCCAGCGCCGTGGCGCAGCGCACCTGCTGCGGGCCCAGACGGGCGCTCAGGCGCTCCAGCAACTGGTGCAGGCTGTCGCCCTGGCGCACGGCGTCGGGCAGGAGGCTGGCGCTCTCGCCCGCCAGGGCCTGCGTCTGCAGGGAGCGCAGACGCAGGTACAGCACCGGTGCCGGCAGCGTGACGCGCGCCAGCTGCTCGGCCAGCAGGCGCTGCAGGTGCCCCATGTCTTGCGTGGGCTCGGCGGTGCGCAGCAGCAGGCGGCCCTGTGCGCCCCCGCTGTGGTGGGCATCCACATACTGAGCGTTGGCGCGCCGGGCATCCAACTCCCACAACAGCTCCAGCGCCAGCACCCCACGCTGGCGCGCCTGCAGCCACACCCGCAGCTGCGCCAGCAGGCGGCTGGCGCCGAACAGCAGCGCCGGGGCCGACTCCACGCTGGCCGCCAGCTCCAGTGGGGCATCAAACACCTGCGGCAGGGTCAGCCAGGCATAGGTCTCGGGTCGCTCGCCATACGCACGGTCCAGCGCATCCACCAGCGGCGCCCCAAAACGCCGCGCCAGCCCGCCCCGCGGTAGCGCCCGCAACTGGCCCCAGGTGCGCACCCCCAGACGCGCCAGCGTGGGCAGGTGCGCCCGGGCGGCGCCCAGGGTGTGCAGGGGCAAGGCGTCGGGTGGCAGGGCCTGGCTGGCGCAGCGCAGGCGCCCCATTGCTACCAAAGATGTAGCGCCTTGCGCATATTCCACGCCGGCCAGCGGCCCATTTTCGGAAAATATCTGCGCCAGCAAGGCGGAGTGGCCGCCAAACAGGCGTGCGCTGGCCGACACCTCCAGCACCAGCGCGTCTTCCACGCACGCCACCTGCGGCGTGAACTGCAAGGCCCACCACGCCCAGGCGGTGGGCGCGTCGGCCAGCGGGGCGTGGGGGGCCTCAGGCGTGGGCTGCAGTGCGAGCCAGTGCATGGCTGTACTCCGCGGCGACCGGCCCGGGTC